>NZ_QXIR01000012.1 GCF_003581585.1 Bacillus salacetis
GCTCCCCCTGTGAGAGTAGGACGTCGCCAGGCAACCAAAAGAGTACCCAAGGGGTGCTCTTTTCTTGTAGTGTAGAAAAAAATACTTATATAGATTGTTTAGTTCTCTAAGCCTTTTCGGAAGCACAGCGAGGATGGGGAGGAGCAAGAAGGTCAAGGACGAGAGGGAGAGAGCACCGGAGTGGGCTCTGCCCATGAGGATGTGAACGAGCGAAGCGGACGAAGAGATTCGCCGCTCATCGCCGTCCGAGCCTTCAGTGCCGATGGTAGTTGGGGATTGCCATTGACGAACCCCGCCAGGCAATTAAAGAGTGCAACCATCGACTTGAAATTTTTTACTGAATTAAAGTAAATTCCACATATTTGAAAAAATATAGAGGAAAATCCATTGTTTTCTCGAATATGAATTGTTTATACTGTTTCTTTTTTGAAGGAGAAAAATTAATGGAGATTAGAATAGATGATTTAACAAGACATGAAGTAGAGGAACTGATTATGGATCACCTTCAGGGTATGGCTATGCATTCTCCCGAGGAGAGCAGGCATGCTTTGAATCTGGATGGATTGAGGAAGCCGGAGATTACCTTTTGGAGTGCCTGGATAGATGAAGAGTTGGTCGGCTGCGGCGCTCTTAAGGAACTGGATTTGCGGCATGGTGAGATTAAATCCATGAAAACGGCGTCCCGCCATCTGAGGAAAGGTGTTTCTAAGAGAATGCTTCAGCATATTATTGAAGAGGCAAAGAGGCGGGGCTATACGAGGCTAAGCTTGGAAACGGGGTCAATGGGGGCTTTTGAGCCTGCTAGGAAACTATATGAAGGCTTTGGATTTCAGTACTGCGGTCCATTTTCTGATTATATAGAAGATAGTAACAGCAGGTTCATGACATTGAAATTATAGGATGAATGCAGGCTCCGGCTGTAAATAATCGGAGAAGAAGTGCGAAAGCGGAAAAATATGATTGACTTTTCTGTCTTTTTATCATAACTTTATCGTATAATTCAGAGTTCGAAATAGTAGTCTTTCAGTGCAAGATGGAAACCCCTGATTTATCTGCTGACGCCCCTTACATCACTCCGTCAAAGACTTTTCTTTTACCGCGTGCTCTATTATCAAAATAACTGTTTAGTAAATAGAAAGGGTGGGAGGCATGAAGACCCCGGTCGCAGCAAGTAACGAGATTTCTATTCTACTTTCTGCCTTCTATGACCATATGGATGAAGCCGTGTTGATTTCCCGGTTTGATAATCATTTCAATTCCTGTTCACTGGTTGATGCCAATCCGGCAGCTTGTGAGCTGCTCGGATATGATAAAGAAGAACTGCTTACAATGGATCCGGAGCGGGTGTTATTTTCGAATATAAGCTGCAAGCTTTTTAATTTCATTAAAGATCAGCTAATAAAGAATAAGCAGGGCTCGCTTGAAATGGAGCTTACCACGAAAAATGATGAAACAGCAGTCGTTGAATTAAAATCCTCGTTGCTGGAGTGGAATGGATTCTATTACGTTTTGAGTGCAATCAAGAACATTGAGATGAAAAAGGAATTGCAGGATGAGTGGCTTGCTGATAAAAATAGAACGTTGGAGCTGCTGAATGGTGTTCAGTCCCATATCATCATCATGGATAGAAGCGGGCATATCATCAGTATCAATAAGTATTGTGAAGACAAGACAGGTTACTCTTCGGACGAACTTCAGGGAATGGCAATCTGGGATCTGCTTTTGGGTGACGAGCAAAAGAAGACTTTTTTGAATAACTGCCAGTGCGGTTTGATGCCTGATCAAACCTATGAAAGCTGCTGGGTCTCAATAAGGGGGGAAAGTCTTTTTATTCAGTGGTCTGTTTCCTATCTGAACGAGGATGATTTTGATAAGGGATATATCATAGGTACTGGAATTGATATTTCACAGAGGAAGGATTACGAGAAGACTTTGCTTGTGAGCACTCAAAAATACAGGAGCCTGGTGGAGGATAATCCGGATGGCATCGTGGTATTTGAGGAAGAAAATATGATCTATCTTAATAAAGAGGCCCAGAAGATATTAGGATATCCAGGTGAAACTGCAAATAAAATCTCATTGTTTTCAAGGATTCACCGTTTTGATAGAGAAAAGGCTGTCAGCTATTTCAAGGGGCTGAGGAACGTGGGGAACTACTCCCACCATATCATCGACCTTGAGGTCATCAGGCCAGATTCCAGCAGGGTTACTGTGGAAATAAAGGGAATAACGAACATGGTCGGGAAAATGAATTTCATACATCTTGTTATAAGGGATGTAAGCTTGCAGAAGCAGGCAGAGAGCAATCTGGTGAAAGTGAACCGCCAGATGGAGAATGTGTTGAGTTCCACCGATGAAATCATCATTGGCTTATGCAAGGATATGAGGGTTACATTTGTGAACCAATCCCTGGTGCGGCTGCTTGGGCATGAACAATCCGGTTTAGTCGGTTTGCATGGCAAGAACTGTTCGATTTGATTTCTTCTTTAAAAGAGGGGCTGGTACCGATTGAATTGGCTGAACTGTTGAAATCCGGCTCCGCAGAAGTACTTTTGATTGTTAAGGGAGTCAAGAAGTACTTTGAGGTTAAGATTTTGCCGCTGGGTTTTGAAGAGGGCGCGTTGATTACGATGTACGATATTACAGACAGGATTTTACTGAACAGGCAGCGGGAGAGATATTATGATGCCATTGCATGTGGAATCACTGTACAGGATGTAAGAGGAAGGATCCTATACGCAAACCCGAACGCTGCTGAAATTATTGGGGTGGATAAGGATGAAATCAGGGAGATTCACCTTAAAGATCATGATTGGCAGCTGGTTGATGAGAATGGGGAAAGTCTCCATTTAAGGGAACACCCCTGGAGGAAAGCAATCAGGACCCAGCAGGAGATCAAAAACTTTGTCATGGGCTTTTATCATCCCCGGTCAAAGGAAGTGAGGTGGGTCCTGGTAAATACCCGGAACGTTTTTGAAGACGAGGAAGACTCACTTGAAAAGGTGATCACAACCTTTCATGATATCACTGCAAAAGTACAGCTTGATAAATTCATGAAAGAGAAGGAAAAGCTTGCCTTGGCTGGTAAGCTCGCAGCCGGGGTCGCTCATGAAATCAAGAATCCGTTGACAAGCAGCCTGGGGTTCATCAAGTTTATGAAGGATCAGAAAGAGGTCGACTTCAATTACCTTGATATTGTGTCAAGGGAGCTGGAAAGCATCAATGCGGTAACAAGTGAATTTTTGACTCTGGCAGAACCGCAGTCCCTCCAAAGAGAAAAAATATGTATTATCGATGATATCATCCTGCCCTTGATTGAACATATGAAGGAGCAGCTTATCGAGAGAGGGACGAAGATCAACCTTTATCACCCCTCGGACCAGATCTTGCATGGAGTAAAGGAGCAGGTGACACAGCTTTTCCTTAACATCCTCAGGAATAGTATGGAAGCGATGCCTGCTGGCGGAAATATAGATATATCAATGATGCGGGAAGATAAGTATATTGTTGTCAGTATTAAAGATGAAGGAACAGGGATCCCCCCCGAACGACTGAAGTTTCTGGGAGAGCCTTTTTATTCTATTAAAGAGAAGGGGACTGGGTTCGGCCTCCTGCTCTGTAAAAAGATCGTCCATGAACATAACGGGAATCTTGTCATCAAAAGTGTTGTGGGCAAAGGCACATTGGTCGAGGTCACCTTGCCGGTAGGAGAGAAGAAGCATTAAGGGAATGGGAAACCATTCTCTTATTTTTTTTGGCTGTTAGCTCAACTTTCAAGAGGGCTGAAGAGCTGCCCTTTTGCAGCAAGGTTAAAAAAGAGCTTTATTTAATTGAAGAATAACGGATTAACGGTTCACAAAAAGGGAAAATTCTAGTAGAGTAAGTAGAAATCATGGATGAGCTGTTTATTTACAGCCGCTGTCTGAATCTGATGGGAGGAAAACTGGATGCTGGAAAACAGTTTGATCATGGTCGCGATTATTCTGGTCATTAATATAGTGTACGTTTCTTTTTTTACCATCCGGATGATTCTTACATTAAAGGGTTACCGGTATATTGCTGCGTTTGTCAGCATGTTTGAGGTCGTTATTTACGTGGTGGGGCTCGGGCTTGTGCTTGATAACCTGGACCAGATCCAAAATCTCGTTGCATATGCTGTAGGGTATGGACTTGGTGTCATTGCTGGCATGAAGATCGAGGAGAAGCTTGCCCTTGGATATATTACGGTGAATGTAATCACGGCTGACTATGATCAGTCGCTCCCTGATAAATTAAGGACGAACGGGTATGGAGTGACGAACTGGGCTGCCCATGGCCTGGAAGGCGACCGGATGGCGATGCAGATCCTGACACCGCGCAAGAATGAAGTGAAGTTGTACCAGACCATTAAGGAACTGGATCCAAAAGCCTTCATCATTGCCTATGAACCGAAGACGATCCACGGCGGCTTCTGGGTGAAGACCGTAAGAAAAATCAGAAAGGAAAATCTGCCTGCCAATGAGTAAAGCTAAAAAGATGTTCGAAGTGGAAGAAAACGAAAGTATTGCCTCCTGCCTGGATAGAATGAAGCAGGAAGGCTACACTCCTGTGAAAAGGCTGGAGAAGCCGGTATTCAATGAAGAAAAGAAGAATGGACAGGTTGAATATGTGCCTGTCAGACAGAAGATTCTATTCGAAGGAAGAAAAATCGATTAAAACACGAACGTTAATTTTCTGAAATTTATTATTGTTCGATTTTTCGTTGACAGCTGCGTTGAAGTGTTGTTATGATGAAAATAACAAGTAAACACCCTCATATAATCTTGGGAATAGGGCCCATAAGTATCTACCCGGTTACCGTAAATGACCGGACTATGAGGGAAAGTAGCTGTCTGGAGAACAGGCAGGGTCTATCCATTTTTGGAGGGGTCCCGGCTGTTGGGCCCGGGTTAACTGCTTTCTCTCATGAGAAGCGTTAATCCGGGCTTTTGTATTTGTTGCAAGATGCAGATACCTTTAACGCTTTAAAGCACCAGGGGACTGTCCCGGCTGCTTTAAAGCGCTAAAGGAAAAATAGATTCCAGGAGGCAGTGATATGCAGCTTAAAGTAGGAGTTGTAATGGGAAGTACTTCTGATTGGAAAACGATGAAGCTTGCATGTGATATTCTTGAAGAGTATGACATCCCTTATGAGAATAAAGTGGTTTCTGCTCACAGGACGCCTGACTTGATGTTTGACTATGCTGAGAGTGCCAGGGAAAGAGGATTGAAGGTGATTATTGCCGGAGCAGGAGGGGCAGCTCATCTTCCGGGAATGGTTGCCGCCAAGACGACTCTTCCTGTCATCGGCGTACCTGTCCAATCGCGGGCATTGAACGGATTGGATTCACTTCTTTCCATCGTCCAAATGCCTGGAGGTGTGCCGGTTGCCACGGTGGCAATCGGGGAAGCGGGAGCGAAGAATGCCGGGCTGCTGGCAGCACAGATCCTTTCGACACAAGATGGGGAATTGGCAAGAAAGCTGGATGACAGCAGGGAAGCGCTGAGACAAAAAGTATTGGAAAGCGGTGATGAACTTGAATAAACAAGTGATTTATCCTGGACAGACAATCGGAATTATCGGCGGCGGACAGCTTGGACGTATGATGGCTCTTGCTGCAAAGGAAGCGGGTTTTAGAATCGCGGTTCTGGATCCGGGAACCGATGGACCTTGTGCGCAGGTTGCCGATGAGGTGATCATTGCGGATTACGAAGACCGTGAAGCGCTGCAAAGACTGGCAGAGCTAAGCGATGTCATTACATATGAGTTTGAAAATATTGATTATGAAGCACTGAAAGGCCTGGCCGAGAGCGCGTATGTCCCGCAGGGTGCCGAACTGATCCGCATCACCCAAAACCGGATTGCTGAAAAAGAAGCCCTTGTTTATGGCGGTGTGGAGGTTGCTCCATATGAAGTCATCGAAAGTGAACAAGAGATCGGCGGAAAAGCGGAAGCACTTGGCTATCCTGTTGTGCTGAAGACAGCTACCGGCGGTTATGATGGAAAAGGACAGGTCGTGCTCTATGAAGCGGCAGACATTGAAAAAGCGGCAGGTTTGCTTGCTGACGGCCCTTGTGTGTTGGAAAAATGGATGTCCTTTGAAAAAGAGGTGTCCGTCATTGTGACCCGGAATCCTTCAGGAGAATTGAGTGTGTTTCCAGCCGTGGAAAACATCCACAGTGAAAACATTCTCCACCTGACGATTGCTCCGGCGAGAATAAGCGATGCTGACAATGAGAAGGCTGTTAATACAGCGAAAAGAGTCGCAGAGACACTCGATATGGTGGGTACCCTGGCAGTTGAAATGTTCCTGACCGAAGCCGGGGATATATATGTGAATGAACTGGCGCCACGCCCTCACAATTCCGGCCATTTTTCAATCGAAGCCTGCGAGACATCACAGTTTGCCCAGCATATCCGCGCCGTTTGTAACTGGCCTCTGAAAAGCACGGAGATCATCAAGCCGGCTGTCATGGTCAATATCTTAGGGGAACACCTGGATGAAGTAATCCAAAACATCCCTTTGCAGCCAAATTGGTCCATCCACCTTTATGGGAAAGATGAAGCAAAGGCCAAACGGAAGATGGGGCATGTGACAGCGCTGACGAATGATATTGAGGCCACACTGCTTGAATTGAATGAAACAAACATATGGAACAGCAAAGAAATGATCGGAGGAAAACAATCATGATTGAACGTTATACACGCCCGGAGATGGGAGCGATCTGGACAGAAGAGAACCGCTTCCAGGCATGGCTTGAGGTAGAGATTTTAGCATGTGAAGCCTGGGCTGAACTGGGGGATATCCCTAAGGAAGATACAGTGAAGATAAGGGAGAACGCCGGCTTTGATGTAGACCGCATCAAAGAAATCGAAGAAGAGACGCGCCATGATGTTGTTGCGTTCACAAGAGCGGTTTCCGAGACACTTGGGGAAGAACGCAAATGGGTCCACTACGGCCTGACTTCCACGGACGTGGTAGATACGGCGCTATCCTACATTCTGCGCCAGGCTAATGAAATCATCATCAAGGACTTGGAAAACTTTATTGAAATCCTGAAAAATAAGGCGATTGAACATAAGGATACCGTCATGATGGGCAGGACACATGGCGTTCATGCAGAGCCGACGACTTTCGGCTTAAAGCTTGCCCTCTGGTATGAAGAGATGAAACGGAACCTGGATCGTTTCAAGGCAGCTGCTGCAGGCGTCGAATTCGGAAAGATTTCAGGCGCTGTCGGTACTTATGCTAACATCGATCCTTTCGTGGAGTCCTATGTTTGTGAAAAGCTTGGATTGTCACCGGCTCCTGTATCAACACAGACGCTTCAGCGAGACCGCCATGCACACTACATGAGCACCATCGCCTTGATCGCTACATCAATTGAAAAGTTTGCTGTGGAGATCCGCGGCCTGCAAAAGAGTGAAACGCGCGAAGTGGAAGAGTTTTTTGCCAAAGGACAAAAGGGGTCTTCGGCCATGCCGCACAAGCGCAATCCGATCGGCTCTGAAAACATGACAGGAATGGCGCGCGTTATCCGCGGCTATATGTTGACAGCTTATGAGAACGTGCCGCTTTGGCATGAACGCGATATTTCCCACTCTTCAGCAGAGAGAGTGATTTTGCCGGATGCTACCATCGCGCTTAATTATATGCTGAACCGCTTCAGCAATATCGTGAAGAACCTGACAGTATATCCTGAGAATATGAAACGCAACATGGACCGTACACTCGGCCTGATTTATTCTCAACGTGTCCTGCTGGCCCTTATCGATAAAGGGATGGCCCGTGAAGCTGCTTATGATACGGTCCAGCCAAAAGCGATGGAAGCATGGGAGAAGCAAGTCCCTTTCCGTCAGTTGATAGAAGAGGAAGAAGCCATCACATCGAAGCTGTCGCCAGCGGAAATCGATGACTGCTTCGACTACAACCATCATCTGAAGCACGTCAATACCATCTTCGAACGCTGCGGATTGAAGTAGGAAATTTATAAAGGAAGAGAGGGATCTCTTCCTTTTTTTATAAAACACAGACTGAAGATTGCCAATATTCAATTTTGTTTTAGTGCTTTAAAGCGCTAAGAGGGACAGTCCCGCTGTGCTTTAAAGCGGTAAAGTGCAAATGTTCAGGTTTATAAAGGGGGATCTCGGGATGGAAAAACAGGGTCTTTTATACGAGGGGAAAGCAAAGAGGATCTACAGTACGGAAAACAACGAAGAGGTATGGGTGGAATACAAGGATTCAGCCACTGCTTTTAACGGGGAGAAAAAAGCGGAGATTGGCGGCAAAGGGGTCTTGAATAACGAGATTAGCAGTCTTCTGTTTTCAAGGTTGAAAGAAAAGGGGATTGAGAGTCATTTCATCAAGAGGATTTCAGCGCATGAGCAGCTTGTGAAAAAGGTGGACATCATCCCTCTTGAGGTTGTGGTCAGGAATGTTGCGGCCGGAAGTTTAGCGAAGAGACTTGGTTTGGAAGAAGGAACAGCATTAAGGCACAGTATCGTTGAGTTTTATTATAAGGATGATGATCTCGGCGATCCGCTGCTGACGGATGCCCACATCGAACTGCTGGAGCTTGCCAGCCGGGAAGAGGTTGAGCTCTTGAAGATCCAGGGATTGAAAGTCGATTCTGTTTTGACAGAGATTTTTGAAGAAGCAGGGATCAAGCTGATCGATTTTAAATTGGAATTCGGTAAGGACAGCGAGGGGAATATCATGCTCGCTGATGAAATTTCCCCTGATACATGCAGGCTATGGGATATCGAAACCAACCAGAAGCTTGATAAAGATGTATTCCGCAGGGACCTGGGAAATCTGACAGACGTATATTCTATTATTCTTGAGAGACTGGGAGGAAAAGAAGCATGTACAAAGTAAAGGTATTCATCACATTAAGAGAGAGTGTATTGGACCCTCAGGGCAAGGCAGTGCAAAATTCGCTTCACAGCATGGATTATAACCAGGTGGAGGATGTGCGCATCGGTAAATACATGGAACTGACCATCTCCCCCTCTGACAAGAGTGTAGAGGAAACCGTCGACGAAATGTGCAGCAAACTATTGGCGAATCCGGTCATCGAGGATTACCGCTATGAAATCGAGGAGTTGGTCGGCCAATGAAGTTCGCTGTGATCGTATTCCCGGGATCGAACTGTGATATCGATATGTACCATGCCATCAAGGACGAAATCGGTGAAGAAGTGGAGTATGTTTGGCATGACGCCGATAATCTGGAAGGCTATGATGCCATCCTGCTGCCGGGCGGATTCTCTTACGGAGACTATCTGCGCTGCGGTTCCATTGCCCGCTTCTCAAATGTAATGGCTGAAGTGGTAAAAGCTGCGGAAGCCGGAAAGCCAGTGCTTGGTGTATGCAACGGATTCCAGATTCTATTGGAAGCAGGACTTCTGCCGGGAGCTCTTCTAAGAAACGAAGGCTTGAAATTCATCTGCCGCACTGCCCCGTTGAAAGTGGAGAACAACACTACGATGTTCACTGGCGGTTATGGAGAAGGCGAAATTTTAAACATCCCGGTTGCCCACGGTGAAGGAAACTATTACTGTGATGAAGCGGTTTTGGAAGATTTGAAGAATCATAATCAGATCGTTTTCACTTATGAAGGGAATAATCCGAACGGAAGCATTTCCGATATTGCCGGAATTACCAATAAAGCAGGAAATGTCCTTGGGATGATGCCCCACCCGGAAAGGGCGATGGATGAACTGCTGGGAAGCGCCGATGGACGAAAACTTTTTCAATCAATTGTAAAGCACTGGAGGGAACAACATGCCGTTAATGCTTGAACCGAATGAAACCAGAATCAAGACTGAGAAAATCTACCGCGAGATGGGCCTGACGGATGAAGAGTTCACAATGGTGGAGAACATCCTTGGGCGGACACCTAACTATACCGAGACAGGACTTTTCTCGGTTATGTGGTCAGAGCATTGCAGCTACAAAAACTCAAAACCGGTTCTGAAGAAATTCCCCGTGACTGGCGAAAGGGTTCTTCAGGGGCCCGGGGAAGGAGCGGGTATTGTTGATATCGGAGACCAGCAAGCGGTTGTTTTCAAAATTGAAAGCCATAACCATCCATCAGCAATCGAGCCTTATCAAGGGGCGGCAACAGGTGTCGGCGGAATTATACGCGATGTATTTTCGATGGGAGCAAGGCCTGTCGCGTTACTCAACTCTTTACGCTTTGGAGAACTGGATTCTCCTCGTGTTCGGTACCTTTTTGAAGAGGTAGTCGCAGGGATTGCGGGCTATGGAAACTGCATAGGCATCCCGACGGTCGGCGGTGAGGTTCAATTCGATGCCGCATATGAAGGCAACCCTCTTGTCAATGCGATGTGTGTCGGATTAATCAACCATGAGGATATTCAAAAAGGCATTGCCCAGGGGACTGGGAACACGGTCATGTATATAGGTGCCAAGACAGGTCGTGATGGCATTCACGGTGCTACATTTGCTTCTGAAGAGCTTGGTGAAGAATCAGAGGAGAAGCGCCCTGCTGTCCAGGTCGGCGATCCGTTCATGGAAAAGCTTCTTTTGGAAGCATGCCTTGAACTGATCAAATCAGATGCCTTAGTCGGTATCCAGGATATGGGTGCTGCAGGGCTGACGAGTTCATCAGCTGAAATGGCAAGCAAAGCAGGATCAGGAATTGAAATGAATCTTGACCTTGTCCCTCAGCGGGAACAAGATATGACTCCATATGAAATGATGCTTTCCGAGTCTCAGGAAAGAATGCTGATCGTCGTGGAAAAAGGGCGTGAAGCCGAAATTGAAGAAATCGTTTCGAAATACGACTTGGATGCCGTGGCAATCGGCCGTGTGACGGATGATCAAACCTTGAGGCTTCTTCATAAAGGTGAAGTCGTTGCGGATGTACCGGTTGATGCACTTGCTGAAGATGCTCCGGTCTATCACAAGCCTTCCCGGGAGCCGGTTTATTATAGGGAGTTCCAGGAAATGAGTGTTGAAACCCCGAGGGTTCTTGATTATAAAGAGACATTGAAAAAACTGCTGTCGCAGCCGACAATTGCGAGCAAAGAATGGGTGTACGATCAATATGACCACCAGGTCCGCACAAACACAGTGGTCTGCCCGGGATCTGATGCTGCCGTCATCCGGATCAGGGGAACACAGAAAGCGCTGGCAATGACAACAGACTGCAACTCGCGCTATCTCTACCTTGACCCTGAAACCGGGGGTAAGATTGCCGTAGCTGAAGCAGCCCGGAATATCGTCTGCTCGGGCGGTGTGCCTCTTGCCATTACAGACTGCCTGAACTTTGGGAACCCTGAGAAGCCGGAGATCTTCTGGCAGATCGAGAAAGCGGTTGATGGTATGAGCGAAGCGTGCCGCAGACTTTCAACACCGGTCATTGGCGGGAATGTGTCACTTTACAATGAATCAAAAGGCAAAGCCGTATACCCGACACCGGTTGTCGGCATGGTCGGACTGGTCGAGGATCTTTCCCATATCACGACCCAGCAGTTCAAGGCTGCAGGAGACCTGATTTATGTAATCGGGGAAGCACGTGAAGAATTCGGCGGCAGCGAGCTTCAAAAAATGCTTCATGGAAAGATATTCGGCAAATCACCGGAACTCGATCTTTCCATCGAGCAACAAAGGCAGGGGAGCCTTTTGGATGCCATACGCGGAGGCTTTGTTTCATCGGCCCATGATATTGCAGAAGGCGGTCTTTCAGTTGCGCTTGCCGAGTCGGCGTTCGCTGCAGGAGGACTGGGTGCTACCGTCAGGATCAAAGGAGACTTTACAGCTGAATTGTTCAGTGAGACACAGTCCCGTTTTGTCGTTTCTGTTAAAAAAGAATTCCAGGAACAGTTTGAACAAACAGTCACGGATGCACAGCTTGTCGGTGAAGTCAACGAGTCAGGCTATCTGAAATTTGTCGATGGGGACGGGAAGGTCGTCCTTCTTGCAACTGTGGAAGAACTGGAATCAGCTTGGAAAGGAGCGATCCCATGCTTGCTGAAATCAAAGGCTTAAATGAAGAGTGCGGTGTGTTCGGGATCTGGGGAAACAGCAGTGCAGCACAATTGGCTTATTATGGTCTGCACAGCCTCCAGCACCGGGGGCAGGAAGGCGCCGGCATCGTTGTATCGGACGGTGAAAAATTGACAGGCATCAAAGGCGAAGGCCTTGTTACGGAGGTTTTTCAGCAAGGGGCCATTGACGGCCTCACCGGGAAAGCCGCTGTCGGCCATGTGCGTTATGCGACGGCAGGAGGCGGCGGGTATGAAAATGTCCAGCCACTTCTCTTCCACTCAGGGAATGGCAGCCTGGCGCTTGCCCATAACGGAAACCTGGTGAATGCCAATGCCCTTAAGCACCAGCTTGAAAGCCAGGGCAGTATTTTTCAAACAAGTTCGGATACGGAGGTCCTGGCCCATTTGATCAAGAGAAGCGGTTTTCCGACGTTGAAGGACCGCGTCAAGAATGCCCTGACGATGCTGAAAGGAGCTTATGCTTTTATCATCATGACCGAAACGGAAATGATGGTCGCTCTTGATCCGAACGGTCTGAGGCCGCTGTCGCTTGGACGGATTGGGGATTCATATTGCGTCGCTTCGGAGACGTGTGCTTTTGATATAACAGGTGCTGAGTTTGTGAGGGATGTGGAACCTGGTGAATTGCTGATCATCAATGACGAGGGGATCACATCCGAGAAGTTCACGATCTCCTGCGGTACCTCTGTCTGTACGATGGAATATGTTTATTTTTCAAGACCTGACAGCAACATCCATGGCATCAATGTCCACAGCGCGAGGAAGCGGATGGGCATGCAGTTGGCAAAGGAAGCACCGATTGAAGCGGATGTCGTCACAGGTGTGCCGGACTCCAGTATATCCAGTGCCATCGGGTATGCAGAAGCATCAGGGATTCCATATGAGATGGGCTTGATCAAGAACCGTTATGTCGGCAGGACCTTCATACAGCCTTCCCAGTCATTGAGGGAGCAGGGCGTGAAGATGAAGCTTTCGCCGGTCAGAGGGGTAGTGGAAGGCAAACGGGTTGTCATGGTTGATGATTCCATTGTGCGCGGTACAACAAGCAAACGGATTGTCAACATGCTGAAGGAAGCAGGTGCGACAGAGGTCCACGTCGTCATCAGTTCACCTCCGATCAAAAATCCGTGTTACTACGGAATTGACACGAGTACACATGAAGAGCTGATCGCGGGAACCCGTTCAGTGGAGGAAATCAGGGAAATCATCGGAGCGGATTCACTGACCTTTTTAAGCCCGGAAGGAATGGTGGATGCAGTCGGCCGGGATGACAAGTCCGAAAACAGGGGGCACTGCCTTGCCTGCTTTACAGGGAAATACCCGACCGAAATCTACCCGGACACCCTTCATCCATATGAAAAAGAGCTAGTACGCTAGGAGGAAAGAATATGGCTAATGCTTATAAAAATGCTGGTGTCGATATCGATGCCGGCTATGAATCGGTAAACCGGATAAAGAAGCACGTCGAACGCACCAAGCGAAAAGGTATGCTTGGATCGCTTGGCGGATTTGGCGGGATGTTCGATCTTTCCGAGCTTGGGTTGAAAGAACCTGTACTCGTGTCCGGAACGGATGGGGTCGGGACAAAACTGAAGCTTGCCTTCATGGCTGATAAGCATGACACGATCGGCATCGACTGTGTTGCCATGTGTGTGAACGATATTATCGTACAGGGTGCAGAGCCCCTATACTTCCTCGACTATATCGCTTGCGGGAAAGCTGTCCCTGAAAAAATCGAGAGCATCGTCAAAGGGGTCGCCGACGGATGCGAAATGGCAGGGGCCGGACTGACAGGCGGTGAGACAGCGGAAATGCCCGGGCTGTACGAGGCGGATGAATATGACATCGCCGGGTTTGCTGTCGGTGCCTGTGAAAAAAGTAAAATCATTACGGGGGACGAAATTTCTGAAGGAAACAGGTTAGTCGGCCTTGCTTCCAGTGGTATACACAGTAATGGATACTCTCTTGTGAGGAAACTATTTTTTGAAGATCACTCCTACGAATTGGGCACCTACTTGCCTCAGCTGGAATCAACACTTGGAGATGCTTTGCTGACACCGACCAGGATTTATGTGAAGCCTGTTTTGGAAGCGTTAAAGAAATTCTCCATCAAAGGCATGTCCCATATAACCGGCGGAGGATTCATCGAAAACATTCCAAGGATGCTGCCGGAAGGACTGGGAGCGGATATCGATTCAACGAAGTGGAAGCAGCCCCGGTTGTTCAGCATCATGGAGGAACTGGGAAGCATCCCTCATCAGGAAATGTACAACATCTTTAATATGGGAATCGGATTTGTCATTGCTGTTGATGCTTCAGAAGCGGAGGAAGCAGTGAACTTTTTTAATGAAATCGGTGAAGAAGCCTATTTGATTGGAGAAGTGACTGCAGGGGATGGAGTCCGAATCATTGAAGGAGACCGGCAAGAGGATTAAAATGGGTGAAAAGGCACTTTTGACCAAAAGGGGACGTCGCCCATTTTGCTTTCTTTTTCAAATGCTCTTTTCGTAAACTTTGTTGCTATTCAATATTAATTTGAAATAATATCCTGGTAAATCACCGTTAAAATCCCTGGAAGCAGGAAAGACAGTAGCTGCTCGTTTTTTTGAGAGAGAAACCTGGGAATACAGGGGGAAATCCGGCACTTGGGATTTTTCAAAAGCAACAATATATATGGAAACAGGCTTTTCAAAAGGCTGTCTTCGCAAGTGTCTCATAAGACTGGCAACCATAGGTAAGAAAAGAGCCTTTTAAAAAAAGCTTCGGCGGAAATGGGGACGGAAATATGAAAAAAATCGCAGTATTTGCTTCCGGAAGCGGGACAAATTTTCAATCGATTGTGGACTCGGTACATAGCGGAAAACTGCAGGCGAAGGTGGAGCTGCTTGTTTGTGACAAGCCGGATGCATTCGTCATAGAAAGGGCGAAGGCGGCAGGTGTGGCGACCTTTGTGTTTAACCCAAAAGAATATAAGTCAAAACCGGATTTTGAAAGGGAAATTGCAGAGGAACTTCGGAACCGCGGAGTGGACTTCCTTGTCCTGGCGGGCTACATGAGGCTGATTGGTAATGTCCTGCTGGAACATTTTCCTGGCAGAATTGTGAACATTCACCCTTCGCTGCTGCCTTCTTTTCCCGGGAAGGATGCCATCGGCCAGGCTATCGAAGCCGGTGTGAAAGTGACAGGCGTGACCGTCCACTTCGTTGATGAAGGCATGGATACTGGCCCAATCATCGCTCAGGAAATCGTCCGCATCTCACCGTTCGATAACAGAACAACGCTTCAGCAGAAGATCCAGGATGTCGAGCATACGATTTACCCGGAAACGCTGACGCATCTATTCATGACATCGATGCACAAAGTCCAATGATGATACTGCAACAAAGGGAGGAATACATTATGAAAAAAAGAGCACTGATCAGCGTATCAGATAAAAGCGGAATTGTAGAATTTGCCCGCGAGCTTCAGGAGCTTGGATATGACATCATTTCAACCGGCGGGACCAAGAACATCCTTCTTGATAACGGCATTTTCGTTACCGGAGTTGAAGAAGTGACCGGTTTTCCGGAAATCATGGAAGGCAGAGTGAAGACCCTTCATCCGAAAATCCACGGCGGCCTGCTTGCGAAACGTGATGTTGAAGAACACCGCCGTCAGATGGAAGAGCAGGAAATCTTCCCGATCGACCTCGTTTGTGTTAACCTCTACCCATTTCAGCAAACAATCGCCAAACCGAATGTTACCGAAGAAGATGCGATTGAAAATATCGATATCGGCGGACCGACAATGCTCCGCGCAGCAGCTAAAAACCATAAGTATGTAACGGTTGTCGTCGATTCCCAGGATTACGACATGATCATCAATGAAATCAAGGCAAACGGCGAGGCGCCGGAACTGCTGAGAAAGAAGCTTGCGGCTAAGGTATTCCGCCATACAGCAGCTTATGATGCTTATATATCCCAGTTCATGACAGATCTTGCTGGTGAAGAAAATCCAGAAGCCATGACAGTGACATACGAATTGAAGCAGACATTGAGATACGGCGAGAATCCACACCAGAAAGCCGCTTTCTACAAGCAGCCGCTTGGTTCAGAGTACTCAGTGGCACAGGCAAGGCAGCTCCATGGAAAAGAATTATCTTATAACAACATCAACGACGCGAATGCGGCACTGCAGATCATCAAAGAATTCGATGAGCCTGCATCAGTAGCGGTCAAGCATATGAATCCCTGCGGAGTCGGGACGGGTAAAACCATTGAAGAAGCTTTTGCAAAAGCATACGAAGCGGATTCCACTTCCATCTTTGGCGGAATCGTTGCCTTGAACCGGGTGGTTGATGAAGATACAGCTCAGCGCCTGCATGAAATCTTCCTTGAAATCATCATTGCCCCGTCATTTACTGACAGAGCAATGGAAATCCTGACAGGCAAAAAGAATATCCGCCTGTTGACGGTTCCTTTTGATACAGTGAAAAAAGTGGAAGACAAACTTGTTTCGATCGAAGGCGGTCTCCTTGTCCAGGAAGATGATACGTTCACTCTTGAAGATGCAGACCTGAAGGTAGCGACAAAACGCGAGCCGACTGAAAGCGAGTGGGAAGCCATGAAGCTTGGCTGGAAAGTCGTCAAGCACGTAAAATCCAATGCGATTGTCGTAGCCGATAAAGATATGACGCTCGGTATCGGTGCAGGCCAGATGAACCGCGTCGGCGCTGCCAACATCGCCCTTGAACAAGCGGGAGCCAAAGCAGAAGGAGCCGCCATGGCATCAGATGCCTTCTTCCCAATGGATGACACAGTCGAAGCAGCTGCAAAAGCAGGAATCACAGCCATCATCCAGCCGGGCGGATCCATCCGCGATGAGGATTCAATCAAGAAAGCGGATGAATATGGCATTACAATGGTGATGACGGGAGTGCGTCATTTTAAACATTGATGGATGATTGTTCGTTTGTTGAGGTTTATCGGCGATTATAGGGAGTTTATCAGCGATTTTTAGAATTTATCGGCGATAATAGCCTCTTTATCAGCGATTTTTCAATTTTATCGGCGTTTCTGACGATTTATCAACCAACCGACAAATTTCACCACAACGAAACCTGCTCAATGCCCATTTTTAACGACTTGAAAAATAATCAAAAGGGTGCACTCGCTGCACCTATACATAAAAAAAGGGGTGTCTGAATGAACGTACTTGTTATCGGCAGGGGCGGTAGGGAGCATGCGCTATGCGATGCCTTACAAAATAGTCCAAGTGTCCAAAAGGTGTATTGTGCACCGGGAAATGCCGGGATTGCACAGGCTGCAGAGACAGTCAGCATAGAGGAATCCGATTTTACCGGTTTCATTGAGTTTGCGAAGGGAAACGGCATTGATATGACTGTCGTCGGTCCGGAAGTCCCGCTCTTTGACGGTATCGTCGATGCTTTCCGGCATGAGGGGCTGAGAGTATTTGGGCCAGACAAAAAGGCTGCAGTCATTGAAGGAAGCAAGTCATTCGCGAAAGAACTGATGAAAAAATACAGCATCCCGACCGCTGCTTACGAGACGTTCACCGATTTTGAAAGCGCGAGGGAATATGTTTTACAAACAGGGGCTCCGATTGTCATCAAAGCGGATGGCCTTGCAGCGGGAAAAGGTGTCGTAGTCGCTTTTACGGAAGCTGAAGCGATGGCTGCCCTGGAAGAAATGCTGCTGGGGGCTAAGTTCGGGGAGGCATCTGCGAAGGTGGTCGTAGAAGAATTTTTGGAAGGTGAAGAGTTCTCACTGATGGCATTTGTTGACGGCGAGAATGTTTATCCAATGGAAGCGGCGCAGGACCACAAACGGGCTTTTGATGGTGATCAAGGCCCGAATACAGGCGGGATGGGTGCGTACTCCCCAGTGCCCCATATCAGCGCCGATACTATAAGCGAAGCGGTGCGGACCATCCTGGTTCCGACTGCGCGTGCGATGGCTGCGGAGGGAAGATCCTTCAAAGGCGTGCTTTACGCCGGATTGATTTTGACCTCACAGGGGCCAAAAGTCATTGAGTTCAATGCCCGCTTCGGCGACCCTGAAACACAAGTGATTCTGCCGAGGCTCCGATCCGACCTTGGGGAAGTCCTTTATAATATTTGTGAAGGCAGGGATGTTTCGCTTGAGTGGGATGAACGTGGTGTTGCAGGTGTGGTGCTCGCTGCCGAGGGGTATCCCGAGGCTTATGAAAAAAATATTCCAATTGGCGGGTTAGAGGAACTTCAGGAAGATACGCTTGTTTACCACGCCGGGACTGCAATGGATGCTGAAGGCAGACTGGTTTCAAATGGAGGCCGTGTCCTGCTGGTTGCAGCCAAACAGGAAAGGCTGGAAGAAGCTCTCGAGCAGGTGTACAGTGCCATTGAGACCCTTGATGTCAAAGGCTTGTTCTACCGGAAGGATATCGGGCAGAGGGCTATCGGACGCGCCTCTTCCTCCCTTTCCGAATAAACACGTACAGGATGGCGATAATTCCGCCAATGACGGAAATCAGGACGTAAGACATATCCATAACATATTCCCAAAACATATCAATCACTCCAGTCTATAAAGATTTGGAACAACAGGGTGCCCTCGGCGGGCACCCTGTTGTTTTGAATGCAGATAAATGGAAGTTCCCTATGCTGCTTTAACACGTTAACGCAGCCGGGGACTGTCCCCACTTGCGGTGGTGCGTTAAAGCGACGTCGTCATGAAGGATTATATGGAAGATCCGGCATGTCAGGAAGGTCTTTTCTTTTTTCGTCGCTGTCGATGTCAGTCGTTTTCTTTTCTGAATTGTTATGATTTCCCTTCAGCATGGAGCCGATGTTGAGCATGCTTTTGCCTTCTTTGCCGCCTTCGGAATTTGATTGCTGGTTTTCAAACAAGGCTGTGATCGGACAGAAGCGGAGAATGCCTTCTCCGATTTTCATTCCTCCAAGCATTGCCATCCATAAATAAGAATCCCTCCAAGGCATTTTGACAAGCTTTGCCGTAGCCCATGAAAGAACGGTAAATCCTGCTGTGATCCTGATTAAAGCATTGACGATGCCGATATTTTGCTTAACTTTCATGACATATCCTCCTTACAAAATATTTACATATGTTTTCTGTAAACCTTTAATGCGTTAAAGTCCAAAATATGTTACATTAGGTACTAATAACTTTTACCTATACTCAATCAC
Source organism: Bacillus salacetis (assembly GCF_003581585.1). Lineage (GTDB taxonomy): Bacteria > Bacillota > Bacilli > Bacillales > Bacillaceae_B > Rossellomorea > Rossellomorea salacetis. The sequence goes on from NZ_QXIR01000012.1 coordinate 19,241, forward strand.
GATTTAAGTTTCTACATAGAGGAGTGTTCTTAGTTGGCACAGCGATACAGATGGAAAAACAAAGAACTGCGTGAACATATAGATGTCCTTGACGGCAGACTCAGGCCGACGAAGATCTTGAAAAATGCCGTCTACCTGCATTCCGTCTTGAAAAAATGGGTTCAGGCCCATATCTGGATTCATCAGGACCGTATCATTTACTGTGGAGATCAGCTTCCAGAAACCCTGGATGGGTGTGAAGTGACGGACTGCAGCCGCTACTACCTGGTCCCGGGATATATTGAGCCTCATGTTCACCCGTTTCAACTTTATAATCCCCATTCTTTTGCCCATTATGCATCCCAAACCGGAACAACGACATTCATCAATGACAATCTTATGCTGTTTTTATTGATGAATAAAAAGAAAGCGTTTTCTTTGCTGGAAGACCTGAAGCAGCTGCCATTTTCAATGTACTGGTGGGCGAGATTCGATTCCCAGACGGAGATGCAGAGGGAAGAGACGGTATTCTCCCATAATGAAGTGAAATCGTGGCTGAATCATGAAGATGTTGTCCAGGGAGGGGAACTTACCTCCTGGCCGAGACTGCTTGATGGAGATGATATGATCCTTCACCTGATGCAGGAAGCTAAGAGGCTGAATAAAGTAGTGGAGGGCCATCTGCCGGGGGCTTCGGAAAAAACGCTCGCAAAGCTTGCGCTGCTTGGTGTTGACGGCGACCACGAAGCGATGACCGGAAAAGATGTCTATATGAGGCTTATGCAGGGATTGGCCGTGACCTTGAGGAATTCATCGATCAGGCCGGACCTTGATAAACTGCTTGACGAAATCAAGGAATATGACATAGATAACTACGGTGAGATGATGTTGACGACAGATGGTTCGACCCCTGGTTTCTATGAGGGCGGGGTGCTTGATGTTCTCATCGCGAAAGCAATCGACAGCGGCATTCCGGTGATCGATGCCTATCATATGGCAAGCTACAATGTTGCAAGGCATTACCGCATTTCCCATCATCATGGGATGATCGCCGCCGGTAGGGTCGCAAATATCAACTTCCTTGAAAGCAAAGAACATCCTTCCCCTGCAGGCGTCATGGCCAAAGGGGAGTGGGCAAAAAACCTTCAAGGCGTGCAGGCTGAAGTTCCATCACCGGACTGGGGAAGATACGGTCTCGGCCCACTGAAGATGCAGTGGGACTTAACTTATGATGACCTCCAATTTTCCATGCCATTTGGGATTGAAATGGTCAATGAAGTCATAACCAAGCCGTATTCTGTCGGCATCGATGCATCGGAAATAGCCCTGTCTGAAAGCCATGACGAAAGCTTCCTGATGCTTATCGACCGAAACGGCAAGTGGAGGATCAGCACGATGCTGAAGGGTTTTGCAGCCAGGGTGCAAGGCTTCGCGTCTTCGTTTTCCAATACAGGCGATATTATTTTGATCGGTAAAGACAAAAGAGATATGATGCATGCTTTCCAAAGGATGAAGGAGATCGGCGGTGGAATCGCCTTAAGTGAAAACCAGGAAATCCTGCACGAAATTCCATTGACCGTGGGAGGCATCATGTCTGATAAAAAAATGGAAGAACTAATTGAAGAAGAGAAGAAGATGAAAGAACTTCTATTCTCAAGAGGATACTCTTTCAATGATCCTGTCTATACCCTTTTGTTCCTGCAGTCTACGCACCTTCCATATATCAGGGTGACACAGAGGGGAATCTATGATGTTATGAAGAAAACTGTACTCTTTCCCACGATAATGCGTTAAAATGTTAAAGTAAGGATTATAGATTGGCTTAGGGGTGTATTTTTTACATGTGGAAAAAAACTGCAATAGCGGCCATCGCCGTTTTACTGTTGACAGCATGCAGTTCTGATAACGAAACAACCGAGACTAATGATAACACGGCAAAGAATAATACAGAACAAAATGATGCTGCCAATGGACAGAAAGAAGAAGCAGAACAATCATCATTTCAATATCCGCTGACAGGAATCGATGCGGAAAAAGAGTCCATGCAGAGGGCAGTGGCGGTAGTGGTCAATAACCATCCCAAGGCCCGTCCGCAGTCAGGACTTCATAAAGCAGATGTGATTCATGAAGTCCTGGCAGAAGGCGACATTACGCGTCTGGTCGCGATTTTCCAAAGCGAAGAGCCGGAGAAAGTCGGGCCGGTGAGAAGCGCCAGGGATTACTTCATTCAATTGGCACAGGGGTATGACAGCTTCTTTGTCGCACACGGCTACAGCCCGGATGCGAAGGAACTGCTGACAAACGGATCGATCGATAATATCAATGGAATGGAATATGACGGATCGTTGTTCAAACGGGCAGACTTCCGTGTCGCCCCTCATAATTCCTATATTTCATTTGAGAACATCGAAAAAGGGGCAGACCAGGTCGGTGCTGAAATGGATACGCCTCCAGCCTCGTTTGATTTTGTTAAATCGGAAGAGGTATCCGGAGAAGACGCAGCTTCTGTAAAGGTTTCGTACTTTGATAATCCATCATTTTCCCCGGTTTATGAATACGACCAGGAAACAGGGAAGTACAGCCGGATCTCCGATGGAGAGCCCATGGCGGATTATGAAACAGGCGACCTCGTCCAGCTGGACAATGTTTTCATTGTGGAAGCCCCTCATAGAATCATCGATGATTACGGACGCAGAATCATCGACCTTGAGTCAGGCGGAAATGCGTACCTTCTGCAGCGCGGGAAATTGGTGAAGGTCCAGTGGGAAAATAAGGACGGAAGAATCGTCCCTGCCGGGGATGCAGCCTTCGCTCCAGGAAAAACATGGATCAACATCATACCTGATAATCCGGGATTAGACGGATTTGTCACAGTACAATAATAGAATAAAAGGAGAAATGATCATGCAAATCAATAAAATAAAAGGTAAAGAACTGGACCAGCTATTCAATGCAATCCTATCCCTGCAAGATATCGATGAATGCTATCGTTTCTTTGATGATCTAGCGACAATCAACGAAATTCAATCCCTTGCACAGCGTCTGGAAGTTGCGAGGATGCTGGAAGAAGGAAAAACCTATCACAAGATCGAAGCGGAAACAGGTGCCAGCACAGCAACCATTTCCCGCGTGAAACGCTGCCTCAACTACGGAAACGACGCCTATCAAATGGTTCTGGACCGTGTCGACAGCCAAAAGGAAGAAGAATAAGAAACGATAAAGGACTGCCGCAGCGCAACAAAGCCGGGCAGTCCTTTTTTTATTGTAATGCTTTAGCACTTTAAAGCGTCCGGGGACTGTCCCCGGCTGCTTTAAAGTGCTAAAGCGACACACTCCAATTGCCAGAAGAAACCACATCAACCCGTCATGGCTCCCTCGTTAATTGGCTTCAGGAATGATATAATGTTTAAATGGAATTGAAAGAATTGGAGGAAGTATGGATGTACGATGTCAGAGAGTGGCGCCATGTATTTAAGCTTGACCCGGCCAAGGAAATCAGCGATGAAGACCTGGAGAAAATCTGCGAATCGGAAACGGATGCGGTGATGATCGGCGGGACCGATGATGTCACCCTTGAAGGGGTCCTGGACCTGATGGCGAGAGTCAGAAGGTATACGGTGCCGTGCGCCCTTGAGGTCAGCAACATGGAATCTTTGACACCCGGATTTGATTTTTATTTCATCCCGACTGTTTTGAACAGCGATGATCCGATGTGGCTGAAAGGCCTTCATCATCAGGCGGTTAAAGAATACGGGGAAATCATGAACTGGGATGAGATTCTGGTGGAAGGCTACTGTATACTGAACGGTGACTGCAAAGCAGCAAAATTGACAGGGGCCAAAACTGATTTGACGAAAGAAGACGTGTCCGCCTATGCAATGATGGCTGAAAAAATGTTTCATTTGCCGATTTTCTATCTGGAATACAGCGGAACATACGGGGATATTGAATATGTCCAGGAAACAGCCAGAGTGCTTGAGAACACAACATTCTTCTACGGCGGCGGAATTAAAACCCCGGAGCAGGCAAAAGAGATGGCCGGGCACGCAGACGTCATCGTTGTCGGGAATGTCCTCTATGAGGACATAAAAACAGCCTTGAAAACTGTAGAGGCCGTTAAGTCGGTATAAAATATATTGATGATCCTCAGGCAAAATCAAATAGCAGGATGAATAAACAGCCCTTCATATAAAAAACAAAACTTGATATAATAAGAACAAATGTTCGTTATGGTGGTGGAAAATAACATGCAATTTTTAACAGATCGATTATTGAATGGAATGAATCCGCAGCAGGCAGAAGCGGTGAAAGCAACAGAAGGCCCGCTCTTGATCATGGCAGGTGCCGGCTCCGGGAAAACCCGTGTGCTGACGCACCGAATCGCCTACCTGATGGTTGAAAAAGGGGTAAACCCATACAACATCCTGGCGATCACCTTCACTAATAAAGCGGCGCGGGAAATGAAGGACAGGATCGGAAACATCCTTGGAGGGGTGGGAGAAGAAATCTGGATCTCCACCTTTCACTCCATGTGTGTCCGCATCCTGAGGCGCGACATCGACCGGATCGGCTTTAACCGGAACTTCACGATCCTTGATACAACGGACCAGCTCTCCGTCATCAAGTCGATTTTGAAGGATAAAAATATCGACCCGAAGAAATTTGATCCAAGGTCCATCCTCGGTTCGATTTCTTCAGCAAAGAATGAACTGAAGACCCCTGAAGAGTTTTCAAAAGAAGCCGGAAGCTATTATGACAATGTGACTTCCGATGTCTATGAAGAATACCAGAAGCGCCTGCGCAAAAATCAGGCACTTGATTTCGATGACCTGATCATGACGACAATTCATTTGTTTCAGCGTGTTCCGGAAGTGCTCGAGTTTTATCAGAGGAAATTCCAATATATCCACGTTGATGAGTATCAGGATACCAACAGGGCGCAATATATGCTTGTGAAGATGATGGCGTCCCGTTTTCAGAACCTCTGTGTTGTAGGGGATTCCGACCAGTCGATTTACCGCTGGCGCGGAGCGGATATTGCGAATATCCTTTCTTTTGAAAAAGACTACCCCAGAGCAACCGTGATCTTGCTTGAACAGAATTATCGTTCGACGAAGACGATCCTGGATGCGGCCAATGATGTCATCCAGAAGAACATGAACCGCAAGCCGAAGAATCTCTGGACAGAAAATGACCAGGGCGAAAAGATCACCTATTACAGGGGGGACAGCGAGCAGTCCGAAGCCCAGTTCGTTGCCGGCAAAATCAAAGAGATGACGGACAGCGGCAAAAGGAAGTTTTCCGAGTTTGCCATCCTTTACCGTACCAATGCACAGTCACGTGTAATGGAGGAAATCCTGCTGAAATCCAATATTGAGTACAGCATCGTAGGAGGCGTAAAGTTCTACGACCGTAAAGAGATAAAGGATATCCTGGCTTATTTAAGGCTGATCGCAAATCCTGATGATGACATCAGCCTGCGCCGTGTCATCAATGTCCCGAAACGCGGGATCGGTTCGACATCACTTGATAAGGTTGCCAACTATGCGGCTATGAATGATTTATCCATGATGCAGGCCCTGGAGGAAGCGGATTTTATCGGACTCAGCCCGAAGATCACTAAGTCCGTCATTGAATTCAAGGATCTTGTGAAAGGCTATACCCAAATGCAGGAGTATCTTTCTGTAACGGAACTGGTGGAAGAAATCCTTGAAAAATCCGGTTACAGGGAAATGCTGAAAGCTGAAAAGTCCATCGAAGCGCAAAGCCGCCTGGAAAATATCGATGAGTTCTTATCTGTTACGAAGAGCTTTGAAGAAAGCAACGATGATAAATCTTTGGTTGCCTTCCTGACAGACCTTGCTCTTGTGGCGGATATCGATAAACTTGATGATGATGAACAGCCGAAAGATGCAGTCATCCTGATGACGCTTCACGCGGCAAAAGGGCTTGAGTTTCCTGTTGTCTTCCTGATGGGGCTTGAAGAAGGCGTCTTCCCTCACAGCAGGTCGCTTATGGATGAAGAGGAGATGGAAGAAGAGCGCCGTCTTGCCTATGTAGGGATCACAAGGGCGGAAGAGGAACTCTTCATGACCAATGCCCAGATGAGGACCTTATACGGGCAGACGAAAATGAATCCGGTCTCCAGATTCATTGCCGAAATACCTGAAGACCTCATTGATAATTTCGAGCCGGAAAAGAGAAGCCCGTTCTCATCCGGCGGCAAAGCAGCATCAGCAAGGACACAGCAGCCTGCAAGGAGGAAGCCCGTATCCCGTCCTGTTCCGACGACAACCGGCGGTGAAGGGATCTCCTGGCAGGTCGGTGACAGGGCTGCGCATAAAAAGTGGGGAACAGGCACGGTTGTCAGTGTGAAAGGCAGCGGAGACGGAATGGAGCTTGATATCGCCTTTCCAAGTCCTACAGGCATTAAGCGCCTATTGGCGAAGTTTGCTCCTGTCGAAAAAGTATAATTTCCATGTGAGAAAGGGCTGTTATTGTGGATATCAAGAGCGCAGAACAGAAAGTAAGCGACCTTCATAATCTTTTAAATCAATATAGTTATGAATACCATGTACTGGACAAGCCTTCGGTGCCGGATGCCGAATATGACCGGTTGTTGAATGAACTGATTGATATTGAGAATGAATTTCCTGAGTTGAAGACTCCTGACTCCCCGACGCAAAGGGTTGGCGGAAGCATTCTGGAGGCTTTCCAAAAGGTTGAGCACAGGACACCGATGCTCAGTCTCGGAAATGCCTTTAATGAGGATGATCTGAGGGATTTCGACCGCAAGATCAGCCAGGCTGCCGGAGAGGATTATTCCTACGTCTGCGAGTTGAAGATCGACGGGCTTGCCGTTTCCCTCCGCTATGAAGACGGCCTCTTCAGCCAGGGAGCCACAAGGGGAGATGGAACGATTGGTGAAGATATCACAGCCAATCTGAAGACGATCAAATCGATTCCGCTCCGGATTCCTGAGCCGTTAACAATGGAGGTAAGAGGGGAAGCCTTCATGCCGAAGAAATCCTTTGAAGCATTGAACAGCGCCAAGGAAGAACGGGAAGAGGAACCATTCGCGAATCCCCGCAATGCTGCGGCGGGATCATTGCGCCAGCTCGATCCTCGCATTGCTGCTTCACGAAATCTGGACATTTTCCTCTATTCGATCGCTGATACAGGCGGAACGGGTGTCATTTCACACAGTGAAGGCCTGGACCTTTTGGATAGACTGGGCTTCAAGACCAATAAAGAGAGAAAAAGATGCAAGGACATCGAGGAAGTCATTCAATACGTGGAAGGATGGGTCGAGAGGCGTCCTGACCTTCCGTATGACATCGATGGCATCGTCATCAAGGTCGATTCCCTTGAATTGCAGGAGGAGCTTGGTACGACGGCCAAGAGTCCGAGATGGGCGGTCGCTTATAAGTTTCCTGCAGAAGAAGTCGTCACATTGCTGAAGGATATCGAACTTAGTGTCGGAAGAACGGGTGTGGTGACACCAACTGCCATCCTCGAACCAGTAAGGGTTGCCGGTACGACAGTGCAGCGGGCCTCCCTGCATAATGAAGACCTGATCAGGGAAAAGGATATCAAGATCGGTGACTACGTGGTCGTCAAGAAGGCAGGGGACATCATTCCTGAAGTGGTGAATGTCCTTGAAGACCGCCGCACAGGGGACGAGCAGGATTTCCGCATGCCTGAAGATTGCCCTGAATGCGGCAGCGAACTTGTAAGGCTTGAAGAAGAAGTTGCTCTTCGCTGTATCAATCCCAAATGTCCGGCGCAGATCAGGGAAGGGCTGATCCATTTTGTCTCCCGAAATGCGATGAACATTGATGGACTGGGTGAAAAAGTCATCAGCCAGCTGTTCAAAGAGGGTTTGATCGTCGATGTCGCCGATATTTACCGTCTTGAAAAGGAACAGCTTCTGCAGCTGGAGAGAATGGGCGAGAAATCGGTCGATAATCTGCTGAAAGCGATTGAAGCTTCGAAATCCAATTCTCTGGAAAGACTCCTTTTCGGCTTGGGGATCCGCCATGTCGGGGCCAAAGCAGCCAAGACGCTCTCTCAGGAATTCGGAAATATCGATCATTTAAGGGATGCTTCCAAGGAAGCGCTGACCGCCATCAATGAAATCGGCGATAAAATGGCCGACGCTGTTGTTGCCTACTTTGAAAAAGAAGAAGTGGCTGAGCTGATCGAAGAACTGAAATCAGCGGGAGTCAATACGGAATATAAAGGACCGAGACCTGTGAAAGCGGAAGATATTGATTCCTATTTTGCAGGAAAAACGATTGTCCTTACCGGAAAGCTTGAAAAGCTTGGCCGGAACGAAGCAAAACAGAAGATAGAAGAGCTCGGCGGGAAAGTGACCGGTTCTGTCAGTAAGAAGACAGACCTCCTCATTGCCGGTGAGGACGCAGGTTCAAAACTCGCGAAAGCAGAAGAACTTGAAATAGAAGTATGGGACGAAGAGAAGCTGCTTGGAGAACTTAACCGTTAAAGGTGGAGAAAATACATGAGGAAATGGTTGGCGGCAGCCGCTGCTGCGCTTTTGCTCGGCGGCTGTACTCCTGCTTTTGAAATAGAAAAACAGGAACAAGTGGTAGAAGAAGATGAAAATCAGCAATCGGAAAAGGCAATCATTCCGAATTACCAGATTTCTGATGAATATTATAAAACATTGCTGCCATATGAATCGACGGATACAAGAGGCATGGTCGTAAACAACCTGCGTTCCCGTTACGATATAGATGTGTTTGAGTCCGGGCTTGTCCGTGTGGCGAAAAACGTCTATTCAAGTGACAAATACCTATTCAAAGAAGGCCAGATTCTGGATAAAGAAACAATCCAATCCTGGCTGAACAGGAAGTATACCAGCAAACAACTGGAAGAAAAAGGGTTGAAGGAAGAGCAGAATATCGGCCTTAATCCTGTCGAGGAAACTCCCGGTGAAGGAAAGGATACACCCATTTATCTTGCGCATGTGATCGAACATAATTATTTGGAAAAAGTCGAAGACAGCAAGATCCAGTTGTCTGGTGTCGTTGTCGGCCTTGCTTTGAACTCTGTTTCTTATTATCAGGACCAGAATACAGGTGAAACACGCCAGACAAACATCAGTCATGAGGAAGTTCAGCAGCAAGGTGTGCAAATCGCTCAGGAAGTGATCAAAAGGATGAGGCAGAAACCGGAGCTTGACGGCATCCCGATCACCATTGCCCTTTACGAGCAATCGAGCAGGGATGAGGTCACTCCCGGGAATTACTTTGCTTACTCGACAGTCAACGCAGACAGTGCCTCGATTGGTGATTGGAAGGCCGTAAATGAAGAGCATTACTTCTTTCCGTCTGTACAGGCAGAAGATGCGCATCCTAAGGATCTGAAAGTGTTCAATGATTTTAAAGGGAAAATAGAAAGCTACTTTCCAAACTATGTAGGTGTCGTCGGTTATGCTTTCTATAAAGAAGGAAAGATGGAGAGCCTGGAAATCGATATTCCGATTCAATTCAATGGAAAAGCTGAGACCATCGGCTTTACGCAGTACACAGCCGAGCTTGCCGATAAGCTTTTTCCAAAAGCCATGAACGTGGAAATTGAAATCACTTCAGCAGACGGAGCAGAAGCCTTGATTGTCCTTGGCGATAAGGCGGAACCGTTTGTGCATATCTACGAATAATAGTTAACTGACCTGTATCCGGGTCAGTTTTTTTGTTTTTTTAAAACGATCTATGGTTCTTTTCGCAAGCTTTACTGCTGTGGATATAAGGTTCAACTGATATCCCGATAATCCACCAAATACACACCCCGTAAACAGAGAAGAAAACGGCTGCTTTATTTCGAAAAAACTTGAAATCCAGGGGGAAAGCCGGGTCTTCGGGTTTTACGATGGCCGAGCGGTTCCTGTTAATTTTAAAATGCAGGTCAGCGGAGAGCCTGGCCAAAGCGGAAAAAAATGATGCAGAAGGACTTCACTGAAAGTAAATGCATGCATATAGCAGCATGAAATGGGAAAAATAAGCTCGTCACCACCAGCTTCAAAAGAAAATGAATACCAGCCGGCTGATCGTTTTGAAAGAAACATCTAATAAAAACAGCCTATTCATTTTACAAGAATAATTCTTTTGCTGCTTTATCAGCTGATAAGTGTGAAAGTAAGGAGTCCGGTTTAACAATTCGCTGAGTTTGCAATAGCTTTATTTGAACAAATTATGAATTTAATTTTATGAATTTTTCTGAATATATATTATTGTTAAAGCGCTTTCACAAGAGGTTATATGCATTAATTTTGCATAAATAATCAGTTGTACAGTTATATTCAGAATATTCCGCATGAGAGTGTGATTTATTTATGTTACGCTTGTTAATGTTGTAGAGTGCTCCTGGCTCATCGGGCTTATTCGGGTCATCAGCGGGAAGAAACCCCTATGAATAAGTTTACAAATGTAATGCATAGGGTAAAAAAGAGCGTCAGAGTGAAAGCAGCAATAGGCATCTTAGAGTTTTTATAATGAAATTATTCAAAAATCGAAAGGAGAATGTAGACTAAACATGGATACGGCTACTTTAATTACGTTTATAGTTTATTTGGTCGGTATGTTAGCAATTGGTATTATTTCTTACAGATTAACAAGCAATTTATCTGATTACGTTTTAGGAGGACGCAGCCTGGGTCCGGGTGTTGCAGCACTTAGTGCCGGCGCATCCGACATGAGTTCATGGCTGCTATTGGGACTGCCTGGTGCCGCGTATGCAGCTGGTCTTGGCGGGTCTATCTGGCTTGCGGTCGGACTTACGATCGGTGCTTACCTGAACTGGAAATTCGTTGCTTCCAGACTGCGCTCTTATACAGAGGTCGCGAACGATTCCATTACGGTCCCGGATTTCTTTGAAAACCGTTTTAAAGACGGATCCCGTATGCTCAGGGTAATATCTGCACTTGTAATCTTGGTTTTCTTTACTTTCTATACTTCATCAGGTCTTGTTGGTGGAGCGATCCTTTTCCAGGAATCATTTGATATGGGTTATAACACAGCATTGCTTATCGGTGCGATCGTTATCATTTCCTATACATTCCTTGGCGGATTCCTTGCTGTCAGCTGGACCGACTTCATCCAGGGCATCCTGATGTTCCTTGCTTTGATTGTAGCGCCGATTGTGGCAATCACTGAACTTGGAGGATGGGGAAGCACGATGGATAGAGTCGAGGCCGTTGACCCGGTTTATCTTGACGCTTTCGCCGGAACTTCTGCCATCGGAATCATCTCGCTGTTGGCATGGGGCCTTGGCTACTTTGGACAGCCTCATATCATCACGCGTTTCATGGCTCTTAGATCCACGAAGGATGTTCCAAAAGCACGTTGGATTGGTATGACATGGATGATACTTGCTATCATCGGTGCTGTACTTGTCGGGATTTCCGGTATCGCGTACTTTGCCGATGCGCCGTTGATCACAGATGCGGCGGATAATTCGGAAAAAGTGTTCATTTTGTTCACTGATGTGCTGTTCAACCCTTGGGTATCAGGTATTCTGTTGGCGGCAATCCTGTCTGCCATCATGAGTACAATCGACTCCCAGCTTCTTGTTTCATCAAGTGCACTTGCAGAGGATTTCTACAAAGCAATCATCCGCAAGAACGCTTCAGACAAGGAACTTGTATGGGTTGGCCGTCTGGGGGTTGTCCTGATTGCTGTCATTGCCATCCTTCTGGCATTGGGCGGAAATCCTGCCAACGAAAATTCTTCAAGCATCCTGGACCTTGTAAGTTATGCCTGGGCTGGATTCGGAGCTGCTTTCGGACCGGTAATCCTTCTTTCCCTCTTCTGGAAAGGCATGACACGCAATGGTGCCCTTGCAGGTATGATCGTTGGTGCAGTAACAGTGGTTGCCTGGAAGCTGCTTTCCACTCCTGAATTGAATGCAGCAGGAGAAGTTGTACAAGAAGCGGTTATTCCATTTTCCCTGTATGAAATCGTACCAGGTTTCATATTGGCAATCTTGGCGATAGTCATCTTCTCTAAGATCGGGCCGCAGCCAAGCGAACAAATTCAATCTGAATTTAATGAAGCTGCAGCAAATGACGTGAAATAATTGTATTCAAGTTTTCAAAACCGCCAGCCGTATACCGGCCGGCGGTTTTTTTGCGGGTTGTCACTTTAGTGCTTTAAAGCGGCGGGGGACAGTCCCCTACCGCTTTAAAGAACTGAAATGTTTTGGTGTTTTGAGGCGGGGTATAAAATAGGAAACACCAAAGATTAGGAGGTATGCAAAGTGAAAAAGCGAAATTTACTAGCAGCAGTCCCAATGGCAGCCGGCATTTTTCTTGCAGGTTGTTCCGATGATGGGACCTCTGATAACTTTGAAGAAGTAGAAGAGACAGAACAGAATACAGAAGAAGGCACTGACGAAGCTGGACAGGAAGCTGAAGAAGGCGTCGATGAAACGGAAGAAGAGGCAAATGATATAGAACAGGATGCGGAAGAAGCTGGCGAAGATATCGAACAAGGCGCAGAGGATGCAGGACAAGCTGCAGAAGATGCTGCTGAATCTGCAGAGAAAGAATTGGAAGAAGAAGCTGACGAAGCATTGGATGAAGTAGAAAAGGAAATTAATGAACAAGAATAAACTAAGGCTTCAGTGAAAGCGTCTGCCATCCGGCAGGCGCATTTTCAATTTGTACGTATTAAGGGTTACCCTCATGCCGATACTGCTACTGTCAGATGGAAGTTTTCCTGTCAAAAATGAAGAAGGACGGAATCAGCATGAAAAAGGTATTTATTTTTCTCATCACTGCAGTGGCGGTGACACTCATCCTGTACAGCGCGCATCCATCGGAAATCAATTCCCCTGCTCCCGTTGAAGAAGAGGAGCAATTCATTGAAGGAGCGGAGGTTTTCTCTGATGCCATTGAAGCTGAAAAAAAATTGTTCCCCGATGAAGCAGCCCGCTACCTGGAAACAGTAGCCTTTGAATATATAGAACCTGAAATAGACCCCGCTGCAGTTGATATAAATGATGATAGTTTTGCGATTGTCGGGATCGGGGACTCTTTGACCCTTGGGACAGGCGGAAAGGACGCAAATGGGTATTTGAACTCTGTTAAAAGATACTATGAGAAAACGAATGATGATGTGGTTGTGGTCAATCATGGTGAATATGGGGCACAGGCCCATCATCTGTTGAACAAACTAAATGACTCCAATATGGAAAGCGATATCAGAAGAGCCGATGTCCTTTTTATGACACTTGGCGGAAATGACCTGGTTTCCGTATTCAATCATAATTTTACACATTTGACGATAGGTGATTTTACCAAAGGGGAAGAAAGCTTTAAAGCGGACCTCCGAAAAATAATGTCCACCGTCAGGCTTCTTAATGAAGATGCCCCTGTCTATTTCATCGGCATTTTCAATCCGGTATATGAATCCCTGGGAGAAATCAAGGAATTCAATGAGATCATCACTTCCTGGAATGGATCCACGAAAGATCTGCTTGAAATGTATCCCAATACGACATTTGTTCCCGTTCAGCACCTATTTGAAAAGGATGCGAGCCTTTATTTGTCCGAAGATCTCTTTCACCCGAATGATGAAGGATATGAACGGATAGGGGATGAGATTATTTCCAGGACAGAGGAGATACTAATGGTTCAGAGAAACCCGTTATGATTGCATTTTTTAAAAGCCTGACATATAGTGTAGGGAATTCAAGAGGATGACACGGAGGTGCATGGAAGTGGAAAGACCCGGCGTAGATGACTATTTACAGCAGGGAATTTACGGACAGAAGCAGACAAAGCCGGATGAACGGCGGAAGTTCTTAGGGACCATCAGGGAACGAATTGTATTTGCCCTGACGCAGAGACAGGTCAGGAAAAAGGGGATATTGTTTCAAGCGGAAGCCTTGATGAAAGAAAATAAAGGAGCTCACCTCTACTTGAATGGCAATATGAGCTATACCTATCTTTCAAAATACATCAAGCTGGCGGGGAAATATGATATCCACTATACCATGGTGACGAACAAAGAACACGATACAGATATCGGGCTGGTGCTTGCTTATAGCCATGCCATTGATAAAGAAGAAATTTACATCGATGAAAATCAGGTGAGCAAACCTGTGGAACCTAAGGTCAAGAAGAAATCTTTCTTTGCGAAATTGTTTAAATGAAAAAACCGGGCGGTGTATTAAAAAGCGGAAGCGCCTTGATCAGCCCCGACAGGCATAAGACGAGCCGGCGGGAATGTTGCCCTTTAACCTTCTTGACGGATTGGCTTATGACCCCGAGGGGCTAGGCGCTGTAGCTGGATTGGCCTCCTCAGCTGCGCTTGTATAAAAAGTGGAAGCGCCCTGGTCAGCCCCGACAGGCAAATGTTCCTCAGAGAAAAAAAGGCGGTTTTCCCTTTTATTCTCTGAGGGTTATTCGACCCCCGAGGGGCTGGGCGCTGCAACTGGATTAGGGGTCTCACCTGTCCCGCTAATCCCGCAGGAGGTCGCACACCTTCCACTTCAATCAATGTGGAAAAAAGATACTATTCACTAACAAGGACTTACTTTGTAATAGAATTATAAAAAAATCAATGGTTTCCGATTATTCAACCTTAACAAACAATGATGTACAGTACGCATATAGGACTGTGTCTTATCATTGTTCCTCTTTAGACACGGATATAATGATTTTTGCAGAAAAAAAGCCGACACTCCTTTCTTTTAGAAACGAGTATCGGCTTTTCCTTTAATAATCACTATAAAGTTCTCGAAAATTAGAGATTTTCAGTGGTCAGTGTCATCACCGTCCGGGTCGTGACAGTCACGCCCCGGATTTTGTCGATTCCCCGGAAAACATCTTCTGCTTGAAGAGCCATTTGAGAAAAACCGGTACGGCAAACAGGATAAATAGGATCCGGAATAAATGATATCCGGTGATGATGGACAGCTCGGCATGAAGTGCCTGGCCGACAAGTGCCATTTCTGCCATACCTCCCGGGGCCATGCTCAAGAATGAAGTGATGAAAGAGATATGGTGGGACGCCATCAGGATTGCGGCCAGCCCAAAGGTGAACGCGATCAGGATAACGGAAGTGACCACAGTCAATCCGATGAATCTAGATAGTGAACCGGAATTCTCGAACTTCATCATCTTACTGAAGTAGATGCCAAGGAAGATCTGGGCCACGATGATAGCGGCATCCGGCATATGAGGCACTGTCAAACCTGCTGTGGACAATACACCGACGCCGAGGATCGGCCCCAATAAAGTAGGTGTAGGCAGTTTGAACTTCACTGCCAGCAGAGCAGAGGCGACGGCAGCTCCGAACAGCACCAGCAGCGGCCAGCTCAGATAAAGATCCACTGCTGCAGAACCAGTGACAGCCCCATCCTTGGGCCCTTGGAAGACTGGGCTGAAGGCCATGAACGGCACGATGAATATTACGGACAGCAGACGGATGACCTGGATGATCGTCACGACGGTTACATCAATATCCTCGAGCTCTTCTCCAAGCACAACCATTTGGGATAATCCGCCGGGAATGCAGCCGGTTATGGTCGATTTCAAATTCACCCCTGTCAGTTTGGTGATCAAAAGGGCTAATACACTGCTGAAAAACAGCAGCAGGATAGTGAGAAAGAACATCCAGGGCAGCTGATGAAAAATTTCTATTGCGGTATCCCTTGAAAATGACTGTCCGATTGTGTACCCGACAATGATCAGCCCGATATTCCGGAACACGGGCGGCCAGTATATTTTTAAAGAAGTCAGTTTTTCAATGAAGAACACAGCCGTCATGGAGCCCAGCATCCATGCCAGCGGAATATGCAGGAGGCTGAAAACCAACCCGCCGGCCGCCCCGATGAGAATGGTATATAAAAATTTTAAAAACATAGAATCCCTTCTTTGATAAGCAGCGCTTTGATGGAGTTAAGCTTACCATATTCCCACTCGAAAGAAGAAACTGTCTGCCTGAAAGTCCAGGCAGACAGTCTCATCGGCTTATTTCAATTCTAAAAATCTTTCGGGATCAAATTCCTCGCCTTCAGCCACAATTGCGGTCATCCCGGTGTCAGATCCGGATTCATGGTTTTCCCCGGTATTCCAGAACACGGCTGTCCCTTTTTCGACAGGGATCTTTTCGCCGCCTTCAACCCTTACCCATCCGCTGCCATCCGTCACGATGAAAAGCTGAGGACACATGGCTTTATGCATTCCAAGGACACTGTCCTGGCCAAGGTACATACAGCCGATCTGGAAGGGCTTTTCCGACTTGACAAGAGGATGAATGACTGCGCCCCTGCTTTCAAAGCGGTCGATCACTCTTCCGTCCTGTTGATAGTATGTAAAGATCTTCACTAGTAATCACCTCAAATTCGATTTCGACAAGATTCATCCAATTCCTTCTATATTAATGAAGAAACTTACCAGCAGCTTATACTTTTCATCAAAAAAGAACATCATGGTAAGATGAAGCACTTTAGCGCATCACCGCACGTGGGGACAGTCCCCGGATACGACACCGCGTTAATGCGCTGAAAGGGACAGTCCCCACACACGGTGACGCGTTGTTCCGCTAAAGCGGCCTGCGTCAACCCCAAATAGATTTAACTGCGAAATGGCGGGACTTAGTTGCCATTTCGGCTGGAATTTTGATATTATCAATAGTATTGCTAGTGTTCGAAATTTTGCGGAGGTGAAAGAGTATGTCAAGAATTTCAGAAGATCAAGTCAAACACGTGGCCCATCTTGCCCGTCTTGCGATAACGGAAGAAGAAGCACAAAAATTCACAAGCCAATTGGATGCTATCATCGGCTTTGCAGAGCAGCTGAACGAGCTCGATACAAAGAATGTCGATCCTACCTCTCACGTATTGGAAATGAAGAATATCATGCGTGAAGATAAGCCTGTCAAAGGTTTGCCGCAGGAAGAAGTATTGAAAAACGCACCAGACCACCAGGATGGACAAGTCCGCGTACCATCTGTTTTAGAATAGGAGGGAAACACGATGTCATTATTCGACCATAAATTAGCAGAACTTCATGAACTGATGCAGAAGAAAGAAGTATCTGTCACAGACCTTGTCGAGGAATCTTACAAAAGGATCGACGCGGTTGAAGGGAAAGTCAAAGCATTCTTAACGCTTGATGAAGAAAATGCACACGCAAAAGCAAAAGAATTGGACAGCAAAATCGGGACAGACGAAGCAAAAGGCCTTCTGTTCGGTATGCCGATCGGAATCAAGGACAATATCGTCACAAAAGGACTCCGCACGACGTGTGCGAGTAAAATCCTTGAGAATTTCGATCCGATTTATGATGCAACCGTCATTAATAAACTGCGTGACGCTGAAACCGTCACAATCGGAAAACTGAACATGGATGAATTCGCGATGGGTTCTTCCACTGAAAATTCCGGTTTCCAAAAAACAAGCAACCCATGGAATCTAGATACCGTTCCAGGCGGTTCCTCAGGCGGTTCCGCAGCTTCTGTTGCAGCAGGTGAAGTTCCATTCTCACTTGGTTCCGATACAGGCGGATCGATCCGTCAGCCTGCAGCATTCACAGGAACAGTCGGTTTGAAACCTACATACGGACGCGTTTCCCGTTTCGGCCTTGTCGCATTCGGTTCTTCTCTTGACCAGATCGGACCGATCACCCGCAATGTGGAAGACAACGCCTATCTTTTACAAGCCATCGCAGGAGTGGATGCGAATGATACGACATCCGCTGATGTAGAAGTGCCAGACTACGCTTCTGCCTTGACTGGGGATGTAAAAGGCTTGAGAATCGCTGTGCCGAAGGAATACCTTGCAGAAGGTGTCGGTGAAGATGCACGCCAGTCCGTCATGGCTGCCTTGAAACTCTTGGAGAGCATGGGGGCGACAGTCGATGAAGTTTCCCTTCCGCATTCAAAATATGGTGTAGCTACATACTATATCCTTGCTTCCTCTGAAGCTTCATCCAACCTGAGCCGCTTTGACGGCATCCGTTACGGCTACCGCACGCCTAACGCTGAAAATCTTCTGGATCTTTATAAAAAGACCCGTGCAGAAGGATTCGGTGATGAAGTGAAACGCCGTATCATGCTTGGAACCTTTGCATTGAGCTCCGGATTCTATGATGCTTATTATAAAAAAGGCCAGCAGGCCCGTACACTGATTAAAAAAGATTTCGAAGACGTATTCGAAAATTATGATGTCATCATCGGACCGACAACTCCGACGCCGGCTTTTAAAATCGGTGAAAAGATCGATGACCCGCTTACAATGTATGCGAATGATATTTTAACCATCCCGGTAAACCTTGCGGGCGTACCAGGGATTTCAGTCCCTTGCGGATTCTCAAAGGACGGCCTTCCGCTTGGTCTGCAAATCATCGGCAAGCACTTTGATGAGAGCACAATTTATCGCGTAGCACATGCGTATGAACAGGCTACAGACTTCCATAAACAGAAACCACAATTGTAAGGGGTGAAATCAATGAACTTTGAAACGATTATCGGACTTGAAGTCCATGTTGAGCTAAAAACGGATTCGAAAATGTTTTCTCCTGCCCCGAACCATTTCGGTGCAGAGCCAAATACGAACACAAACGTCATCGACCTTGGATACCCTGGGGTACTTCCAGTGGTCAACAAACGCGCAATCGACTTCGGCATGAAAGCGGCTATGGCCCTGAACTGTGAAATCGCAGTCGACACGAAGTTTGACCGCAAAAACTATTTCTATCCTGATAACCCGAAAGCATACCAGATCTCCCAATTCGACCAGCCGATCGGTGAAAATGGCTGGATCGAAATCGAGGTTGACGGTTATAAAAAACGCATCGGCATTACGCGCCTGCACCTTGAAGAAGATGCCGGTAAATTGAACCACTCAGGCGACGGTTACTCCCTTGTCGACTACAACCGCCAGGGTACACCGCTGATTGAAATCGTATCGGAGCCGGATCTCCGTACGCCGAATGAAGCCTATGCTTATCTGGAAAAATTAAAATCGATCATCCAATACACAGGCGTATCCGACTGTAAAATGGAAGAAGGATCCCTTCGCTGTGACGCCAACATCTCCCTGCGTCCAATCGGCCAGGAAAAGTTCGGGACAAAAGCAGAATTGAAGAACCTGAACTCTTTCAACTTCGTGCGCAAAGGGCTTGAGCACGAGCAGATCCGCCAGGAAAAAGTATTGCTTTCTGGAGGCATCATCGAGCAGGAAACACGCCGCTTTGATGAAGCGACAGGAAAAACACTCCTGATGCGTGTAAAAGAAGGATCTGACGATTATCGTTACTTCCCTGAGCCTGACCTTGTACAACTTCACATTGATGAAGAGTGGAAAGAGCGTGTACGCGCGGAAATCCCAGAACTTCCGGATGCCCGTCAAAAGCGCTATGTAGAAGATATGGGACTGCCTGCGTATGACGCAATGGTCCTGACGCTGACAAAAGAAATGTCCGATTACTTCGAAGCGACCGTTGCTGCCGGAGCGGATATCAAGCAAGCATCCAACTGGCTGATGGGTGAAGTGTCTGCTTACATGAATGCAGAGCAGAAAGAACTCGAAGATCTGCCGATGACACCGGAAGCGCTTGCCGGCATGATCAAGCTGACCCAGGACGGAACGTTATCATCCAAGATGGCGAAGAAAGTCTTCAAGGAGCTTGTTGAAAAAGGCGGCGACCCTGAGCAGATCGTTAAGGAAAAAGGACTTGTCCAGATTTCCGACGAAGGCGAATTGCTGAAAATCGTCACAGCCACCCTTGACGACAACCCGCAATCCATTGAAGACTTCAAGAACGGTAAAGACCGCGCCCTTGGATTCCTCGTCGGCCAGATCATGAAGAAGACCAAAGGCCAGGCAAACCCGCCAATGGTCAACAAACTTCTGATCCAGGAAATGAACAAACGTTGATAAATTTGGCCCCTGTCCGGCACTTGCCGGACGGGGTTTTTTTATGTTTGCAGGTGGTAAAGGAAGGGCGGGAAGTGACAGGCACGCCCCGGTTTTTGTCGAATAATCAACAGGAGGAGAAAGTCGTTGATAGAGGGAATGTAGTCGTCGATAGGATGGTCAAAGCAGGTGATAGATCAACAAATCTAGTTGATATGCGTCTGCTTCAACAGCAAACAGCACTTTACCGCTTCACCGCACTGGGGGACAGTCCCCGGCTGCGGTGAAGCGGTAAAGCGCAAAAGCAGGAATCCTCATCCTGTTTATCGAATAATGATAATAGCCGGGCAGATAGTGCGTCTGCCTGATTTTGAACAACCAACAGAGGTGAACCTGTTTTGTCTAAAGAGATTTACTGTGACGCCTGCCAGAAACAGATAAAGGTCCGGGATGATTTGATTACTGCAACCATAATGTTTGAGGTCGCTCCGTTTCATGAGAATTGTTATGGAACCAGCATTAAGGGTGCAAAGACATTGTTCATCAGCAATGAGCCTATCAATGGATTTGCAGGGTCCGCATTTACCGTGTTTTCAGTCATCATTGCCATCCTTTGGGCCGTTTTTACAGAAGATGCGATGAGATGGGTCTCATTATTAGCTTTGATACCGGTTGTTTACAGACTGTTTTCTTACTTTCGATACGAGCGCCATCTGGAAAAATAGAGAAGGAGCTGGAAATAATGCCAAAGGTGACACCGTTTTTGATGTTCCAGGGAAATGCTGAAGAAGCGATGAATTACTACATATCACTGGTGGAGGGTTCTGAAATAAAGAGCATTAGCCGTTATGGACCGGATGGACCGGGTGAAGAAGGAAGCGTCATGCAAGCTGTGTTCAATTTGAATGGACAGGACATTATGTGCATAGACAGTAACATTCAGCATGAATTCAGCTTCACACCTTCGTTTTCTTTCTTTTTGGAATGCGATTCAGAAGAGGAAATCGACCGGC
The DNA here is from genome assembly GCF_003581585.1 of Bacillus salacetis. Taxonomy (GTDB): domain Bacteria; phylum Bacillota; class Bacilli; order Bacillales; family Bacillaceae_B; genus Rossellomorea; species Rossellomorea salacetis. The sequence goes on from NZ_QXIR01000012.1 coordinate 40,120, forward strand.
TGTATGGTCAGCTGTCAGAAGGTGGAACTGCCCTGATGCCGATCGGGGACTATGGTTTCAGCAAGAAGTTCGGGTGGATCAATGATAAATATGGTGTATCCTGGCAGATGACACTCCCGAAATAAACAAAGCGCTTGGCAGAAAATGCAGGAGCATTCTGCCAAGCACTTTTTATTGCGGTGAAGCTTTACCACTTTAAAGTAACAGGGGACTGTCCCCGGGTGCTTTAAAGCGTTAAAGTGCTTCCTGGGGTTCCTCCACCATCGAGTAATCGATTTCGAATCCAAGATCTTCTAGCATTTCGTGGTCTTTTGTACTTTCCTGGCCGGCTGTTGTCAGGTAGTCGCCGACAAAGATGGAGTTGGCGGCATACAAACCAAGCGGCTGGAGGCTGCGCAGATTGACTTCACGGCCGCCGGATATCCGGATTTCTTTGGAGGGATTGATATAACGGAAGAGTGCCAATACTTTCAGGCAGTATCTTGGGTCGAGTTCATCCGTCCCTTCAAGCGGTGTTCCATCGATAGCATGAAGGAAGTTGACTGGAATGGAGTCCGCGTCCAGGGCTTTCAAGCTTCTCGCCATATCAATGACATTTTCCTTCGTTTCCTTCATACCGATAATGACGCCGGAACATGGGGAAATGCCTGCTTCTTTTGCTGTATTGACAGTAGAGACCCTGTCATCATATGTATGGGAGGTCGTGATGGCGGCATGATGGCCTTTGGAGGTATTGAGATTATGGTTATAGCGGTCAACTCCCGCTTCTTTTAACCGTCTGGCTTGTTCCGGCTTCAAGATGCCCAGGCAGGCACAGATCTTGAGGTCGTAGGTTTGCTTGATTTCCTCGACTGCACTGATGACTGTATTCACATCACGGCTGCTGGGCCCGCGGCCGCTTGCCACAATGCAGTAGGTCCCGACATTCATCTTGTGAGCCTGTTCTGCCCCCTGAACCAATGTCTCTTTATTGACCATTCTGTATGAGTCGATAGGGGCAGTGGAGATAGAAGACTGGGCACAATAGCCGCAGTTCTCGGGACAAAGGCCGGATTTGGCATTCATGATCATATTCAGCTTCACTTTATTACCATAGTAGTGCTTGCGGATTTGAAATGCTCCATGAAGCAGAAGAAGCAGGTCATCATCAGGGCATTCCAAAATCGATAAAGCTTCCTCATCAGTCAACTCATATCCATTTATCACACGTTCAGCAAGTTCATTCCAATTCACCATACATTCCCACTCCCTTTTTATAATCTCATCAGCTGATGCTTTCGGAAAAACCGCACCACCGGGGCACCGAGAGCCGCTGGGCCTAAGTGAACGAGGGTGCTTTTTTAAGTGCTCTTTTCGTAAACTTTGTTGCTATTCAATATAAATTTCAAATGATGTCCTGGTAAATCGCCGTAAAAAACCCCGATAAGCTGGAAAGAAAAAAGCGGCTGGTTCTTTTTCGAGAGTAAAACCTTTGAATACAGGGGAAAAAATCCTGCACTGGGATTTATCCGAAAGCAACAATAGAGACGAAAACATCCTTTTTAAAAAAACTCTCTTTATAAAAAAATCCGGAAAATGATTTCCGGATAATGGATTATGCAGCTCTACTATTCACTGTACTGGTATTTTTCCGTATGGCTGAAATGAAACGCGGAGCGACAGCCCCTGCAAAAGCAGATAAAATGATATCTTTAGGCAGAGGGGCAAGCATCCAGGCCCAAGCCATTCCGTAGGAAAATCCTTCAGGTGCACCAGCCCAGAAGATGTAGGCTGCATACATCCAGTTTGTGCCGAGAATGTAGTTGACCGCCATCCCGACTAGGGCAGCTAGGATATAGGTTTTTTTACCCGGCTTTGCTTCTGCCATTTTACCGACAAGATAGGCTACCAGAATATAAGAGAGAATGAATCCGAAAGTGGGCTTTAATAGAACCCCGGGACCACCGGAGAATCCTGCAAATACCGGTGCGCCGACTAATCCGACAAGAGCATATACCGTCATGGAAATCGCTCCTAGCCTGCTGCCGAGGATCAAACCGGCCAGAACGCAGAAGAATGTCTGCAATGTGATCGGCACTCCCCCGATGACAAGCATGGAAGTCAGATTGGCGCCGATTGCCATGAGTGCGGCAAACATGGCAGCCATGGTGATGTCGATTGCTTTGAGTTTCATAGTATGTATCCTCCTATTTGTTTTCTGAAAATAGAATATAGTAAAATAGCGTTTTGTGTCAACCTAATTATATAAAATGGTTAACATAAATTTAAAGAAGGAATTATTCAGAATGAACTCGAAATATAAGAGAAAGTAATTTTTATAAAATAAAGAAACAGGAGAATTAATGAAAATACATATCATCGGCTCGGTTGGAAGCGGAAAGTCGACGCTCGGAAAAAGGTTGTCCTTACAATTGGGCATCCCTGTTTATGAATTGGACAATGTAGTCTGGCATAGGCATGAAAACGGGGACATTCGCAACAAACCGGAAGTCAGGGACAAAGAGTTTAACAGGATCATCTTTAAGGAAAATTGGATTGTTGAAGGGGTTCACCATACCTGGACAACGAGGGGGTTTCAGGAAGCCGATCTCATCATTTTTCTGGACACACCGATGGCTGTCAGGAACTGGCGTATCCTTAAACGGTTCACGGTTCAGAAGCTTGGGTTTGAACAAGGGAATTACAAACAAACATGGAGCATGCTGAAGAAGATGTACCAGTGGAATTACCAATTTGAGAAAAGCAGTAAGCCCGAAATCCTTGAGATTTTGAAGCCTCATCAGCAAAAACTCAAAATACTTACAGATAATAATTGCACAAAGGAGATTACTCAATGAGATTCGTGTTTGATTTGGATGGGACGATTTGTTTTAAAGGACAGCCGGTGACGGAGCCCCTTATGGACGCATTGGAACAATTAACGGAAGGCGGGCATGAGGTCATCTTTGCGTCTGCAAGGCCGATCCGCGACATGCTGCCGGTCCTGCATCCCCGCTTTCATACGCACATGCTTATCGGCGGGAACGGTTCGATGATTTACCGTGATGGTGAACTAATTTATTCGCAGGCTTTTCCAACAGAGCAGGTCAAACAGATTACCGGGTTGATTGAAAAGTACGAAGCGACATTCTTGATAGATGGGGATTGGGATTATTGCTACACAGGACCCGCAAATCATCCAATACTCGCCAATCTCGACCAGGCAAACCTCGCTGATTCCGTGTCACTTGAAAGTTTGTATGCGGTTATGAAGGTACTGATCCTGACAGCGTCAGATTTTGAAAAAATGGCCGAAGAACTTTCGGAGCTGGATGTCACCCTCCATAAGCATCGGAACGAAAGAGTGATCGATATTTCTCCAAGGGATATCGATAAGTGGAGCGCATTGAAAGCCATGGGAATCGGGGAATTTGATTATATCGCTTTTGGCAATGACGCCAATGATATTTCGTTGTTTCAGCATGCAAGCCATGCGGTCATGATAGGCTATCATGAGGAGCTGTCAGAGCATGCAGCTGAAACGATCGCGCTGCAGGGGGATTGCGAAGAGGCAATCATCCGGAAGCTGGAAGAAATGACAGGGAAGATGAGCACTGCGTCCGCGTGAAAAGAAATACCGGTTAGGGGGATAAGGAATGACAGGGGAAGTGCTGATCTATATGCTGTTTGCCGTATTGCTCCTGTTTCTTGTCCCGTTCTTTATCATCAAGGGCATCAAAGAGGGAAGATCATTCACTGACCACTTTACCTCGAATGGTATCCTGATCCTTTTATTCTTCGTTTCAATAGGCGAGGTCCTGAAGTCATTTTGGAGCGAGGGAAGTATGGAAGTATTCAACCAGGTTCTGTTTACTGCTTTTATTGTGATGGGGGCCATACCGGCTGTCATTCTGCTGATCTGGCATTTTCCAAAGGAAATGGCCAAGTGGAAAGATCCCCGGGAATACCGGCATCCAGCTGCTTACAAATTCAGGCATCTGCTTATGCTTATTATGTTTGCCTTGATCGGGGGAGCATTCTTCATGCTGTATCAAAGTTATAAAGTTGTATTCTAAAATTTTTTTATCCAGTTTTTATGGATGATTTTTTTAGCTAGGCGAAAATACATGTCAGCTTCTGCTCTGCTCTCCGCCTTTTGCATCAAGACGAGGTAATTTTGAAATCGAAGCTTGTCGAGTGACGAGACTTTCAGCACAATTTTACGCATAGGGCACACTCCTTGGTCCGGGACAAAATTGCGTCCAATTCTCTATTCAGAAAATTCTGTAAATAATGTATACTATTAGTAAATCATTCCAGAGGGTGGATGTAATGTCCTTAATTGAATTGATACTGTTACCGATGTTAATGGGAGGTATTGGTGGCTTAGGACATATTTTGGTTTTCAAAGGTGGCCGCTTTACATTTCCCCGTATTCTCGTTGATGAAGATGGAGAGAAGCACTATGTCTTTGGATCCTCAAAGGATATTATCATTGGGGTGTTGGCCGGTTATTTATCCGTGTTGCCTGTCGTGGAAACTGTACCCGTCTGGTATGTGATTTATATCAGTTTATTATCTGGCATTGGTGGAAGTTCGGTAATCACGAGAAAAATCGAGCAAAACCTGGAAAGGACAAAATCAGAATACATTCAAGAGCTTTCAAAATATCAGCTCGAGACGACCTCTTCTATAGGAGGACCTTCAAAGAATAATAACGAGGTGAAACCTGTTGGCGAAGTCCAAGAAAGAGAAGAAAACAACAGTTAAGTTGCCCCCGGAGCAATATTCCATAGCAGAGACCTACTTGGAAAAAATAAAGGAGGCAGATAGCGTAACCGAGCTGAAGTATTATTACGCAAAATTCAAAAGTATTGTTGAAAGCTCTCAGAAATGTTAATAGCAGGGAGGCTGCCGCTGCTGCAGTCTCTTTTTTTGATGTCCAGGGTGTGATCGGGCAGCCGGGAACCGGGAAATCCATGACCCGCCGGAGCGACCCTGAGTTGAAAGACCGTTTATCCAAAAGGCTGGATGGCATCCTTCCTCTGGCTTGTCCACTTTGAATCGGAGCTGATCGAGGTGCTTGCTCGATGATTCTTAACATGATCTTTGGCAGTCTATGCTGCAGTCAGGCTTATGTAGTTCATTCTTATATTCAATTATATGCTTGCAGGCATATTTTTTACAAACAATACTTGAAAAAAATTAGTATTATTTCTTGTTAAAAAGGCAAAAGAGAAATAAGCTAAGAGGGTGGACACAGCAGGATGAGTCACAAGGAGGAAAACAATGGAACTTAAGCAATGGTTTGAAAAGGGGCAGGCGCCTCAAGAGTATATAGATTCAATGGAAACCCATCAAGAGAATCTGCAGAAGGTCTATGATGGATTTTCCGTACCGGACAGTGAAAAGGAGAACCTGAAGCAGCTTGCTTCCCAGAAACTGAAGGTCATTGTTCTGACCGAGGATTGGTGCGGCGATGCAATGGTCAACCTCCCGATCTTATTAAAGATGGCTGAAGCAGCCGATATGGACGTACGGACATTGAATCGGGATGAAAATCTGGAATTGATGGATCAGTATCTGACAAATGGAACATCGCGTGCCATTCCAATATTCATCTTTCTGGACAGCGATTTCAACGAAGAAGCGGTCTGGGGTCCGAGGGCTCCTGTCGTCCAGCAGCTGGTGGACGAGGAAAAAGCGAAACTGCCGCCTCGTGACCATGAATCCTTCCCGCTCGCGCAGAAAGAAATGATCGGCAGGCTGACGGCTCAGTATATAGAAAATGAAGCCATCTGGCAGGAAGTCTTCCAAAGCATCAAAACGACACTGATGAACCAAGTGCATCTGTAAAGCGCAGAAAGGGCCGTTCCCCCCGGGAACGGCCCTTTCGCGCAGTAACACGGTGACGCACGAAGAGGGACTGTCCCCTTTCGTGCGTCACCGCTTTAAAGCACCCGGGGACTGTCCCCGGGTGCTTTAAAGCGGTAAAGTGCTGCAGCGAAATGGAACTGTTTCCCTCTTCACGAATTACGGAAATCGCGGTATTCTAGTAGAGAATACTGGTAGGGGGTAACGGCATGATCCATCAAAAAACGAATACGATTGTTATTGAAACCCTCGATAAGTTTCCCCACAAGGTCAATATCAAGCTGGGGAAAATTCTGAAGGAACGCGGAATGACACAAGGTGACCTGCACCGCCTGACTGGCCTGCGTGTCGCGACGATCAATGAACTGGTTAACTTCAAAAAGAAGTCATTGACAGTCGCTCACCTGATTTCCATCATGGCGGCCCTCAGGATATGGGATCTGCGCGAATTGATTGAAATCGAGTTCGACGAAGAAGTGGTAGATTACTTCCGCAGTGAACGCCTGCAAATGAAAGAAGGCTTCACTTCCGATATGAAAAAGACATTAGAGACAAACTTCGAGCGCATGAATCAATAACAATACCCATATAGTCAAACGGCCCTCATATGGCCGTTTTTTCTTTTTATAAAGGTCTGTGTAGCTATTTAATATAAATTTCAATTAATATCCTGGTAAATAGCTGTAAAAACCCCGTTAATAAGGAAAGAAAAGAGCTGCTCTTTCTTTTTAAAGAGTAAAACTTGAAATACAGGAAAAAAATCCGGCCCTTGGGATTTTCCAAAAGCAGCGATATATGCGAAAGCAGCCTTTTATAAGGGGTATTGCTTCCGTTTAATAGAGGGAGACTTACAGATTCCGGGTTGAGCACGAGCAGGTCTTCCTGTTCAGGGAGGTCCATAGGAAAAGTCCGGTACAGCTATTTTTCACAGAAAGCAATCCTTAAAGGGAATTCCTCAAAAATAGAAAACAAATAAAGGGAATTGGTCCCTGCACCAAGAACTTAAAGCATAAGCAATGCTTGTGTAAAAATGAAATGGTAAAATAGCATGAAATAATCATAGACCGGAGAACCTGTGATTGAATTCTAGTTATAGAGGGAAATAAAAGCTTGTAACCCCCTTGTGCAGAACACGAGGAAATGAAAGAGTGATAATGTGGAAGAAATCAAAAACCAATATCTTTCGTATTTAAACCTGACACTTGAACGGCCGAGCATCAACTACTTGCAGAGGCTTATCCAGCACCACCTGATCCGGATCCCATATGAAACGTTCAGCAAATTCCATTATTTCAATCAGCGCAGGGAACTTGTGCCCAGCCTGGATCAGTTCGTACATAATCTCACGAACCGCGGCTGGGGCGGAACCTGTTATACGCTGAATATCAATTTCGGCCGCCTTTTGCGTGAACTGGGCTTCTCCATCCATTTTGTCCGCGTGACGCCGGGACACCTCGGAATCATGGTGGACATTGAAGGAAAGAAGCTTTATGCTGATGTCGGATACGGCTCACCTATCATGAAGCCGGTCGAACTCGAATCGAGAAGAAAGCATGTCCTTCACGGTTTCGGTGAGGAAATCACCTTTACTCAAAAGGATCAGGCCCTTTATGAGATTGACCGTAAATCAAATGGAAAATCGTTTGTAAAAAAAGAAATCATCTGGCTGCCGCTTGATGAAGAAGATCTTGACCGTGATATCGAGGCTTCCTATCAGGACCGCGAAGACAATGTCGTGATGAGGAGAATCACAGCTGTCCGCTTTCACGGCAACACCTGTTACTTCCTGCGGAACGGTACGATTAAAGCGATGACCTACCGCAATATCCGCGAATATCAAATGCGTGATATCGATAAATGGATAAACACCGTGAATGAAATATATCATTTTGATAAAGAGTCCATACAGGAAAGTGTCGACTTCCTGCAGGAGCGCAACATAAAAATTTTCACCTGAACCTGTCAAAAGGAAAACCTTTTGGCAGGTTTTTTTGTTTCCGAAAGGCCTTTTTTTAACCGCCAAGCCTGCTAAGAAAGGAGGGCTCTCCCTGCTGATCAAGACAATCCGGCGTCTTCACAGCATGGTCACCCTGCATCTCCATCATCATGCTCATACCCGCCTGGAAAATAAATAAAAAATATTTTTATAAAAGTGTAGGGGAAAGCATGAGTTTGTTCGTCTATTAATATGGAGCCTATCGAAAGGGGGGAGAGAGTATTGGAGCAAGCGCTTGTTGAAAAAGTAAAAAACGGAAGCGACCATGCATTCCGGGTCCTTATTGAAAAATACAAACACCACGTGTTCAAGACCGTATACAGCATCCTGCGCAATCAGAAGGACGCAGAGGATGCGTCCCAGGAAGTGTTCGTCAAGATCTATACCTCTCTCTCCCAGTACGAGAATCAAGGGTTGAAAACATGGATTACCAGAGTTGCCGTGAACCATGCGATAGATTGCAAGAGGAAAGCCGCCCGCCGACATGAAGAAATGGAAGAGAACCCGGAATACACAGCGGAAGCGGGCATCCGGCGGGAAGGCCTGAGATCAGTAGAAGCCATGTTTGAGGAAAAGCAGCTGCGGCTGCTGGTCAGGCGGAGACTTGGGGAACTGCCGGAAAGCCATCGAAAGGTCATCTATGATTATTACATAGAGGAGAAATCGTATAAGAAAATGGCAGAGGAACAGCAGGTTGAAGTGAAGACAATTGAAACCAAGCTCTACAGGGCAAGACTCTGGATGAGGAAACATTGGAAGGAGGAAGATTTTCGATGAAGCATGTCACTTATGAAGAATGGCAGAAATACGTTGGGGATGGTCTTGCGGAAGAAGTCCGGCAGCAGTATGAAGAACACTTATATTCTTGCGATGATTGCATGGAAATCTATCTGGCAGCTATAGAGGCAGGCGGAACTTCCTTCCCGGAATTTTCAGACGAAGCCCGGTTCACAGAGGACATCATGAATGAGGTCGAGCAGTATAAAGAGCGGGATGATTCTCGAGCAGGTAAAAAACAAAGATTCTATCAGAACGCTGCTTTTCATTATTCTGTTGCGGCTGCCATGACGATTGTTCTTATGTACACTGGAATATTTCAGCAGCTCATCGGCTTCGCAGAAGAGTTTGAACGATCTTCTCGCCCATCTTTTACAAATGAGCTGATGAACAAAACAACAGATTTAATTAACAATGTAGAAAATCAAACAAGAGAGGAAGGAAACGGATGAAAAAGAATCCGCTTATTGCGTTTTTATTGGCGTTTTTCCCGGGAGTCGGCTTGCTTTATCTTGGCAAGGTGCTCAGGGGACTGTTTTATGCAGGGAGTGTGATAGGGGCAGCGGTGCTGACCCTGTTCTTGGCAACCTCCTACTATTCAGTATCAGGATTTGAATTTGTGCCTTTATTAGGCGGTTTGCTTATCTATTTTGTCAACCTGATCGATACAGCCATCACCGCTTCCAAGCTGTATAAACGTGCTGATGGCGGGATTGAGCAAAAGGCTGCCCCTGAATCCGAGCGTTTTTTCACAATCATCTTGTCACTGGTACCGGGACTCGGACACTTCCAGCTTGGACTGATGAACAGGGGAGTGACGCTGCTGGCGGCCTTCCTAGGAATGGCGGTCATGGTAATCTTCGTAACGGTCCTGTCATCGCGCGGAGAATTCCTTGTCTTCCTGGCATTCCTGCCCGTGCTGTGGGTATACAGTTTCTTTGACAGCATGCAGCAGCTCGCGAAGAAACAGCGCGGTGAGGCACTTGTCGACCAATCCATTCTTGAAGAGTTCGAAAGCCGCAGGGAAGAAGGGAAGAAATCGAAGTCGCTTGCTACAATGCTCTCGATTTTTCCCGGAGCTGGCCATCTTTACCTTGGGTATCAACGCAGGGGGATTCAATTGATGGCAGCTTTTCTGTTCTCGATTTACATCATGGATGTAATGAGGCTGGGGATCTTTCTTTTCCTCGTGCCGATCATCTGGTTTTACAGCTTTTTTGATGGCCTTCAGAAAGCATCCCGTTATGGCAGGGAGCCGGTCGAGGATGTGCCGGTCATCTCGTATCTTGTGAATCATCAGAAATGGGTCGGGATCGGCCTTGTCGCTCTCGGGGTTTATTATTTACTGACCAATATCGCCCTTCCTGCCCTTCAGCCGATCATTTATGAATACATGAAGGTGGATGCGTATTTCTGGTTTGAACGTTATGTGCAGACTGCCATCGTCTGCATTCTGTTAATCGGAGGGGGAATCAAACTGTTGACAGGAAGCAAGAAGAAGGGGGAAGCTTCACAATGAGAGTATGGAGAGTAGGATCGATATCCATGGGAGCGGCATTGGTCATTTTAGGGATGATGCTGCTTCTGACGCAAATCTTTGATTGGGACGCAGCGTATGTCATGTCAGGCTGGTGGCCGTTCATTCTCGTGATCCTTGGGGGTGAAATGCTGTTCTATTTGTTTTTCACCAAGCAGGAGAATGCCAGGGTGAAATATGATCTGCTGAGTATCATCTTCGCAGCTGTAATCGGAACCGCCGGGATCGGTTTGACCGTTTTACAGGCAACGGGAATGCTGGGAGCGGTGAAGAGCTACATGACAGCGGAGGAGAGAACGATGGAAATTCCAGCCTTCACGCAAAGCATGGGCAAGGACATCAAGCGCATTGTGGTGGATACGGGCAACCATGATTTGACTATTGAAGGAGGGACCGGTGACGAAATCAGCCTTTTCGGAACCTATCGCTCTACCTTTACGGATCAAAAAAATAAACTGAGCTCTCCTGATGATTATCTGCAGCAAAAAATAATTGGCGATAGCTTGTATATTACGCTCAAAGGCCTTCCGGCTGCCTCTGCTCCATTCGAAAACGGCGGCGTGATGAACGCAACGTTGGTCGTTCCGTCAAAAGCAGGGCTTGAGGTCTCGGGGAACAGCGCAGCGATTACAATGAAGCCGAGGCAGCTGCTGAGCAATTGGTCAGTGACAGACAGCTCTGACGTGAAGGTGATGTTATCAGAAGGAAGTGACATCCACCTTCTTGCAGAGAACATCACAGACATTAAAGATGATGAAAAATGGAAGTTCGATAAGGCGGGAGAAGCAGACGCCGCCGAAGAAATTTATTCAGAGGACGAGGGGAGGAGCGGTTCCTACACTGTTGGAGACGGCACCTATGACCTCGTCGTCAGGAATGCATTTGGCCTTTCTGTAGTGGAGAGCAGATAGGAAGAGGGGAAAGGGCGACGCTTCGGAGTGTGCATTAGCTGGAGTCGATAATGCTGAAAGGGTAGTTGCAGATAACATTAACATGAGAGTGGACAGTAATAGACAAATTTCCCTGGAAATATCTAAATTCATTGTAGAAATAATGTTATTCGACGGCGATTGGAATTCACTTTAGTGAATTAACACGTTAATCCACCGGGGGACAGTCCCCTGTTACGCTAAAGTAACAGGGGACTGTCCCCCGGTGCTTTAAAGCGGTAAAGCGAATAACGAATTTCAAGGTTTAAGGATCATGAAGATGAACAGGGTGATACCGAGGGCGGAGGCGAAATAAAAGTAACTGTTCATCCTGTTCAACAATTCTTGGGCTTCCTCCGGCAGTTCCCCCGCCACATCCTTGTTTTCCGGGGCGTCCAGCCACTCTTGCAGTTTATTGCTTTGAGGGGTGACGAAGCCGATCACAATAATCTGGATGAGAACATAAAGAATCAAGGAACCGAGAAGCCATACCTGGGTGAATGCCCCGTATTCCCCGACAAAGTAAAGAACCAGTCCTGTAATGACAGCGAGGCTCCCTCCGATTTTCGGGAAATTCTCAAGGAGCGCGGACATCTTTAAAGAGTGTCTCAGGTGCTCGGCAGTTTGCTTTTTCCTGACAAGAACATGCGCAAAGAACGTCGGTCCCACTCCAATGATGGCAGAAAGCACGTGCAGGAGAATAAGAAATTTCATTGATACGCTACCTCCTTTGTAACTTATGGCATATGACATTTTATTCATTGTGAAGGCTCCGTATGTTAGAAAGGAAAAGTATAAAGGACTATTAGCTTTTTTGGCCGAAAAGAGGTATGATATTTTCGGTAGATGCGTTCGGTTGCGTGCGCATTAAATTCATATGTACCGTGGAGCGGTTTGTAACTCCGCCCCGGGGGTAGTAGTATAGGTGTTATAATTGAGGAAAGAATGTTGAGCTTCTATAGCTTTTGAAATATCGAGATAGGATGATGGGGAATGAAAAGAGCAAGGATCATATATAATCCGACTTCAGGACGTGAGCTTTTCAAAAAACACCTGGCTGAAGTGCTGATTAAATTGGAGCAGGCTGGCTATGAAACCTCCTGCCATGCGACTGTTTGTGAAGGAGATGCGACGGAAGCAGCCCGCACAGCAGTTGAACGCAGATATGATTTAGTGGTAGCCGCAGGCGGCGACGGGACATTGAATGAAGTCGTCAACGGCCTTGCGGAACAGGAATACCGCCCGCGGGTGGGAATTGTCCCGATGGGCACGACGAATGATTTTGCACGGGCGCTTCATATCCCGAGGGATATAGGGGCTGCGGTCGACATCATAATCAAGGGTGATACCATCCCGGTTGATATCGGGCGGATGAACGGTGAACGGTATTTCATCAATATTGCCGGCGGCGGACGAATCACCGAGCTGACTTATGAGGTGCCGAGCAAACTGAAGACAGTGCTTGGACAGCTCGCTTATTACTTGAAGGGCATGGAAATGCTTCCTTCCATCAAAGCAACCGACCTGACGATTGAATATGACGGCAAGCTATTTGAAGGAGAAGCCATGCTGTTTCTCATCGGCCTTACCAATTCAGTTGGCGGGTTTGAAAAGCTTGCTCCCGACGCTTCCATCAATGACGGAATGTTCTCTCTGCTGATCTTGAAAAAAACGAACCTTGCCGAGTTCATCCGGATAGCGAGCCTGGCAGTAAGGGGCGACCATATTAAAGACCCGAATGTCATTTACACACAGGCAAACAGGATTAAAGTTTACTCCAAGGATAAAGTGCAGCTGAATATCGATGGCGAATTCGGCGGGCTGCTTCCGGTCGAGTTTGAAAATTTATACCGCCACCTGGAAGTTTTCGTTCCGCTTGACCAGATACGGGAGCAGGACAAAGCTGACAGATGAGATGAACCGCAGGGAAGTACTGCGGCTGCGATTCGTACGGAAACAGGCCATGTTCCCCTAACTGTCAATTTAACAGCTGAAATATGATCAAGACGTTGACTCCAATCAACGTCTCTTTTATTTTCATTTTTTTCCTGATGCTAAAAGACCTGATAAATCCTCCGTGTCTTTGCCATACTAAGCTAAAAAAGGACGAGATCATGAAAAAAATCATTGTATTCAGTTTGCTTGCTGCCATGTTTACCTCAGGAGCTGCATCAGCAAAAGAAGCAGCACCGCCAGCGGGGTTGAAAACTAGTTCGCTGTCCATTGTCATCGATGATTTCGGAAATAACATGAAGGGTACAAAGGAGATGCTGGAGCTTCCCATCCCGTTGACTGTAGCCGTGATGCCATTAATGGAAACCACAAAACAAGATGCTGAACTGGCGCACAGACTCGGCCATGAAGTGATCGTTCATATGCCGATGGAGCCTGTCAGTGGCAAGCAGAGCTGGCTTGGACCGGGAGCTGTCACAACAGGCCTCAGTAACGAAGAAATTAGAAAAAGGGTTGAAGAGGCGATCGATTCAGTGCCATTTGCTGTCGGGATGAACCACCATATGGGATCCAAAGCTACAGCCGATGAGCGGGTGATGAGAGTGGTGTTGACAGTCTGCCGGGAGCGCGGGCTCTATTACCTGGACAGCCGGACAACCCCGAAAAGCGTCGTGCCTGAACTGGCAGAGGAATTGGGCGTACCATATCTGGAAAATGAATTGTTCTTCGATCATGTCTATACGACACAGCACATCACGAAGCAAGCAGACCAAATCATGAGACGGTTGAAAACCGATAAGGAAATCATAGCGATCGGCCATGTCGGAATATCCGGCAATAAGATGGTCGATGTCCTGAAGGAGTATATTCCATTATATTTGGACGAAGCGAAGGCAGTCCCTTTATCGGACATCATCCCTGAATTCGAATTAGTCAATGAACGATTGGAATAACGGTCGAAAATCAAAGGAAGATGGGGAAAAACCTTGATGAATAGCTCTCTTCGCAAGGATCGGGGCTGAAAATAGAACCTAATAACATGAATGGACCGCATGACGTCAGGTATATAACCTTGATGCCATGCGGTTTTATTTTCGTTTATTTCGACTGGAATCAATAATTTCAAAAGATGTCCCAGCGGCATTTAAATTTTTCCTATTCCCATATAACTGGAACAGGATTTTGTTTAGTGAATAATCGGATTGGGAAAAGGAGGGTAGAAAAAGACAAAGGAGTTGAAGGAATGAACAATATGAACTGGTATAACTTTGAGGGATTCTTAGGGAAAATCCCGGATTTTATTCTTGCATTAGTCGTTCTTCTTATTGGATGGCTTGTCGCCAAAGGGGTTGAAAAGGCGGTTTACAAACTGCTCAATAAATCCGGAGTGGATGACAAGTTGTTTTCCCACCTTCCTAATAGAAAATATTCATCTGAAAAGATCATAAGCAAAATCGTCTATTGGATTTTACTGCTGATTGTCTTCATCATAGTACTTAACATTCTGAACCTGAATTTGATCGCTGAGCCGTTAGTGAATGTAATGAACTCCATATTCGGTGCGATTGATAACATCCTGAAAGCGGCACTGATCCTGCTGTTTGCTTATGCACTTGCATTGATTGTGAGATACGGGGTGCGAAAGCTTGGAAATGCAGCTAATTTCGATCACCTGCTGGTAAAATGGAATATTGCGGATACCGAGAAAGATGCTCATGAAGGCATCAACAAAACAGCCAAAGTCCTGTTCTACCTGGTCCTGCTGTTGTTCCTGCCTGCAGTACTGTCAGCATTGGATATAACAGGGGTTTCCGAACCGTTCGCAGATATGCTGAACAGCATGCTGGCGTTCATTCCGAAACTGCTTGCAGCTGCACTGATTGTAATTGTCGGATATTTCGTTGCAAAGCTTGTCCGCACCATCGTGACGAACTTCCTTCATGCAGTTGGACTTGAACGCCTGGGAGAACGCCTAGGATTGTCAAGGACAATGAATGGTACATCTCTATCATCCATTGTTGGGAATATCGCGTTCATCCTGATTTTGATCCCGACTGTGATTGCCGCATTGGACAAGCTTGATATAGAAGGAATTTCTGCACCGGCCATCGACATGCTTAACGATGTTCTTACGATGCTTCCGAATATTGCCGTGGCGGTTGTCTTGATCTTGGTAGGTCTATGGGCCGGCCGTATGGCAGGGAAGTGGACAACCAGCTTCCTGAATAAATTGGGCATCAATTCTATAATGAGCAATATGAAGGTCGGCAGCTGGAAGCCTGATGAAACAACCAATTCCTTTACCATTACGAGAATTCTTGGTTACATTGTTCATTTCGTTGTTGCGCTGCTGTTCATTGTGGAAGCACTGCAAATCGTCGAACTTGAATTCCTTGTGACCCTGGCAACAGGAGTCTTTGCTTATATCCCTAGCGTCATTGCCGCGGTCGTCATCCTTGCTGTCGGACTCTATCTTGGAAATATCACCAAGAAAGTCTTATCCAGCATTTTGAATGGAAACAACAAGAATGTACTTGCCACAATTGCTAAATATGCGATCATCATCATGGCATTCTTCATGGCGCTTGATCAGCTGGGCATCGCCCAATCCATCGTTAACTCTGCGTTCATCCTGGTCCTTGGCGGCCTGGCACTGGCATTTGGCCTGTCTTTCGGCCTCGGAGGCAGAGAGTTTGCAGCAAACTACCTGAGCAAAATGGAAAATAACCTGTCCGATATCTCGGTCGATAAAGAAAAGGCGAAGAGAAAGGCTGAGGAAAGCCAAAGAGACGACTGGACCACTTCCATGAATGAAGATGGAACGATCGATAACCAGCCGAACCGTCCGGATGATGGTTTCCCAAGAGAGTGATGTGATAGAAAGGCCCGATACTTTTCGGGTCTTTCCTTTAGTTTTGATATGCGGCGTTCAGTTTGAACAACGCATCCTTCCACTAGTAGTGCTTCTCTTGCGTCCACAGCCAATAAAGGGGCCAAAGTCCCTTCTAACCGGAGAGCCCGCGAATCCTGCACTCCTCTTACGGATTTTACCAGTATAATACTGGTTATTTGGGGGTCTCTCCTACTATTCTGCAGTAATAATTTTAAAAATTAGCAAAGGTTTGATAGAATGTACTAGGCAGAGCATGGAGTTTGCATTTTATGTAATAATATTCATAATACAAAAGGATAATACATATGTATGATACGCGGACTTGCTGGAAGCGGCGGCGGTGAACTCGATTACAGTGCAGAGGTCAGCGGTATTCAAACTTGCATAAATACCAATGTCGGTTAATATTCGAAAAGTTAAATTATTTACAATATTATTACAAATTGTGTTAAACTATCTTTGTTAATAAAAAAATTATAGGGGTGAATGACATGAAAAAGAGAAGTTTATCATTCAGTGCTGTTTTGCTTCTTGTAGCGGCTATGATATTGGCAGCCTGCGGCGGAGGAAGCGGCGGCGGTTCTGGTGAAGACGGAGAAACAGAAGCAGACTTCATCGGGATTGCAACAGGTGGTACAGGTGGTACATACTATCCACTTGGCGGAACTTTTGCGAAAATCATCCAGGATGAAACAGGAATAGAATCCTCGGCATCAACATCTGGTGCTTCTGCCGAGAACATGGCGAGCATTAAATCAGGTGATATTGAAGTTGCCTTTACTCAAACGGACATTGCATCCTATGCAACAGAAGGGACACAAATGTTCTCCGATAACAAAGTTGAAAATGCTCAAGGTATCGGTACACTGTATCCTGAAACGATCCAGATCGTTACAACAAAGGATTCAGGCATTGAATCTGTTGAAGATTTGAAAGGGAAAGTGGTATCTGTCGGGGAAGCCGGCTCCGGTACATTGCTGAATGCCGAACAGATCCTTGAAGTTCACGGACTGACAGTTGATGACCTGAGTGCACGCAATCTTTCATTCGATGATTCCACTACAGGGATCCAGGATGGAACGATCGATGCAGCTTTCATCACTTCCGGTACACCAACAGGTGCGGTTGAGGGACTTGCTGCAACTCAGGATGTTACCATCATCCCTGTAAGCTCTGAAAAAGCCGATGAGCTTATCGAAAAGTATCCTTACTATGCGAAAGATACGATTCCAGGCGGTACTTACAGCAAGCTTGACAGCGATATCGAAACTGTAGCTGTACGCGCTATGCTCGTTACACGCTCTGACCTTTCCGAAGATCAAGTCTATGAGATCACAAAAGCGATCTTTGAAAACACAGACAAGATCAGCCATGCAAAAGGTGAATTGATCAGTGCTGAGAATGCACTTCAAGGAATGGGTATCGAACTGCATCCGGGAGCGGCTAAATACTTTGAGGAAAAAGGAATTTCCCAAGACTAATACAGTTTCTTCAGGCAACATGGAATAGGCCGATCTGATCGGTCTATTCTTTTATTATGATGATGAATCATGAAAAAGCAGCCTTTAGGTTTTCTGAACCTTTTTGGAGGCCAAGAAAAGAGTGTGGAACATGAAATGGAAGAGAGCCGCTGCCATTATTGCAGCAGGAATTATGTGCCTTCTGCCCTTTGTTCCTTTCAAACAATGTGTTGTCCTGGAATCGCTCAAACACGAAAGCAAGGATGTTCTGATCCCACTGCGGGGAATGGAGGATGAGTTCTCCATCCTTTACACACATTCCATCCATCTCTCTGATGTTTTGGAGGTGTACGAAGCGGATGCTGATTTCAATATCGTCCAGACGACGTTGATTTACGAGGACACGGCCATCGGTATGCCGGGTGATGCGGCAGGGGAAGAGGTCTTCAGCAGGACACAGGACGGTAAATATAAGATCTCCAATATGAACCGTGTTTTTCCTTACGTCGATATTTCCATAGGACAAGTAGCGGCAAATCACCGCTTCATATACAATGAAAAAGTATATCCGCTTGCAGACTACTTTGAAAAAGGGACACTGATACGGATGAGTGTTCAAAATCAATCATTATTTCAATTTTGGAAAGGAGTGATTCTCAAATGAGTACTAACTCAAAACACTTCGAATCACTGACAGCTGAAGAACAGCAAGAGCTGTTGGAAAAATATGATCCCGATTCCTCCACGAGAAAATTCAAGTCGGGGATTGTTAAATGGATCGTATTCTTTGGCTTGCTGGCATTCTCGCTTTTCCAGCTGACAGCCTCAATCTTTCAATTCATTCCAAGGCAATTACTTCTATCAATTCACTTAGGGTTTGCACTATCTCTAATCTTTCTACTATTTCCGGCGAGTAAAAAAAGGTCACGAAAGGATAAAGTGGCCTGGTACGATATTATTCTCGCACTGCTCTCGATTGTCGTAGGAAGTTACTGGCCGATTATGCAAGATGAAATCGTTAACAGGATCGGCATCATGACCACAGCTGACTTTACAGTGGGAATCATAGCCGTCCTTCTGGTGCTGGAAGCTACAAGGCGTGCAGTAGGGCTTCCGATCACCATTATAGCGGGTGCTTTCCTGCTTTATATGTACTATGGAAGGATCATGCCTGGTTTCCTTTCACATCGGGGGTATGACTTCGATGCGATTGTCAGGACCATGTTCTTCACAAGTGAAGGGATCCTCGGGACGCCATTATATGTGTCCGCGACCTTCATCTTCCTGTTCCTGTTGTTTGGGGCTTTTCTGGTCAAGACTGGTGTAGGGCAGTATTTCAATGACCTCGCCGTCTCCATTGCCGGTAAACGAACAGGGGGCCCGGCGAAAGTGGCGATTTTCTCCAGTGCCCTTCAAGGGACGATCAGCGGAAGCTCAGTGGCCAACGTTGTAACATCGGGCTCATTCACAATCCCGATGATGAAAAAGCTTGGCTACCGTAAAGAATTTGCAGGCGGAGTAGAAGCTGCCGCATCGACAGGCGGACAGCTGATGCCGCCGATCATGGGTGCCGCCGCGTTCCTCATGGTTGAATTCATCGGAGGCGTCACATACTGGGAGATTGCCAAAGCGGCAGCCATCCCGGCTCTGTTATATTTCGCAGGTATTTGGATCATGACCCATTTCGAAGCGAAAAGAATCGGACTAAGGGGATTATCCGATGAGGAGATGCCCAATAGAAAAGAAGTTCTCAAGAAAATCTATCTCCTTCTTCCGATCCTCGTGGTCATTGTCTTATTGTTTACTGGCATGAGTGTTATGCGTGCTGCATTATGGTCGATTGTTGCGACTATCGCCATCAGTGCGATCCGAAAGGACACACGCATCAACTTCAAGGATGCGGTTGATGCCCTTGTGGATGGGGCAAGAACAGCCCTTTCTGTCGCGGCGGCTACGGCTGCTGCGGGTATCATCGTTGGGGTGGTAACCAAGACAGGACTTGGCCTGAAGATGGCTAATGGGCTTGTCGATCTTGCAGCGGGAATAAGCGACTCTCCTCAAGGTACATTGCTATTGACGCTGTTCTTCACGATGGTGGCATCCATCATCCTGGGAATGGGTTCACCGACAACGGCAAACTATGTCATTACATCAACGATTGCGGCTCCGGCAATCATTTTACTTGGAGCACCTGATTTATCTGCTCACTTGTTCGTGTTCTACTTTGGCATCATCGCCGACATCACGCCGCCTGTTGCTCTGGCAGCCTTTGCCGCCGCAGGGGTATCGGGAGGGGAACCAATCCGGACAGGTTTCAATTCCGCCAAACTGGCGATTGCGGCCTTTATCATTCCGTATATGTTTGTGTTATCACCGGAACTGCTGATGATTGATACAACCATACCTTATCTGATATGGGTCGTGTTCACAGCCATCACCGGAATGATGGCCATCGGGGCAGCTATGATTGGTTTCTGGTTCCGCAAAGTGACCGTCATCGAACGTATCCTTTGTTTGGCAGCCGGTCTCATGCTGATCTACCCTGAGGGAATGACGGATGTCTTTGGTCTGGTTCTGTTTGTTGCCATGCTTGCTCTTCAAATCTTCATCAAGGGCAAAGATGACGAAAGAAAGAAACCGGCTACGGCTTAAAATGGAAATAACCTCCCGAGTGCGGGAGGTTATTTTTTTTCGGGCTTTAAAATGGTCCTTTGCAGCGGGGCACCGCCCATACTGACGTTTCTTTCCATAAAAAGATATCTCTTTCCATCAATTGTGAAAGTCCCATTGCCCTCGTATTTCACATTATGACCTTTATTCTCCAATTCCCTTTGTATGGCCTGGGTATATTCTTTGTAATCAATATAACGGTCGTCCAGATCAAGTGTGATGTTCCCTTTTTTGTAACCCATCAGTGTATTAAAAAGGAAAAGGCCGCCCGCAAACACTACAATGAAAATACCGAGGCTGATCATGGCTTCCATCAAAATCACTCCCTTTATTTATACTACGGATAAAACGGGGAGAAGGTTTCAAATATATGGATTTTTTGCAGGGGTGCAGGCTTCGTGGAGAGGGCGGGCGATTTCCGCGCATACTAAAAGCCATCAATCTGAAGAGTGATGGCTTGCCTGGAGGCTTATAAAATCGCCAGGGAAAACGTTACTGGGAATCCAATGAGAAACATCCAGCCGATTTCCTGTTTGTGGCGCAGGGGGAGAGAGCGGACCATCCAGGAAAGGACCTGGGCAATGAACACGAACAGAAATGCCCAAAAGATCTGGCCGATGACAAAGACGAAAAGATATCCGATTGCTGCTTCATTATCAAACAAAATAGAGTAGCCAAATCCGCCTGCCAATATCCAGATGGTTGCGACTATATGTATATAGGGAACCCATAACTGACGTGATTTCAATGTCAGTAAAACACCAAGGATGACACACCCGATCAAAATGAAATTAACAAGAGAGTTTTCTTCCAATCCAAACCCCGCCTTTTTTATATTCTAAATCCTATATATCACAACATCAGCAGGTTAAACGTGGAGGAATCTTCCAAGCTTTAACGCATTAACGCGCCGGGGGACAGTCCCCCGGCGCGTTAATGTGTTAAAGTGCAGGCGTGCTTATAAAGGGCAGCCTGTCATAACTGCCCTTTGTTATCAGTCGAAACAATATATTTAAACGGTTGATTATATGTGATTTCATGTTTGAGAGAGTTGGGTTAAAGTGTGTCGTTATAATGCTTCAAGAATCCAGGCGGGTAAAAGTATAAAGGCAGAGGGCGAAGGGATAGGATAATGGCTGCAGGCATGACTAAATCTTTTTGTGCCTGCCTTAGGGAATTGTACATTCCCTAAGGCGGACAGAGTTTGCTGAATGTATCGTAATGCGGTTAGCGAACAGTTTTTCACTGACCATGATTTCCACGAGCATTGTACCGTTTCTCGTATTGTTCAATAGATCGTGGTCTAAAGAAAGATGTTCAATTTCAAAGTTTTTCAATAGATTCAAACATTCATCCATAGTTTCTGCTAGGACGTACCCATCAGGTGCCTCGCGAATGTCATCTAGGAAAACACTTATTTTCTCCATTTCTTATTGCTCCTTCCCGTAAATAGGGATACCAAGAGAAGTCGAAAGGGCCCTAGATATTTTATTATTATCTTTATCATAACATACATGAGGATATAAATGGAGAAAGGCATTTCGACTTAATTATTCCAAATTATGACTATACCCTCGAATCATGTCGAGATTCTGTGTTCGTATGGCGTGTATTAAATGACGAAAAAGTCAGACAACAAACTTGGAAATATGATAGTGTGATAGAAAGAAACTATCAACTTAATACTGAAGGAGACCACACTATGGAAAGACAACAATACCTGTATAAACTTCAACTGACAGAGAAATTGACTCAAGACAAGAACTGGACAGATAAAGAGAATGCCGTCGTTGGAAGGCATTTTTCCTATCTTCAGAGAATGCATGAGGACAGGAAACTGATCCTTGCCGGAAAAACAAAAGGATTGGACGAGGACACGTTTGGCATTGTCATTTTCGAAGCGGAAACTGAAGAGGAAGCATTGTCCTTGATGAATGGAGACCCTGCTGTGAAAGAGGGCATCATGACAGCAGAACTGTTTCCATATCAAGTCGCATTTGTCCAGGATTTGAGAAAATGATAAAGCCTGGGAAATTGAAGAGAGGGGATACGATTGGGATCATCACACCTTCTACGCCGGCTCCTGTCTTATTTAAGGAAAGGTATGAAAGAGGCCTTGCCCAATTAAGATCCATGGGATTCAACGTTTTAAAAGGAAAGTGTGCTCAATCCAATCAAGGATACCGTTCAGCCTCCATCCAGCAAAGAGCCGAAGAAATAAATGAACTGATCCATAATAAAGAGGTTAAAGCGATCATAAGCACCATTGGAGGCACTAACTCCAATTCTCTGCTGCCTTATATCGACTATGAGGAGTTAAAAAGGCAGCCGAAAATCCTCATGGGATACAGTGATGTAACCGCGCTTTTGCTGGGAGTCTATACAAAGACGGGAATGCCCGCCTTTTACGGACCGGCAATTGTACCGTCATTTGGGGAATACCCGGAGATGCTGCCAAAGGGCAGAGAGTACTTTGAGAAATCAGTCATGCATCAGCAGGAAATTCCATATACCTTGGAAATACCCGGTGAATGGACAGAAGAAATGATTGATTGGCGGACTCAGGACAGGGAGAAGAAGATGGTCCCTAATGCCGGCTGGAAGTCACTCAGGAAAGGCAAAGTCCGCGGGAAGCTGATTGGCGGGAATCTGAACACCCTGTCAGGCATCCTGGCATCGGAATATTTTCCCGATGTCACAGGCGCCATCCTTTTTATAGAAGACTCGTTTAAAGATATGGCAATCCAGGAACGATCGCTAAGTATGCTGAAGTTAGCTGGCATATTTGATTCTGTGTCTGGATTGATTGTCGGTAAGCATGAACACTTTGATGACTGCAATGCCCCGTTCACTTTTGAGGAACTGCTGCTCGAAATCCTGGGGGGCAGCGAGCTTCCTATCCTGGCTAATGTCGATATCGGCCACACGTTTCCATCCCATGTATTCCCAATCGGGATTGAAGCGGAAATGGATGCAGGCAATGGGCGTATCACTTTCCTGGAAAGCGGAGTGGAATGACTGGCAAGTCGCGTGGCAGAAAGGAAGCAGTCACATGAGGAAGGACTATGAAAACTGGAGCCCCCTCTCTGTCGCTGAAACAGCTTGCCTTTTCACTTCAATCCCGGTAAGTTGGGGGATTGCCGGCGGCTGGGCACTGGACCTTCATATCGGAAAACAGATCAGGGACCACGCCGATATCGATATCGTGACGGCACAACAGGACCTTCCCGCGCTGTACAGCCATCTCTCACAAGACTGGCTGCTGTACAAGGCAGCCGGCGGAAAGTTGGAAATATGGCGTGAAGGAGATTCCCTGGAAGCAATCAATAATATCTGGGCTAGCCGAAATCCTGAAGCTCCTTTCCGGTTTCAAATCCTGGTTGTGGAGTTTGAGGGCGGCGAATGGCTATACAAGAGGAACAAAGAAATCAAAAGCAGAAACATCATGCTGAATAATAAGCAGGGAATTCCCTATCTGAGACCTGAAATACAGCTGCTCTATAAAGGAGGATCTTCACAACTGAGGCAAAAGGATTCCTGGGATTTTCAAACGGTTTTTCCCTTTTTGACAGCCGCTGAAAAAGATTGGCTTGCGGCTGCCCTGATAAAGCAGTTTCCTGATGGCCATCCATGGGTTGATTTTATTTAAAGGCTCTTTTCGTTAAATTTTGTTGCTATTCACTATAAATTTCAAATATAGTCCTGGTAAATCGTCGTAAAAGCCCCGGTGAGCAGGGAAGAAAAGAGCTGCTCGTCCATTTTCGAGAGTAAAAACTTTGAATACAGGGGAAAAATCCGGCACCTGGGATTTTTCCGAAAGCAACAATATATGCGAAAACAGCCTATTTTAAAGAAGGAATCCGGACAGCAATCTCGAATTACTCATCAAGACGAGAAGTGAGGACTGATAAAACATGATTAGCTACCCAACCTTAAAAAAAGAAGCCACAATAGGGGTGACCGCCCCATCTTCCGGAGTCCAGGAAGCGCTTCATGACATGTTCAGGCTTGCCATCGAACGGATGAGCTCAAGGGGCTTCAATGTCGTGACGGGTGATACAGCCTGGACACAGGACAAAGCGAAGTCGGCTCCAAGCAGAAACCGGGCAGAAGAATTCAATGAAATGATGAGGAATGAAGAAATAGATGCCATCATCCCGCCATGGGGAGGAGAATTGCTGATCGAAGTACTTCAGGATATTGACTTCTCTTCGATAAAAAACAAATGGCTGTTAGGATACTCAGATATAAGTGCGCTGATGCTAGCCATCACGTTAAAAACGGGGATCGCTACCGCCCATGGAACCAATTTTGTCGACCTGAGAGGCGAATACTGGGATGAAACGACAGCGATGTGGCAGGAAGTTCTCTCAACGAAGCCGGGCGGAACCGTCATCCAGCATTCATCTCCTCAGTACCAGAAAGAGTGGAAACATGGAGAACCCGCGCCTTGTGTGTTCGATTTAACAGAAGAGACGGAATGGAAGACAGTCGGGGATAATCCTGTAAAGCTGGAGGGACGGCTTTTAGGAGGCTGCATCGATATTCTCCGCCATCTGGTCGGTACGGACTATGGAGATGTGGCAGCATTCCGGGAGGAGCACATTCCGAGTGAACCGGTGATCTGGTTTCTTGAAAACTGTGACATGAATGCAACGGATTTGCGCAGGTCGCTGGTTCAAATGAAATATGCAGGCTGGTTTGAAAATTGCTCCGGGATCCTCTTTGGGCGCAGCGATGCCAATGCACCAGTCGGTAATTATACCGCAGAGGATGTCTATCAGGCCATGGCGGATGAACTGGGGATTCCGATTGTTTATGATATCGACTGCGGCCATATGCCTCCCCAAGTGACGTTCATCAATGGGGCTCACGCAATTGTTGATGTGGCAGATGGAAAGGGAACTGTTGAGCAGAGGTTCGTTTAGATTACAGGGACGGGTTTTTTTAAGAGTTTGGCGCTGCTCCTGCTAGCGGGATGCAGCGTTTTTTATTTGTAAGAGGCAGGTTTCTGGCCTTAGGGTAGCTATGATGGTGTCGGTTTCGGAGAATGCGAGATCGATGAGGTCAAAGGGAGGCTATGAGGGTGTCGATGTCGAAGAATGCGAGATCGATGTGGTCAAAGGGGATCTATGAGGTTGTCGATTTCTAGAAAATGCGAGATCGGTGAGGTCAAAGGGGATCTATGAGGTTGCCGATTTCTAGAAAATGCGAGATTGATGAGGTCAAAGGGAAGCAATGAGGTTGTCGATTTCGGGGAATGCGAGATCGATGAGGTCAAAGGGAAGCAATGAGGTTGTCGATTTCTAGAAAATGCGAGATCGATGAGGTCAAAGGGAGGCTATGAGGGTGTCGATGTCGAAGAATGCGAGATCGGTATGATCATAGGGAAGCTATGAGGTTGTCGATTCTACGAAACGTGTGATCGATGAGGTCAAAGGGGATCTAAGAGGTTGTCGATTCTACGAAACGTGTGATCGATGAGGTCAAAGGGAAGCAATGGAGAGGCCGATTTCGGAAAACGCGAAATCGGTGTGGCCAAAGGGAAGCTATGAGGTTGTCGATTCCGGAGAATGCGAGATCGGTATGATCATAGGGAAGCTAGGGTGAGTGAAACGGGACGAAAACTCTTCGGAATCATTTTAAATAGCAGCAAAGTTTTAGAAAAAGAGCATTTGAATAGGGGAGAGGGAGATCATGGAGCACAAATGGATGAAGTGGGCGCAGCAGATTCAATCGATATCACAGTCCGGACTGGCATTTTCGAAGGATGTATATGATATTGAGCGGTATGAAGAACTGAAGGACTTAAGCGCTGAAATCATGTCGGAATATACCACAGTCGAAAAGGACGTAATCAAAGAACTGTTTGCCCAGGAAAAAGGTTATCAAACGCCAAAGGCGGACGTAAGGGGAGCCGTTTTTGAAGAGGGCCGAATCCTTTTGGTCAAAGAAAAAATCAATAACAAGTGGTCCCTGCCCGGCGGATTTTGCGATGTCGGCCTGTCGCCTTCAGAAAACGTGATAAAAGAAATCAAGGAAGAGTCGGGATATGAGGTCAGGTACAAAAAACTGCTCGCACTGCTCGATTACTACAAACACCCTCATCCTCCGCAGCCATTTCACTATTATAAAATCTTCATTCAGTGTGAAATAACTGGAGGAAACCCGCAAGCCGGATTGGAAACGAGCGAGATCGGTTTTTTTGAGGAAGACGCGCTCCCGGATTTATCGGTTGACCGCAATACAGCTTCCCAGATCAGACTGCTGTTCGAATTTTTGCGGGATCCCGATAAGAAAACGGTGTGTGATTAGGAGAGGTTTTCCCGATAGATACATAAGGGCTCTAAAAAGGTTATTCGACAAAAAACGGGGTGTGACTGGCACGACCCGAATCAAAGGGGAAAAGAAGATGCTTGATATGTTCAGATATAATTGGCAAGTGAGGCAGGACTGGTTTGAGTGGTGCAGGGATCTGCCGGAAGAAGAGCTTACGAAGGAGAGGACCGGCGGAATGGGCAGCATCCTGGCCACGCTTTTTCATGTTGCGAACGGGGAACAGATTTGGGTCAATCAGATGCAGGGCACGACAGTCTTAATGAAAGAAGGGGTATCTTCATTGGACGAGACCGTTGAGTTCACCAACATGACTAGACCGGTCACAGAACACTTCCTGCAATCCTGGAATGAGGAGACCGCAAGTCAAACCCTGACAAAGAAACGCAGGGACGGAAGCGACTATGTCTTTTCCTATGAAAAAATCCTCAAGCATCTAATAGCGCACGAAATTCATCACATTGGCCAGCTGTCCATCTGGGCCAGGGAAATCGGCCGGAAACCTGTTTCGAGTGATTTGATATTCAGGGATTATTAATAGATTGACAGCGGGGGATGAGTGCCTGGTGCAATTTCGTAAAGGTGCATCCCCTTCGAGAAAGGAGCAACTAAATTTTGAAACGATATTACATAGAAAACGGCACAATGCCCGTTCATGTCACTGAATGGGGGAGCCAGAATGCTCCGGTCATCTTCTGTCTCCATGGACTGGGCAGCACAAGCCTGAGCTTTATTGAGGCAGCCGAGGAACTGCAAAATGAATACCGGATCATTTCGGTGGATGCACCGGGGCATGGCAAGACGCCTGCTTTTGAAGATCCAAAGAAGTACGAGATGCAGGGGATGGCTGAGTGGATCGATGGTATCATCGATCACCTTGAAATCGACCGATTCTATTTTCTGTCCCATTCCTGGGGCAGTTTTGTTCACTTATTTTACCTGAAAAACTACAAACATAGAGTGCTGGATTCCATCCTTATAGACGGCGGCTATCAGAGCAAAAGGCATTCCGGTAAATCCGCAGAAGAGGAAATGGCCTATTATCAAGAAGATTTTGAGCAGACATGGGCTGACTGGGAAGAATTCCGTGAGCTTGTGAAAAGCGAGACATTGACATGGTCGCCATTGAAGGAAAAAGCGGCGGAAGATTTGGCGTTGATAAAGGACGGCAAGCATTACTGGCATGCCCGTGGAGTGACCGGCGCAAACATCATCCGTGCGATGCATAAGGATGATATTGAAGATGTCTTTGATGACATGCCAAAGAATATCCTCTTATTGAGGTCGACCCTGCCCGGGCACCTGGAGGAAGACAGAAGGAAACAAGCCCGCCGTTTCCAGCAGAGAACCGGAGCGGAAGTTAAGCCAATTTCCGGCGCCACTCATCTTTTGCATTGGGACAATCCCGGTACAGTGGTGGAGGAAGTGAGAAGAAGGTGGAGCTGACGAACATGAAAAAGAATGCTGGCCAAATATTAGAACTGGTCTATCTCCTTTGTTTTGCGGGACTTTTATACATCGACTTTTTCGCTCACAGCACGCCGCAGTGGGTGATTACCACTTTGTTCGCGGTGATTGTGGCCAGCATCCTGTTGTCCTATATTCCAAAACGGGATGAGTCCGCGAAGAGAACAGGTATTTTTTCTCTCGTAACGACGCTCTTCCTGTTCTCGCTCGTGGTCATTTTTGATCTGGCTGGGGGTGTTTCCAAGGTGGGCATCGCTCTAGGCCATCCCATTATCTGGGCGCTGGTCGGCATCAGTATATGGATGAGCGTGCGAAGGATCAGGAATGCCGCTTAATGGCCGGCCGGATTTTGAAACCTTTATAGGGCCTGCCTCGTTGTTTTAGTAAGGCTGTTTTCGCATATAAAGCTGCTTTCGGAAAACCGATTCATTACAGCATTATCTTCCGGAATGATTACAGCAAAGCAGCAAGGTTTACGAATAGAGCCTTTTTAATGAAAAATTTCTTAATGGAGGTCGGGCACAAGTGAAGCGGGGAGTCATTTCAATTATATTTGGAGCGGTATGTCTTTTGACAGCCGGTTGTACAAGCACTGAAGTTCAGACAGATAATGCAAAGAGCGGTTCAGCGGAGACCGAGAAGCCGCAGGTTCAAACCGTCTCGAGTCTTTCTGATGAAAGGACAAGCAGGTTTTCAATAGACGGGCAGGAGTTTCAACTCAGCTTCCTTCATAATGAGGTCCTGGACTTTGCAAAGACAGTGAAGGCTGACAGTTCATTAGTGATAAAAGAGGTCTACGGCGAAAAGGTAATTGATCCGTTATATCAAAGGATAGCCGACTCCGGCGCCCAAACCTATTATGAATTGGAATCCCTGCTCTTCCCCAATACCAATCCGCAAAAGCTGGAAGTCAGTACAAAAGAGCTCATGGTCAAGGAAGAGGACATTGCGGACCTAATCGAGGAAGCTCTGGAAGATTCTTCAGGCATGCTGCCTGGTTTAAATAAAACGATTATAGCCATGCCTGTGAATCCACTGGATGTCATGACAATTGAGAGTAGGGGAGGTGTCAATGGCCTGGCACTGAGCGAGAACTTAATCCTTCTCCAAGTCTCCCCCTCCTTTGATGAGGACATCCTCAAATTTACGGTGGCTATGTTATATCACACTACTGTGCAAACGGAGTACATGGCTGATATGTATGAAACACTGATGGAGTCATTTGTGGTGGATGGGAAGGCGGCTGCATTCGCCCATCAGGTTTATCCTGAAACAGCTGTTTCCTGGACCCAACCCTTATCAGACGAGTTAATGGTTCAGATGTTTGAAGAACTGAAAGAGAGCGGGAATGACCTGGATCATTATTGGGAGTTCGAGGGCAGTGCCAGGAGGGGCATTCCGCCTTGGACCAATTTTAAGCTGGGATATGAAATCACTCAGAGCTACCTGCGGAATCACCCGGAAGCCGGCATTGAAGAGTGGACCAGCCTCCTCCCGCTTGAAATAATCAACGGCAGTGATTACATTGAGAAATTCAGGGAGCTCCAAACCATCACAGATTAGAGGCTGCAGGTATGCGCCATCGAATTTTGCGAAATGATGAAAACAATACGAGATTATGATTCTTTTAAAAATCGCATCATCTCTCTATGAGGGATAGTAAGGAAACCAGGAAAAATAAATTTAATCAAACGTTTGATTAAGAGAAGGGAGGTGCGCTGCGGTGTCCATTCAATCTGAGCGACTTACGTTCCGCCCCTATACGGAAGAGGATTTTGATTTTCTCATGGCGCTGCTGGCAGATCCGGAGGTGGTAAAATTCATCGGATCCGGAAAAGTCAGGGACGAACAAGGAGGAAGGGACTTTCTTTCCTGGATCTACAATACGTATAAAGCAGGCAGAAATATGGGCCTGCAGGTGCTTGTACGAAAAGAAGATAGTGTTCCGATTGGGCATGCAGGCCTTGTACCCCAGAAGATCGATGGGGAAAATGAGCTTGAGATCGGATACTGGATTGCAAGGAGACATTGGGGAGAGGGATATGCAACGGAAGCTGCCGCATCCCTTCTGGATCATGGCCGCAATGCACTAGGAAGGCACAGGTTCATCTCGCTGATTCAGCCGGAGAATACTGCCTCTGAAAAAGTGGCGGAAAGAATCGGCATGCATCTCGAGAAGGTGATTGTGCTTGGCGAGAAAAGTGTGAATGTCTTTTCGATAGAACAGGAGAAATAACCTGGGTTTATATCAGAAACGCCAAAGAGGACTCGTCATCGATGAGTCCTCTTTGGTATTTTGAAAAAACAGGGTGATCGGTGGATCAGAATCGAGGTTTTGCTTGGAGGCGGCCGAATGAGTGACTAAATGGGCCAGGGGGGTGCGAGAAACAGAGGTGCTCAGGCCCAATTAGTGTGTAAATGGGTCACAGGGATGCGAGAAAGAGAGGGGTTTCGGCCCAATAAGTGTGTAAATGGGCCACAGGGATGCGAGAAAGAGAGGGGTCCTGGCCCAATGCGCGTGTAAATGGGCCAGGGGGGTGTGAGAAACAGGGTGTCGCCGGCCCAATAAGAGTGAAAATGGGCCAAGGGGATGCGAGAAAGAGAGGGGTTCCGGCCCAATAAGGGTGTAAATGTGCCAGGGGGATGCGAGAAACAGAGTGTCGCTGGCCCAATTAGTGTGTAAATGGGCCAGGGGGATGAGAGAAACAGAGAGGTCGTGGCCCAATAAGGGTGTAAATGGGCCAAGGGGATGAGAGAAACAGAGTGTCGCTGGCCCAATTAGTGTGTAAATGTGCCAGGGGGATGCGAGAAACAGAGGATCATCGGTCTATTTAGTTCCTAAATGGGCCAATGAGAAACTAAGCTCAGCGAGTCCCCGGCCCAATAATCCGAATGACCCAACGAGGTAGAAATTCAACACTAATAATCTGTCCCGAAAGAGATAGAGGGTCCGAAACCACAACAAAACGTCCTGCGCCTATGCACAGGACGTTCACTAATGCTTGATCCAAAACAGAATTCACTCGAAACAGCGTCCATCAACAATCATCAATACTCGGTTTCCAGCAGTACTTCTTTATCTTTGCTGTAAATGACGATCTTATAAGGATCATCCTTTATCATCTCTTCGGCTTCATCCGATCGAATGAATTCGTTGACGGTTTGTTCTGTTTCTTTGGCGAGATCTTTGGCTGCGCTATCAGAAGCAGGGAGTTGAAGGGTGACGAAAACGGTCATTGGAGAAGGATGGTTGGAATAGCCAACGCCTTTGACTTGGTAATCCTTCCTACCCATCAAGCCTTCACCGATTGTGGTGATCACTTGCTGCCAGCGGCCTTCCTGTTCGCGTTTTGCCATATCGATTTTGTGAAAATTGACGGGAACTTCACCGAGCTGCTGTTCATTGGCGATTTCCTGGATGATTTGTTCAATTTCGTCTGTTCTGGTTTCAGTATTCGGGATATCGAGCTCTACAGCCGGTTTCTTATCCAAAAAGGATGTGCCGTAAGATAGGATGGCATAATCGGAATCCTTCAGTTTTTCCTGCAGAGCTTGCATGAGTGTCTCTGATTTTCTTTCCATCTCCTCGCTTTCAGGGTCGATTGCGTGATCCCTGTTTGGCGGGCGCTCGACTTTTACCTTGAAGGCATCATAGCCTCTTGAAGCAAGGATTCCTTCGACTTGTTCTTGAATATCGGCCTTTACGCTTTCGTAGTAATCCTCGGAACCGACAACCGTTACGAAAAACTCCTTCTTAGGCGAGTAGCTCATGCCGATACCATCCACCTCATAATTTTTCCTCAGCGCCTCGCTGACAACTTCATGAATCGGTTTTGATTCAAAGACTTGATTTAAAAACGGCAACTTTGATGCAAATTCTGCCATGGTAGGCGAAACAAAAGCTGATCCGATGAATAGGCAGAAGAGGACAGCTGCGGCTCCAGCGGAAAACCCGGTTTTTTTTGCAAAGCTCCACCTCTTCTTTTTTCCGCGCCGGATGGCGGAATCTATGGCAGCATCCAGCCTTTTCTCTGGAACAGGAATTTGATCCACTTGATTTTTGAAGGAATCTTTCATTACAAACACTCCTCTCGTAAGTCTGCTCTCAGTTTGTTAATCGCCCGGTGCAGGTTAGTTTTGACTGTTCCTTCAGGGCAGTCCAGCATATCTGCAATTTCTTTGACCTGCAGTCCTTTGTAATAGCGGAGGATGATCACCGTCTTGTATTTCTCCTCCAGGCGGTCTATGGCATCCACCAAATCGAGGCTCTCGGCGATATGCAGGTCCTCGCTGCTTTCCAGGCGCTCGACTTCTTCAAAAGGTATCACTTTTTTGTTTTTCTTTATAAAGTCAAGAGCTGTATTGATGAGGATTTTGGACAGCCAAGTTGAAAAGTAATCCGGCTCTTTTACTTTTTTTATTGAAATGTATGCTTTATAAATCGTTTCATGGACAATATCGATCGCATCATTTTCATTCTTTACATAGAGATAAGCCATCCGGTAAAGCTTGTTCTTTTCTTCTTCAATAAGCTCCTGAAACGCCTTATCGTTGCCCTTTTTTGCTTTTTTAACTTTTGTAAGCTGCAGCATTACGGGATCCCCCTTTCTGTACAACTGTTAGACATCGATCCGCAGCTAAACGTTTCAACGAATTAATTTTTATAAAATAAAGGCAATCAGGTGCCAAAACTCGAATAGTAAGTTATCTATTATTTTACAACGTAATCGGTGTGCCTGGGAGAGAACTCTGTTTTCGTACCAGGCACCAAGGCGGAGGCATTGAATGATAAGGAGGAATGATAAAGTGAACGTCTTATCAACTGTTGATTATAACCGGGTGCGGAATTTTATCATGGAGAACGCACGTGCGTTGGATGTGAGGGTGTTTGCGTACCTTTTTGAAAATGGGAGCCAGAAAGAGGCGGCAGAAGAGCTGGCGAAGTTCCAGAATGAAGATGGAGGTTTCGGACACGGAATTGAGCCGGATATCCGTATGCCGGATTCTTCTCCGATCGCTACGACTGTCGGTCTTCAATATGCAAGGAAGCTGAAACTGACAGGGGGCCACCGCATTGTCCGGAAGGCGCTGGAATACCTGAACAGCGAATATGATGAATCCATCACCGGATGGCATTTGCTGGGGAAAGAAGTCAACGATCATCCCCATGCACCCTGGTGGTCATATGATCATGAAAAAGGTCATTGCGGGGTCCATGGAACCTGGGCCAATCCGAATGCTGAAATCACGGGCTATCTTCATGAATATGAAGGATATGTCCCCAATGAATTGATCGAAAAGGTGACGCAGAAAGCCAGAGAGGAGCTGGGAACTCTTCCGGAAGAGATGGAGATGCATGACTTCCTGTGTTACAAACGCTTAATGGAGAGCGTGCAGTCACCATTCAAGGAAGAAATTGAAGAAAAGCTGAAGAAGGCGGTCCGGAAAATCACGAAGCTCAATCCGGGTGATTGGGAGGGATATGGCATGAAACCTCTGCAGGCAGCCGATTCACCAGCCTCTCCATTTTTCCCTTTGCTTAAAGATGAAGTAAAAGAGAACCTTCATTATGAAATGGAAAAGCTGCGTGAAGCCGGATATGCTTCCCCGAACTGGTCATGGTTCGGGAAATATGAAGAAGAGTGGGTGCATGCGGAAAAGGACTGGCAGGGTCATCTGACTGTAGAGCTTTTGAAAACCTTGAAAGAATTTGGGTGCCTTGATGATTGATAAAGAGAATACACCTTCCGGGAAAAAGAGGGAATTCCTTAATATGAATCGAAGCACCTTGCCAAAAGTGAGTCTGAGGGAGTTGACACCGGCTGATGTGGAGGACCGTTACCAGTGGTGCCTTGATGTCGATGTTACCAGGCATTTGAATATGCCCAATAAATATCCCCCCTTCAGCAGGGAGGAAACCCGGCAGTGGGTGGAAATGTGCATCAGCCGCAGCAACGGGTATGAGCAAATGGCGATTGAAACCGGGGACGGCGTCCATATCGGCTGGATTGATTTAAAGAATATCGACAAGCTGAATAAGCATGGCGAACTGGGCATTGCCATCGGAAATAGAAGGTACTGGGGAAAAGGATACGGCCTGGCTGCCATGAAGGCG
This sequence comes from Bacillus salacetis, assembly GCF_003581585.1. GTDB lineage: Bacteria > Bacillota > Bacilli > Bacillales > Bacillaceae_B > Rossellomorea > Rossellomorea salacetis. The sequence goes on from NZ_QXIR01000012.1 coordinate 74,106, forward strand.
ATGCTGGAGTACGGTTTTACGAAGCTGCACCTCAACAAGATCTGGCTGAGGGTGGAAGTCGATAATGACCAGGCGATTAAGTCCTACCGCCGAATGGGGTTTGTTGAAGAGGGCGTCCTCCGCCAGGACCGGCTTCGCGGGGACGGGTACGTGGACAGGCTGAGAATGAGCATCCTACGGGACGAGTTCCTCGAGTCATAACGAATTCTGATCGCCGGTTATAACAAAACGGACATTTTCCCCTTTTCGGTGTTTCGCTAAAATGAAGAAGAGGAGGGAATGCCCATGAAATTGACGTTTAGAGAAGCAGGAGAACAGGACTTGGACAGTATTGTCAAAATGCTGTCGGATGATAAGCTCGGAAGCAAAAGGGAGCGCTATGAACAGCCGCTTCCGGAGAGTTACCTGAAAGCTTTCCGTTCTATTGAGGCGGATCCCAACAATGAATTGATTGTCGCATGCGTGGAAGAGGAAGTGGTCGGCGTGCAGCAGATAACTTTCACTCCCTATATTACCCATCAAGGGGGATGGCGGGCGACAATCGAAGGAGTGCGGACGGCTTCCACTGTACGGGGCCAGGGAGCGGGCACGGAAATGATCCAATACGCGGTCTGGCGCGCCAAGGAGCGCGGCTGCCACCTGGTGCAGCTGACAACGGACAAACAGCGGCCGGAAGCTTTGCGCTTTTATGAAAAACTGGGCTTTCAAGCTACACACGAAGGATTGAAGTTAAAGTTTCAAAAATAGTTACCCCTTTGTTCCAGGGGTTCTTCCATTCATTTTCGAATTAAAGGGGTAAGCTTACATGATCAAAATTGTAAAAGCAAATCCGGGCCACGTCGAAGGCATTTCCAAGGTTTGCTCAGACGGCTACCGGGCAACTTATGGAGATACAAACACCGAGGATTATATCGAACGTGTCATAAGGGAATTTTATAATCGGGAGAGAATTCTTGATGAAGTCAGCCGTTCTGACAGACATTGGGGCGGCTACTTCGTGGCGGGGGATGACGATCTCGTGGTCGGGGCAGGCGGCGGTGGAATGACCGGGAAGACAACCGCGGAGCTGTTTGTGCTTTATATGGATCCCCGCAGACGCAATGAGGGGATCGGCACCAAATTATTGGACGCGATTACGAAGCAGCAGAAAGATGAATACCAGGCAGAAGAGCAGTGGGTTTCGGTCCAGAAAGGAAACGATTTGGGCATCCCGTTTGGGGAAGAGTACATTTCCCTGCGCTATTACAGAAAGATCTAATTGAGGAGTTTGCCAATGAAGACACACCGTGCATTCGGCGTTTATGGAGTTTGTTATGAAGAGGGCAGGCTGCTGGTCATCAACAAAAGCAGGGGACCCTATATCAACAGGTTCGATCTTCCTGGAGGCAGCTTGGAGGAATCGGAAGGCTTGATCGAGGCCCTGAAGAGGGAGTTTACAGAAGAGACCGGATTCATTTGTTCGATTGCTGATCAGATCGGCACTGCTGATTTCATTTTTCCTTGCGCTTGGAAGGACTTCACGCATGTCCATCACATTGCCGTTTTTTATTCCGTGAAAAGGACCGGCGGCGAACGGATTGAGCCGCTGCAGTTTGATGGCCAGGACTCCCTCGGAGCGGAGTGGGTATCGGCAGAAGAAGCCTCCATCGACAATGCATCCCCATTGGTTATGAAGGCCCTGGATTGGCTGGGAAGCGGGGCATTGGATTGGGAGACGAAGATTTTTAAAAGATGGGACATAAAGGAACCCCCTGTTTAATCCAGGAGGTTCCTCTTTTATTTTTTCTAAAAATTTTTTTCCCATCAATTGTTGCTTTCGAAAAATCCCTGGTTTTGACTCGAAAAGGGAAAGCGCTCTTTTCTCTTTATTACATTCCAGGGTTTTCACGGGGAATTACCAATATATATTAAATAGCAGCAAAGTTTCCGAAGAGAGCCTTTCTAAAACGGTCTGACATTGGCAGGGGTTGTAGGCCCTGTCGGCGTAAGGGGGCCGTAAGGGGAGTACTCTCCCATTACATACGAATCGGAGGGCGTTTGGTAATAAGGGTAATTCTTCATCTTTTCAATATCTTTGAACTGCTGCAAAAAGTAATATTTATAAACTGGCGGCGGAATAAAGGGAGGGATAAACGGCGGCTGGAAAAAAACGCGCATGGAGCAGCTCCTTTCGTTTTTAATCAGTATATTGAAATGGGGAAGTTTGGATATGGCCATGTGCCCCGGAATTTATGAATAGCTTTTGGGTGCTTAAGGAAACCTAACCCAAAAGGAGTGAAAGAATGAGACATCTGAAGGCCTTTCTCATAAAATTTGTCGCCTGTTTTGCACTACTAGCCATTATACTTGGAGGAATCTATGGAATTACATTGGGCGATGTCTTCGTCATTTCATTAGTGCTTGGCATCATCTCTTACGCTGCGGGTGATTTATTCCTGCTGCCAAGATCGAATGACACTACCGCGTCCCTTGCAGACTTCGGCCTCGCCTTTCTTCTGATATGGGCCATGACAGCCAATATGACACCGGTAGATAATGTCCTGGTGCCTTCCCTTATTTCAGCTGCAGGAATAGCTGTCTTTGAGTATTTCTATCATAAGTACCTTGCCAGGAATGTGCTGGGAAGGGAAGAAGAAGTAAGAACCCGGGGAAATCTCCAGTTTCAAACAGAGGCTTCGGAAGAACTGAGTCCTGTCAAACCGGATATCCGAAACGATGAGGGAGATAAATAAAGTAAAGAGAGCCGGACCCTTAGTGATAAGAGGGTCCTTTTTACTGGAAAATACAGACAGCGTCCGAAACTGCCAAACAGAGTTTAGAAAATCAAAATACTGGGAACATATCATTCAAAGCAGAAGCACTCAATGTTGTGGGTATTCAGCTTGAGATATTGAAAGTAATAGAGTAGAGATAGAATTCAGCGTTTGATGAATATCAAATTAAGAAAGGGTGAAAAACATGAAGGAAAAGCAGCCAATCGAATCGAGCCAGCCGCAGACACGTGATGAGTTGTTCGGACTGGATAAGCAGGAAAGCCTGCAGTCCGCAAAATTCGCTACAACCGAGAACTCGTATCTGAATGAAAATTACGTGGATGAAGTAGAAGAATAAGGTTCACGCCATAGCGGGCGAGCCGGGAAACCGGCCCGCCCTTTTTGTGCAGGATTACTTTAGCGCTTTAAAGCACCCGGGGACAGTCCCCGGGTGCTTTAAAGCGCTAAAGCGGTGGCGGAGTTTCCCGCAGCTGTTTCTGTATGGTAAAGTTAATGATAGATTCAGTTACATTGAAAGGGATGAGAAAAGCATGTATATCGTACACTCGACGTTTGTCGTGCCGAATGAAAAGGCGGATGAAGTGATATCAATCTATCATTCTCGTTCCCGTTTAGTAGATAAAGCAGACGGCTTCCAGCGTTTCCTGCTGCTGCAGAACGAAAAGAAACCCGGTGAAATCACCGTCCATATGGAGTGGGAGTCCAAGGAACAGTTCATGACATGGATCCAGAGTGAAGACTACAAGCGCATCCATGAACTGGAAAAGAAATACCCTGACCAGGACCTGGCATCCATCATACCATCCATCCACAAGTTCAAGGTGGTGGCAACATGATCGATATCGGGAAAAAATATGAGACGGTCATCAAGCGGGCTGTAAAAGAAATTTATGTGAAGTACCCGGAGCTTGATGAGAAGTACGGAGAGCGTGGCCGCCAAAAATGCTATGAGGACAATGTCTATCATTTTCAATATCTCGAGACCTCGGCAGGCCTCGGTTCATCGAAGATTTTCATTGACTACGCACTCTGGCTGAACAGCGTCCTCGTCAGCCGCGGAATGTCCACCGATCATCTGATCGATAATTTCCGCAGCATCATCACTGCCCTTGAAGCATCGCCGGAAGTGGAGAATGGAGATGCTTTCGCCGATCACCTGCACCAGGCAATAAATGCACTCGAAGACAGCGATGGAACGGAAGATATCGACCGTCCTGTTCTGTAAAAATACATAGAGTGATGGAGGCACCGGACCCAGAGGGGTTCGGTGTTTTTTGTTGTGTGGTTGGTGGTGGGAAGGCGGTGGGTGCGTTCATCTGTGTCAGATTTTGTCGTTTGGTCGATAAATTGCCGGAATCGCTGATAAAAGTGAAGAATCGCTGATAAATCTGCAGAATCGCCGATAAAAAAGAAAAATCGCTGATAAATCCACAAAATCGCCGATACCTCAGCTGGAGCAGGGAATACCGGCGGTGGAAATGACCGGTATTCCCCTGCATTTGCCGTAGATGCCGATGTTCAACCCGCAATCGTCGATATTCGCCACACAACCCCCGCTAACCCCCGCTGAATTAGTAAACTGCAAGCCCCAAATCCAATAGCAGACCATCGCCCAAATCCCCACCCCAACCAAAACCAACAAACTTTTTCCAAAAAAACCCTTGCCAAATCGATCCAAATGGCATATAGTACATTACATCAGTAATGCACTAATGAACCTACCCAAAATGAGGAGGTGCGCGTTTGATCCTGAATTCGGATAGCATCAAACCGATTTACATCCAGATCGCCGAGTGGCTGGAAACAGAAATCCTCGGCGGGAGCATAGAAACCGATGCGAAGGTTTACTCCCAATACCAGCTGGCCGAGATGCTCAACATCAATCCGGCTACAGCGGCCAAGGGACTGAACCTTCTGGCAGAAGAACATATTTTATACAAAAAGCGGGGGCTGGGCATGTTTGTATCAGCAGAAGCGAAGAGCATCATCCTCTCAAAACGGAAAACACAGACGCTGGCGAAACTGGTGGAGGATCTGGTCAAGGAAGCAGAGCATCTTCAAGTCGGGGAAACGGAACTTCTCGACATGATCAGGAGCGCTAAACACAAGCTTGAGGGGGATCGGAAATGAATGTAGTGGAATGCAAGGGGCTGCAAAAGAAGTATGGAAGGAAAACGGCATTGAAAGAGGTTTCTTTTATCCTTCAAAAAGACAAGATCACAGGATTGATCGGCCGCAATGGCGCTGGGAAGACAACTTTGTTAAAAATCATCGCCGGTTATATCAAAGAATCATCAGGAGATATACGTGTCTTCGAGGAAAAGCCGTTCAACAATCTCAAAGTATCGGCAAACATGATTTTCATTGATGATGAAATGAATTTGCCGCCGACCATGAATTTAGAAGAAATCCTGCAGACAGCAGAAGATTTTTATCCCAATTGGGACAGGGAACTGGCCAGGCGCCTGTTCGACTATTTTTCCTTCAAGCCTTACCAGTATCACAACGGGCTTTCGAAAGGGATGAGAAGCACGTTCAATATGATCCTTGGACTGGCGGCGCGGACACCGCTGACGATTTTCGATGAGCCGACAACAGGGATGGATGCCGGTGTGCGGAAGGATTTCTACCGTGCCCTTTTGAAGGATTACCTCGCACACCCGAGGACCATTATTTTGTCCAGCCACTTATTGAATGAGATCGAAGACATACTGGAGGATATTTTACTGATAAAAGACGGTGAGAAATTCCTTCATCTGCCGGTGGAAGAACTGAGAGAATATGCAATCGGCGTCAAAGGAAAAGACTCTGTCATGCAGGAATGGCTGAAAGATAAAGAGGTCATCCATGAATCGAGCCAGGAAATCGCCGGGACATATGCGGTGGTGCGCCATGATTTTCCTGTCAGGGAGATAGAAACAGCAAGGCGGGCGGGGCTGGAGTTTTCACCAATCAGTGCCGATGAAATCTGCACACTCCTCACCACCAGGACGAAAGGGGGAATTGATGATGTATTTAACCGAGGCTGACAGGCTGTCCATTGTAAAAAAGCAGTTCCGATTCAAACTGAAGTCGTTCAAGGGAATGTTCACCTCACTGATTGTGCTGCAAATCATCGGAATCTTCCTGTCTCTGAATGGGGACGGCTCAGGCGGCGGCTCATCCCAATTTCTTGATTACAGGCTGAACTATTATAACGGTAATATCATATTTGCCTTTGTGATGATATGGGCATTCATATCCGCCATTCTGATCACGACGAAAGCATACAGGTTTGATGATTATTCCTTTGTCACCGACCGCATGACCAGCCATCTTTCCAATGTTTTGTTCTTATTAGCAGCAAGTTTTGCAGCAGGGATCACCGCAGTACTGGCCAACAGGGTTGTGATCCTGATCATTTACTTTATGCAGGATAACGTGAATCTCACGGCGCAGACACCTGCATTCCTGTCGGGTATAACCGGTATCATTGCCATGACCTTATATATCTTTCTCCTCGCTTCAGTGGGGTATCTTGCCGGAAATCTTGTGCAGGTAAGCAAGCTGTTCATTGTAGTTCTGCCGGCTGTGACTATAGGCAGTGTATTTCTTGAAACACTGTTGACCAGAAACCCGTCACTTGTGCCCGATGTTTTCAGCTTCTTTGGGATGGAAGAATCATTCTGGCTGTTTGTCCTGAAGGTCCTTATCGTATCAGGGCTTTCGCTCTCAGCTGCTGCGGGCGTTTCAATGAAATTGGAGGTGAAGTAAGATGTTTCTTGCCAGCATTATTTCGCTTCTATTTTTTGTCGGGATCCTTGCCCTGGTTTTCTTTGGACTGAAGGCTTTGGGGGTAAGATTCTTCAGGGGTAAAAGAGGGAATTGGTTATTCGGTGGATACACAGCGATTTTACTCATTGCGGCAGTCATTTCCTATATGATTCCGAACACCGTTTCATACGGGGGAGAGCCAGTGTCAGACGAACGGATGAAACAGGAACAGCATCAAAGTGATGAGTTCTTCAGACTCGTGCGCGCAGGAAACATCGCGGAAGCAGAAGGGGTCCCATTGAAAAAAGAATGGGAGCTGCCGATAGAAGGGAATGAGTTGGAGGTCCCGTATACTAAATCGGACTACTATATATCTGTGCTTGTAGAGAGAAAGGATACAGCGGATGGAGTCATTGAAGCGGCCCATTATACGAGTAAATCCTTCCTTGCCAACATTGATGTCACAGAGGAAGTCCCTTCACCTGATCTCTCTATCGTAGAAGGCCATCTGGAGATTATTCCGCCGGAACCAGTTGAAATCAAAATGGCCAGGACGGCATACCCTTATCCGTTCTATCAATTTACAGAAGGATACAGTATGTTTGGAAGAGAAACGGATTTCTTTCATAATATGGAGATCATTTACTTGCGGGTGCCTTCCAATGTTGCCGTTACGGGGGACGTGGAGTATGTGGACAGCTGAATTTCCCGGCTCTGAGAGACAGGGTCAGATTTTAAAAGGCTGATTTCTTTTTAACTGTGCACGCGCAGCTTGAAGTTCACGTGATTTTAAAAAAATCAGGGAAGGTCCCGCAGACTCTGTTCGGAGAGCGGGACCGTCCTTTTTGTATTGGGCTTTTTGTGAGAAAAGAGCAGCTCATCCTGTTTTTCAGAGAGAACCTAAGGAGGGAAAGACCGGCTCTTGTGATTTTTCCGGAACAGCCTTGTGTTATGATAGGAAGTATATACCATATAAAAAAGGGGATAGGACATGAAGTGGTATTGGAGGGTCTGGAGGAATTACTTATTTTATGAGGGACGAGCGAGACGGACAGAATTTTGGGTATTCCAATTCATAAATTTACTCGTTTATTGGGTGTTGAAGTTCACGGAAAGCTATAAAGATTGGGGCACCCTTTTGACGGGGATCTACGGGCTCCTTGTTTTCCTTCCAGCCATTACAGTGAGTGTGCGCCGCCTCCATGACATCGGCAGAAGCGGGTGGTGGATCCTGATAAGTTTTGTTCCGGTAGTTGGGACGCTTGTGCTGTTTGTCTTTGCCTGCCTTGACAGTGAAGAGGGAAGCAACCGATATGGCCCGAATCCTAAATATGACTAGTGATATAAATGATGAGGTGATTGCCTGCTCAAACCGAAAGCAGGATAATCATCTTTTTTTATGAAAAATGCCTGCAACTTTTATCAGCGTCCAACCGTTTTTAAAGTGAAGGGAGGGGAGATATTGGACATACAACAACTGTATAAGCTGTACATCCATGATGTCTACCGGTATCTTCTCTCGCTGTGCAAGGATAAAGGATTAGCGGAAGATCTTACGCAGGATACATTTATGAAGGCTTATACTGCACTGGGGAACATCCCGCCGAAAGCTATGAAATCCTGGCTGCTGAAAATTGCTTATCACACGTTCATTGATTACATGAGGAGAAGCAAAAAGGTGACATTTGAAGAGCCGGAGTATTTTACAGGCATGACAGAAGGGCGCTCCGCCGAAGACGAGTACCAGGAGATTGCCGCCAAAGAGGAGCTTCATCAAAAGCTGGATAAGCTGAAATCCCTTCAAAGGCAGGCAATCATCCTTTGTGACATACAAGGTTATTCCTATAAAGAAGCAGCCGGAATAATGGGGGTCAAGGAAAACACACTGAAGTCCCATATCTTCCGGGGCAGAAGCCGGCTCAAACTGCTCTACAAGAAAGGAAGTGGCATGGAATGAGTGAAGAATGGAGAAAGAAACTTCAAGAGTATTATGAGGGCAGCCTTTCCGAAGAAGAAGCGGATGAAGTGGAAAAGGAACTCGAAAAGCTGGAAATCTATCAGGATATCATGGCTGATGAAATGGGAGCAGCGGAGCCGGAGAAGGATGTACTGCCTCCTGAAAAGATCGGCGAAATATTAAAAGGAAGTGTCCGGAATGCCCGGTTTTCCTTAATTGCCTATGTCACGATGATCCTCCTGCTGATATATCCTTTCATGACCATGATGAGCTATATTTACTATGGGTGGGGCGGCCGAGCGAATGAACTGATTGATGTAGCGGCCCAGACCATCTATGTTACAGAGCCGAATGTAAGCCTGGAGGAAATGGATGTCGAGGAGAAAGTCGGCTTATTTTCATTGGATGTTTACATGGATCTTTATAAAAGAGTCGGCAAAAAGGATATCAACTTAGGGGACTGGACCGTTTCCTACGACCTGGATAGCCCTGATTTTCCTGAACGGAATTACATTACGGAGAATCCGCCTGACGACATCCCTTATTTCGATTCGAAAAAACTATATCATCCTGATTCCACGATTTCAAACAGCGATAATGATCCATGGGGCACGCTGAAAAAGCTGCCGGAGGGTACAGTGGCTGAAGTGTACATCTCACTGAATCAATTAAGGGAACCTGCCGACATGCCGGAATTGACAGAGGATGCCGATGTTGAATGGAGATGGTATGCCATCGATACCGGGCTTGAGGCAAAAGGAAAAAGCCTTGAAGGCGGATACCTGCCGCCGATCGGGTATCCTGCCCAGACAGATCCGGATGCATGGTCACCTTACCACAGCGAAAAACCGAACGAAGAGCAGTTTATGGACAGCTTGAAATTCCTTGAAAAATATGAGGAGCAGGCAGTGAAGATCTCACATGGGAAATGGCTTGACCTTGATTATCGAATCAAGCACCTTGAAGCCAATGGCCTCTATTCATATGGAGGAGTGCTTACCGGCCCGGTCAAGGAAATATTGAAACTGAAGGACAATGACTCGGTCCGCCAAATACAGATAGGGGAGGTCCGCTTATGGAACTGGTAAAGAAGAAGACGGTAAAGACGAAAGAGACAAGGCTTGGCATCGCTTCTTTTATCTGTGCCTTGATTTCACTGGCCTATCTGAACATCTTTTTGATCCGGATGGATGATATCGGCCGCCTCTCTGATATTTTCTTCATGTTTCTCCCTTTGATCGGTGTCGGATTGGCGCTCTTTAGTTTCATCAGGATACAGCATCGAAAAACCTTCGCCTGGTGGGCATTGGGATTGTACGGCTTTATGCTCATCTGCATCGTGACGATTTTCTTCTTTGGCTTTGTGATCAATCCGAAACCTTAATGAGTGAAACCCGCTGATGCCGGCGGGTTTTGTTATTAATCAAACGTTTGACTAACATGTTGAAACGGCCGGGGGAAACCATCTCACTTTTGGAAAAATATTACCACCAAATGATTGTTTTACAAATAAATAGGAGGGAAAACAAATAAAAAAGAGGAGGGATAGTTCATGTCAGGCAAACAAGAAAAGAATGAAAACCTCAAAGAAACAGAACGCAGCTTTCAGGAAGAAAAGAAGAATGAAAGTGTGGAAGACAAGAGCAGGGTGCCCGATCAGCAGAACAGGCTGAAGGACAAGGAGAATTTGAGACGGTGATTGGTGAAGAAATGCACAAGAGGCTGGGAGATCAGTTGAAAACTAATTGATTTAAAGTCGAAATAAACGAAAATAAAACCGCATGATGTCAAGGTTATATACTTGATATTATGCGGTTCATTCATGTTATTAGGCTCTATATAAAAGATGTTGTTTTTAAGGTTATATACCGCTTTTTCCTGAACCTGGACGGAGTCATGCACCTGGAGCGGAAATCCATTCTTTTTACTCAACCACAATCTTTGCGAAGAGAGCTTTTTATTAAGGTTTTGTCCCAGTTGGTCAGTAATTGGAGCAATCGTCTAGTTTTCAGGAAGATCTTTCACTATCTATTCCCACTCTCATTCTTCACGTCAGCCTTGGGGTCCACCCGTGTTTCCCGGTCCACTTCTATAATTTCCAAGGAATCATCATCCTTCAATTTCTGTATCATCTGTATGCTTCCGCCAAACAGTGTGAAATCCAGGTCATGGTTTGTATGCAGGCACCAGTCCCGGTTTTCTGGCCACCAATAATTGGGAGTGCCGATATGGTCCGCACTCTCGGATAGTGCTGACACTTCTCCAAGATCTCCATAATACAAGTAACCATTTCCGTGCTTTTCGCTGTAGCTATTCACAGCCACTAAGTCATACTGAAAGTAACAGCTTCCTGTTGTGAAAGATTGCAAGATAGGGAGCAATGCTTGAAGGGTTTCTCCGTCCAGAGTTCCTTCAGCAGGGAAAAGCAAGTACCGGGGACCGCTTATTCCATGGAGGTTGATAATGGTGCGGCTGCTGAATTCCTTTGTGTATTTCAGATTATAGTTTAAAGCCAGGTCTTTAAAAGAGATCCGTTCGCGGCTGCCGTAAACAATCTCATCATCAGGACTGAACTGGCTCCACAGAAGGTTTTTGTCTGTTATAGAAAGGTCCTTGTGAATGGGATGCATGATTTTACAGTAATGGCTGTATCTATGGGGGATAAAGTTTTTCACAAAGGAACCCCGCCACTGTTCAAAATCAACCCTCTCCGTTTCGTCCCAAATCCATTGGAACGGGGAAAAGTTGAGTAGTTTCTTAGACATAAATCTTCTCCTCTGTATGCCGCGTTTCTTTTGCAAGAATATCTTTTGCTTGCTCTCTAACTGAATCGACACTTGGATGAGACGAGTTCACGATTATTCGTAATGCTTCGATCTCCAGCCCCTCCATAAAGATTCTTTTGGCTTTAGCTGTTCGGGAGTTTTTAGACTTTAAGGTGAAGCTTTCATTGATTCTATTCACCACATCTGCATTTGAAGTATATGTATCTCTTAACTGTTTAAAATCAAAGTAGTATTCAATAAAGATTTTCTTCCCCACACGATTTAATAATTCGCTCACTTCCACTGGTTTCGGCATGAGAAATTCTCCTTTCCGCTAACAATCTAAACATACCACAAAAAATGGTAACTGTGGCTTGCAATAATTTTTGTTATCAATGATTGATAATCACCAATGATTATATGAAATCAACAAAAAAAGAGGACGAAACCCGCCCTCTTCTCCAAATCTATTAATTTCCGTACCAGCTCTTATTGTTCTGGATCTGCGTATTATGACCCGGGTGCCAGTAATCGACGGAGTAAGAATAATCATAGTTCATGACACAGCGGATGCCGCTGCCCTGGGCGTCATGGCTCAGGCCGTAGTTGTGGGAAAATTCATGCTGCGCGGCTTTCGCAGTGTTGGTGACACCTTGGTCAAGGTTGACGCTGAACGCACTGCCGCCAGGTGCGGAAGGATACACATAGGCGATTCCGCCGGCTTCAAAGTTTGCATCCCTGGTGAATCCGACGACGAAGTCATAATTGTAGCCGCTCCAGTCCCTGCTCAGGTCAGAGAGGATCTGCGAGCTGTTTCCGCCTTGTGAAGACCAGTTTGCTACAGCCTGGACCTGGAAGTCGATGCCATGGTCACGGGTGAAAGCATCATCTGCCTTTTCAACGATTTGCTGGACGCGTGTCTGCCAGTCGCTGTAAGCAGCACGGTATTCTTCATCCGCTACAGCCAGAACAGTGACCGTTTTGGTTGCAGCAGCTTTTGCCTGGGCTTTATTAGTATTTTTGGAAGAGAGCGTTTTTTCTGTATTCATGGATGCTTTGACTTTCCCGTTTTCATCTAGCTCCACCACGTTGGTTGATTTCTCAACGACGGCCGGCCCTTTATCAGGGGCGAATTCCTTCGCTTTTGGAAGAGAATCAACATAAGTGGAAGTGACAGTGTGGTCATGGTGATGATCTGTTTCCATCGCTTTATCCTTTGCGATACTGAAGGCTGGAGCGACAGAAAGGGACAGGGCAAGAGTGACAGCGGCAATTTTTGATTTTTTCAAATTCATTCCTCCTCTGATAGATTACTTACTAAATTCGGAGAAAAAGCCTGTTATCCTGCTGTTTGAGGGTTGGGAAAGAACGAGAAATAATAGATATATTAATAGCGGATATTAGCTATTTTTGTGGAAATTTTCCTGAGAAAAGAGAATGATTCGACTCTTAATTTTGCCTCTCGATCTATTAAAACAGCATCCTTCTTTTCACCCCGTAAAAATTACCATTCCGGGGCTGTTACAGCTTTTCGCAATCGTCGGTTCAATTATGGTACAATCAGTTACGACAAAATGAGCGAAGGAAGTAATACGATGAGCAAAAGAGCACCCGTTAACAAAAACGATTATATAGAGGATGCCTATTTCGAAGACCTGACCCACGACGGGAACGGGGTCACGAAAATAGACGGCTATCCATTGTTCGTACCGAATGCCCTTCCTGGTGAAAGAGGGAAAGTCAAAGTGGTCAAGGCCAGCAAGAATTATGGGTTTGGCAAACTGATCGAAATTCATGAGGAAAGCCAGTACCGCCAGGAGCCCCCATGCCCGATTTACCATCAGTGCGGAGGCTGTCAGGTTCAGCATATTTCTTACGAAGGCCAGCTGAAGGCGAAAGAGAAGCATGTCCGCGATGTCATGGCAAGGATCGGCAAGCTTCCGGAAGTTCCGGTCCACCCGGCGCTTGGAATGGAAGAGCCTTGGAGATACCGCAACAAAGCGGCCGTTCCGGTCGGCGAAAGGGAAGGCGGCTTGGTCGCCGGATTCTATCAGCAGCGAAGCCACGAAATCATCGACATGGACCGCTGTATCATCCAGCATGAGAAAAATGATGAGATCATCCAGAAGGTAAAAGAAATCTGCCAAAAGTACGGCATACGCCCATATAATGAAGAAAAGCACCGCGGCACGCTGAGACATATCATGACCCGTTACGGCTACCAGACAGGCGAAGTGATGGTCGTCCTGGTGACACGCACGGCAGATCTTCCGAATCAGAACCAAATCGTTGAGGAAATCGTGAGCTCCATTGAAGGGGTTAAATCGGTCATCCAAAACGTGAACACCAAGCGCACGAATGTCATCATGGGAGACCAGACGAAGGTGCTTTGGGGAGAAGAAGTCATCTATGATTTCATCGGCGACGTTAAGTTTGCGATTTCAGCACGCTCCTTCTATCAGGTCAACCCTGATCAGACAAAGGTGCTATATGAAAAGGCACTGGAATATGCAGATTTGAGCGGAGATGAGAACGTCATCGATGCCTACTGCGGAATCGGAACCATCTCTCTGTTTCTTGCTCAAAAAGCAAAGAAGGTATATGGAGTCGAAATCGTCCCGCAGGCAATTGAAGACGCGAAGAAAAACGCCGAACTGAATGGCTTCACGAACACGGAATTCGAAGCGGGACCGGCAGAAGCCGTAATCCCAAGATGGTACGAAGAAGGCATCAAAGCAGATGTGCTAGTGGTCGATCCACCGCGAAAAGGCTGCGATGAAGCACTCTTGAATACAATATTGGAAATGAAACCGCGCAAGGTTGTATATGTATCCTGCAATCCGGCCACTCTCGCACGCGACTTGCGAGTGCTTGAAGACGGAGGCTACAAGACGCTGGAAGTCCAGCCGGTGGATATGTTTCCGCAGACGATGCATGTGGAGTGTGTGGCGCAGTTGGTTTTAAGATAAAAGATGGAAAAGGGACAAAGGGGACACCTTGTCCTTTTTCTTATGGCTTGGATGAAGTAAACATGCCTGCAGCTGTCTTAGGTTTGTGATCCGAATTCCCGAAAAACAACATCAGCCACAAAAGCAGCAAATCCCCTCTAAACCGTGCTCTAACCTCCCCGCAACCAGCAGTTGCAATGGGTTGCAACGATAATTATCTTTACTTTTTATGCTATTCTCACACATTATTGAATTATAGATTAGTAAAGGGTGGCGTTACGGAAATGGTTTTTAGTGAAAAGTTGAAAACGGAGAGAAAGAACAAAGGCTGGTCTCAGGAAGAGTTGGCGGAGCAGCTGTTTGTGAGCAGGCAGTCTGTTTCTAAATGGGAGAATGGCCAGAATTATCCTAGTATCGAAGTGATCATCCGCTTAAGTGACCTCTTTGGCATTACCATCGATGAACTGTTAAGAAGTGATGAAGAACTGCAGGAGAAGGTGATCAAGGATAGTAAGCAGTTAGCCTACCCCAAGGTAAAGTTTTTCTTTGATGTATTGTTCTTGATTGGGTTTGTCCTTTTGGTCATGAAAATCGGCGTTCTTCTTCTGAACAAATTTTTGTCTTTTGATATCACTTTTATTGGCGGGTCTTTCCTTTGGAACTTTGGTCCGTTGATACTGATGGTTGGGGGCGGTATTGGTTCAGGTGCCGTTAAGGAGAAATATAAGGAAAGCTGAATGAAGTATGGGTAGAACAGGGTGCAAAAAAATAGAGAGGAAAAGCTGAAGATTCAATTAGTGATCTTCGGTCTTTTTTTTTGTAAATGGAATGCAGCCATCCGGTCAAAGCGTCTGATTCCCTGCTGGCTTTGCTCAACTTGACATTCCCCGATTTTCAATAAATGATAGGGTTAATAAATATAAGGATGATTGCAATGAATGATACAGTAAATATTTTAATAATAGAAGACGACGAGGACATCAACCGCCTGCTGTGCAATATTGTGAGCAAGAGCGGCTATTCGCCAAAGCCGGCGTATTCCGGAACGGAAGCATTAATATACTTGGATTCTCAAAAATGGGATATGGTCCTGATTGACTTGATGCTCCCGGGTTTATCGGGTGAGGAAATTTTAAAAAAGGTAACGAATGAGAGCAATATCCCCGTTATCATCATTTCGGCGAAGCTTGAGACACAATCAAAGATCAATGCGTTAAGGGCGGGGGCTGATGATTACATAACCAAGCCCTTCGATATTGAAGAGGTTTCTGCCAGGATCGATTCATGCCTGAGAAGATATCGTGATCTATCGGGTCCACCGGTAACGAATCAATTGACACATAAGGACATTATTATGGATGTGGACGCTAAGGTTGTGACAGTGAACGGGATCCAGCTCAAATTGACGGCCAGGGAATATGAAATATTGCTTCTGATGATGTCGTCCCCCCATAAGGTTTTTTCCAAGGCGAACTTGTTCGAGAGCGTTTGGAATGAAAAATACTACGGAGATGAAAATACGATAAATGTCCATTTGAGCAATATCAGGAGCAAGCTGGCGAAAGCAAATGGGGATGAAGAGTATATTGAAACCGTCTGGGGAATGGGCTGCAAACTCAAATCTTAAGGTTTTCTTAAGAATTCACTTAAGGGTTTCTTATGGTTTCCTTCTTATAGTGTAGAAGTGTTCGAATTTAAATGTAGACGTAAGGAGGAAACTCATCGTGAGTGACTATGTATTGACGACGGGCCAATTGTCGAAAAAATATCAAAAGAATATGGCGCTTGATAAAGTGAGTTTAAAGATAGAAAAAGGTTCTATTTATGGGTTCATCGGTCAGAACGGTGCCGGGAAATCAACGTTGATCCGGGTGGTGACCGGCCTTGCCTATCCATCATCGGGAACATATGAATTGTTTGGGAAAAATAGTGAACGGGATATCATCGAAGCAAGGAAGAGAATCGGAACGATCATTGAAGGACCTGCATTATATCCCCAGATGACAGCCAAGGACAACCTGGAAGCACACCGTCTTTTGAAAGGCATACCGGGCAGGGAGTGCATCGACAAAACGCTTAAGCTGGTTGGTTTGCAGGATACAGGAAAAAAGAAGGCGAAGAATTTTTCTTTGGGAATGAAGCAGCGCCTCGGTTTGGCCATTGCATTATTGGGAGATCCCGAGTTTTTGATTCTGGATGAACCTATCAACGGACTGGATCCTATGGGGGTTGTGGAAATCCGGGAACTTCTGAAAAAACTGAACAGGGAATACGGGATCACGATTTTGATCTCAAGCCATATTTTAAGCGAGCTGCATCTGCTGGCCACACACTATGGCATCATCCATAAAGGCGAGCTGCTGGAACAGTTATCTGCGAAAGAGCTTCAAGAAAAATGCCAGCAGTACCTGCATATCAAAGTTGATGATCCGAGCAAGGCGGCAACCATAATAGAAAGCCGGTTAACTACACAGGAGTTTGAAGTGATGCCGGACGGAACGATCAAACTGTTTGCCTCTGTTGATGCACCAGGAAAAGTTTCCAAAATGTTAACCGATGAAGGCATGATCATCGAAGAATTCATGCCGATGGGGGAAGATTTGGAAACGTATTTCAGCAATCGCATCGGAGGTGTTCAGCATGGGTAACTTAATGAGGACAGAGTGGTATAAATTAAAGAAAGATCGATCATTCCGTTTCTTGAGCTGGATGCTGCTTGCGCTTGCTGTGCTGTTTCCTCTTATAGAATTCGACAATGGTGCTGCAAGCCTGCCTGCAGTAAGTGATTACTACAAGGAAAGCATACTTGGACCGCATGCGAATATTGTGAAGCTGATCCCCAGCATCCTCGCCGGTTTCTTTATCACGAGTGAATACTCCATGGGAACAATGAAAAGCATCGTATCTTCAGGGAAAAGCAGGCTGAGTATCTACTCTGCGAAGTTACTTGTGTTTTCCATTGGAGCAGTCATCATATCATTGATTTTACCTGTCGTGATGACAGGGGCGAGTGCTGTCTACTTTGGATTTGACGGCATGCCGGAAATCTCCTATTATCTTCAAACACTAGGGCTGATTGTTTTATACGGAGCAGCATTTGCCTCGATCATGGCAATCTTTTCGATTCTGTTTACTGACAGTGGAAAAACGATAGGATTTCTTCTGATGTTCTTTGTGTTTGCTGACTGGCCGCTGCAAATGCTGGCAGCCAAAGTGCCGTTTTTTGAACCGATACTCAATCATTCTGTTTTTATGTTGATTTACAAAATCAGCATCATAGAGAGCTTGAATAGCAGTGACATGGTTTTCATAGTAGTGATTCCGATTCTGACGTTCCTGCTGTTTTGGGGAATAGGCGTCTATATTTTTAAACGAAAAGAAATCAAGTAACCAAGAAAGCGGGTGAGGTCCAATGTTCTATTTGTTCATAATCGTCATGATAGCATTCGCCATTGTCCTCACTCGTTTCTATCTGCTGAAAAAAGAAATCAAACGTACAACCCGGCAGCTTCATCAATTCAATCAGAATCAAACAAGCAAGAAGATTGATATAAACTTTAATGACCGCCATTTCGAGGAGCTGGCAAAGGAAATCAATAATCAGATTGACCTGACGAAACAAGCAGAGGCAGTCAAGCGCTCAACGGAAAATGAGTTGAAACAGGCGATCTCTCATATCTCGCATGATATCCGTACGCCCATGACCTCGATCCTCGGATATATTCAGTTTCTGGAATCAGATGAGGTTAGTCCCGGGCTGAAAAAAGAATACATCGCAACGATAAAGAACAGCGCAGGAAGGTTAAAGGTGCTTCTTGAGGATTTCTTCGAGCTGTCGATTATTGAACAAACCGAATATCCGATGAAGATGGAGAGGGTCAGATTCAACGATTTGATTGTTGAGGCACTGCTCGGCTTTTATGAGGAATTTAATAAGAGGAAAATAGAGCCGGAAATGCATATTCCGGACAATGATGTCATGGCAATGGCCGATGCATCTGCTGTTAAAAGAGTAGTGGAAAACCTGGTGGTCAATGCCATCCGGTACTCAATGGGGAATGTGGCCATCTGCCTTGAAGAAAGGGATGAAGCGGTCCAACTGAGGATATCCAACACCGTCGATAAGCTTAGTGAACAGGATGTCCATCACATGTTCGACCGTTTTTATAAGGCGGATCAGACCCGGACAGGAAAAGGAACCGGGCTGGGGCTGCCGATTGGGAAAAGCTTGATGGAGAAAATGAATGGGAAAATCTCTGCAGACTTAAAGGGGAATCGATTGACCATGGTTTGCGAATGGAATTCCGTAAGAACGCCAACACAATAAATGATTCACCACTAAAAGGACAAGCTGACGGCTTGTCCTTTTTTCTATGGTTTAAAAGTGAGATGCCTCTCAATTGATTTAAATAAAAATTTCATTTTACATCGGTTCAAAATGTGTTGTCAAGAGAAAAGTTGTGATCCATTACAAAAAATGCTATAATTATAATCAGTTAATTTTTGACCGAACGTTTAAATCAACATTTGATAACACCAAAGGGAAATTCAAACAGTTTTTGTGAGCTTTTTAGCAATAGTACCCGAGTCATAACACAAGGAGGACTAGTATATTGAATTTAATCAATAAGAAAGTTACACATAAGCGGTTTGGTATGGGAAGTATCGTCAATCATAGCGATGCGGTGGTTGAAATACACTTCGCCTCGGAAAGTAAGAAATTCGTTTACCCGGATGTGTTTGGAAAGCACTTGAAACTGCATGATGAAAAAATTGCGGATTCACTCGAGAAAATTCTACACGAGAAGGAAATGGAACTGAAAGAGGAAGAAAGGAAGAAGGAAGAGGAGAAGGAGCTGCAAAGGAAATACCAGGAGCTTCGCCTCGGCCATGAAAAACTTATGAAAAATCATACGCTTCATCCTGAATCCCAGATGGTTTCGTGGTGTGATGCCGAAGAACGGAATACTGCCTTTTCAGAATGGAAGGTGTCTTCAGGTGTCATCAAAAGCGGGAATAATAAGGGGAAGCCTAACAAACCCATCCGCCTGCATCAGAACAGCGCGGTCCTGCTGACAGCGATTGATTCCGATTCGCCTGAAAAAGACAGGGAGATCCTGGGTGTCTATATGGTGAAAGATAATTTCATCGGGAAGCTTTGTGAGGATGGAAACATTCCTGCTCATTCCGAATACAGACTTCAGCTTACAGAAGAGGAATCCGCACAGATGCCTTTTTGGAAGTATTACGCGAATGAAAAATCCCCTCTGAAGACGACGTGGAATACAGGTAAATACCGATATTTTGATAACTCATGGATGGCCCAGATCCTGCGCGACATCGTTTCATTGAGAAGCGGCACCGAGGAACAAGAACTGGCACAGCAATTCCTGGATCATTTCTGTAAGATGAATCAAATTGTTGAGCAAGATTTACCGGAACCAAATGGAGCATTACTGCGTGCGTAGATAGGAGCAAGGATCACTGCAAATAGTGTTAAAAAGGGACAAGGCAGCGGCCTTGTCCTTTTTTCTTGTTGATTAAACGTTTGATTAACAGGATGGTTTTGGGAAAACCCAATCATTTATCCGAAAAGTACTGGGAGATGAACTCCCGATAGGAATTTAAGCTTGGGTAGCCCGAGAAGTTGGACAGCATGCCCTGGATGACCGGCACCCGCGGGTTCTCTTTGCCAATTTCCTCTTTCAGGACTTGGAAGGTGACGGCCAGTTCGTCCGAACCCAGTTTCTCGACTTCTTCTTCCAGGTCTTTCAGGACGGTGGCCAGCTTCGGCTGTTCCGAAAATAGCATGTTGGACAGAACCGTTTCTGCTTTTTCTTTTGTAAAGAAGGGCTTGTCCGTATGGATATCTTTGACGATGCTGTCCAGCCTGTTCAGCATGTATTCCGTCAGGCTCCTCAGATCGAAATTTTGTGTCGAGAACAGCAGGATGCCCATATATGATTTAATGATGCCTTCAAGGATGATCGTGATATCCCATGAGAAGGGCTCGATTTCCGGACCGTAGATTTCTATAATGTTCTTTCTGTAATTCTGATGTGTAGACATTTGTTTTTCAAAAATAAGCTGCTTAACAGTCTCATTTCTTGGGATGGCCTGCTCCTTGGCCAGCATGACAAGAAGGTCACGGTGGGTGATGAAATGGGAGTAGACTGCCATTTGTTCCCGGATCAGCTTTTCCCTGGGATCCTGAATATCCTTTATTTCTTCGCGGATTGCACTGCTGATCATGTCGAAATGATATTGCAGGATCCCCAGTAATAGGTCGTCTTTTGATTTGAAGTGTAAATAAAAAGCTCCTTTTGAAATCCCGCTTTCAGTGGCAATCTCCTGGACGGAGGTGGTTGAAAACCCCTTGCTGGCAAACAGCCTCATCCCAACTTCAATTATCTGCATTTCTTTTTCATTCATAGTAAATCCCCCCGGAACCCCGTGTTCAACTTATAGTATATCCGAAATGTGAAACTTTTGATAACGGTGATCGTAAATAACTGTGTAAAAAGTAACAAAAAGATTGACTACTGACTGGTCGGTCAGTTATATTTGATTTATTGCTATTGGGGTTATGACTAACCGGTCATTTACATTATACCAAAGCTGTCAACCTTATTCAAAAGGGAAGAGGAAGGTGTCTTTTAGTGAAAAGCTTAGTTAATTTTGTCCTCAAAAATAAACTTGCAGTATGGTTATTGACAATCATCATTACGGTAGCGGGTTTATATTCCGGGACTAAAATGAAGATGGAAAGTATACCGGATGTTTCAATTCCGTACTTAATTGTTATGGATGTGTATCCGGGCGCCACTGCTGAACAGGTCATGGACGAAATATCCATGCCGATGGAGCAGTCGATTGACGGACTTGAAGATGTTAAAGCTGTGTATTCAAATTCATCAGCAAACGTCTCCCAGGTTCAAATCGAGTATGAATACGGCGTGGATATGGATGAGAAAAAACGTGAGCTGGAAGCAGCCATAGATAATATTTCACTGCCTGAAAAAGCCGAAGAACCTACGGTCATGGCAATCAGCATGAATATGATGCCGGTCGTGGCATTATCCGTCAGCAGTACAGAGGGAGACATTGTTGATCTTTCCGCAACTGTTGAAGATAAAATTCTGCCGGAGATTGAAAAGATTGAGGGCGTAGGCTCATCGACGATCACCGGGCAGCATGTAGAAGAAGTAGAATTTACTTATGACCAGGCGAAAATGGAATCATTGGGACTCTCGGAAGATACGGTCAAGCAAATGGTTCAAGCAAGTGACATGGCATTATCCCTTGGCCTTCAGGAGTTTGAAGAAGGGGAAGAAGCCCTTGCGATTGATGGCGACATCAAAACGATTGATCAATTGAAAGAACTGATGATACCTGTTACACCATCAGAGGCAAATCCAAATCCTTTTGTAAAATTAGGGGATATTGCCACAATTGAAACAGTCGGACACGTTCAATCCATCTCCCGTACAAACGGGGAAGAAGCGATTGCTGTCCAGGTAACGAAAGGGCAGCAGGCAAACACAGTGGATGTCGTGAAAGCTGTTAAAGATGTAATTGCAGAACAAGAAGATGAAATCGACGGCTTGGTTATTGATGTCACACTTGACCAGGCAGAACCAATCGAAGACTCCGTTAACACCATGATCGAAAAAGCATTATTCGGCGGCTTGTTCGCAGTCATCATCATTTTGCTCTTCCTTCGTGACTTCAAGTCGACAATCATTTCAATCATATCGATTCCAGTATCAATCTTCATGGCATTCCTGTTGTTGAACTGGCTTGATATAACATTGAACATCATGACATTGGGTGCGATCACGGTTGCAATCGGCCGGGTAATCGATGACTCGATTGTTGTAGTGGAGAATATATACAGAAGGATGCATTTACAAGAAGAGAAGCTGCGCGGCCGTGCGTTGATCCGTGAAGCAACGATCGAAATGTTCAAGCCGATCCTGTCTTCGACTCTTGTAACGGTTGCTGTATTCGCGCCGCTTATGTTTGTAGGCGGAATGGTTGGCGAATTGTTCAGGCCGTTTGCCTTGACGATGGCATTTGCGCTGGGTGCATCATTGCTTGTTGCGATCACGATCGTACCGGCACTTTCTCACTTCTTATTCCGTAAGTCTCTATACGGAGAGAAGAAAGAATCGAAACATAAAGAAGTAGGAAAACTTGCTAACTGGTATAAAGGTGTATTGGTTAAAGTATTGAACCACAAAATCATCACCTCCATCCTGGCGATTGTTTTGCTGGCCGGTTCACTTGCATTGACACCTCTTATCGGTTTCAGCTTCATGGGATCGGAAGAGGAGAAAACGATTTACCTGACGTATACACCAGCAGCTGGTGAACTTGAAGATGAAACACTTGAAAATCTTGAAGAAGTTGAACAGGAATTAATGAAGCGTGATGATCTTAAGACGGTTCAGTTGTCCTTCAACAACAGCAATAGCGCAGACGCCTCCACCATGATGATGGGAGGAAGCAATGGAGCGTTGATGTATCTCTTCTTTGAAGATGATACGGAAAACTTCTCTGAAGTAAAAGAAGAAGTGGAAGACTACGTCTTTAACATTGGCCACTCCGGCGAATGGAAGTCCCAGGATATGATGGGCGGAGGCATGGCAACGAATGAAGTCAGCTACACATTGTACAGTGAGAATCTGGATGATCTGAATACTGCTGTTAACAATATTGAAGATGCTTTGAAGGACGTCAAAGACCTTGAAGATGTGGAATCCGACATGGAAAATCCATATGTAGAGCATGTATTGAATGTGGATCATGAAAATATCATGCAGTATGGACTCACAACCGGCCAAATCGTCGGGGCATTGACCGCTTCAGGCTCTGAAGAAGTACTGACAACGGTGGAAAATGACGGTGAAGAAATAGATGTAATCGTCCAGCGTGAAGAAAAGACGGATGCAAAATCCATTGATGAATTGCTGGAAACACCAATCCCTACTGCAACGGGCACGACGATGCCGCTGTCTGAACTGGTCACGACAGAAGAGGGTACAACGTATAACACCTTGTCCCGGAGTGAAGGGGAGTACTACGCAACGGTTTCTGGTACTGTGACGACGGACGATGTTTCGGCAGCAACCTCCAAAGCAGACAAGAAGATTGATAAGCTTGATCTGCCGGAAAGTGTCGAAGTTGGAGTCGCGGGTGTTGCGGCAGATATGCAGGAAACATTTACACAGCTTGGAATCGCAATGCTTGCAGCCGTTCTGATTGTTTACTTCATCCTTGTTGTAACATTCGGTGAAGGATTGGCACCATTTGCGATACTATTCTCGCTTCCATTTGCTGTGATCGGTTCCTTCGCAGGACTATATATTGCAGGCGAAACCATTTCCGTATCGGTCATGATGGGTCTCCTGATGTTGATTGGTATCGTTGTAACGAACGCAATCGTACTCGTGGACCGTATCATCCATATGGAACGCGATGGAATGCCGCTGCGTGATGCAATTGTTGAAGCAGGAGCGACAAGACTTCGTCCAATCCTGATGACAGCCATTGCCACAATAGGCGCCATGACACCAATGGTTTTCGGCGGTGCCGGATCTGCCCTCATCTCCAAAGGGCTGGCCATCACCGTAATCGGCGGTCTCACATCATCAACGATCCTAACATTATTGATCGTGCCGATCGTATATGAGCTTCTTTCTAAAATGTTGAAGAAGAATCGTAAAGAGATTGAAGAGAACTAAATATAAATAGTGAAACCCCCTCAAGTTGATCTGAGGGGGTTTTGTTTTGGTCTAATGCCTTTAGAATTAATCGGTGATTTGTTTTTTGGGTGGAGCGGCTTTATGTCGGGGTGTTCCTTTAAAGGGCCATTAAATGGAAAAACACACTTGCTGAAAATAACTAGTTTTGAAATAATTGGTATTAGAAATTAACCTTTAGGGGGGGCATAAAATGACACTTAGTGACTTTGGTTTATCAATATTAGCAAGCATTATCGCAGCATTATTAATAGGTGGCGCAATAACTTATAAAATAGTAATTAAAAATAATAAAAAAAGTATAAAGCAAAAGGGACGCACAAACACAGCTTTCATGGACTCTTCAATCAACATAAATACTAAAAATGAAAACAAGGGAGACAAGTAGCTTGTTAGAAAAAAGTTTAATTAAACAAAGAGGTCAAACTAATTTGGCTGTACAAAATTCAGATATTCACATTACTGTATCTATCTATGATGAAATAGAGCGTTTGGCAAATGAAGGTAGACATAATGAAGTAGCTGATAGAATTAAAAAACTTCTTGATTTTGTAGGAACTAAGCATCCCTTGTTCCCACACTATCGTTATAAACCTGCTCGCGTAGGTAATACTACAGTTTTGGAACATGAGGCTTTAACAAAAGAAGCATATGAGAAATATCCGCTTTCTTATAGTGGCCGCTTTAAACTAGCTAATCACGAAAAGCAAAAGCATATAGATATTCGTGATGTGATAGAAGAGGCATATTATAAACAAGAAGAAATTGAAATTAATATGCAGTCTTTTTCAACCTGGTTAGGTGATCAAATGGTTGAGACTCCAAACTTGGATCAATCTTTTGAGAATGGCAAGTGGGTAATTGTTCCAAAGGCCTTACCTGAGCCGATGAAAATGAAATTTTATTTCAAAGGGGAATCAGATACTTCTATTGTAGATTATCTTGAAATGGGTGTTTCCGGTAAAGAAGATGGTAAATTTATATTAATTGATAATAGCAGTCAAAATAATTCAAAATTACTTATTACCTTAAAGCTCCCTCTGTATTGGGATACTGACAAGGAGTATGGAAAGTCAACGGAAGCTAAAATAAATGTGAAAATCAAACCGGATTTCCGATCTAATGTGGAAGCCAATCGTTTACTATTAAAATTCTTAATGCAGGTATCTAATGATAAAGGAATTATAGCTTTTAAGAATCTTGAAGCAGATAAAGATATTATCATTGCTCCCAACTTCAGCTTTGAGGGGGACTTCGAAAACCTGGAGAAAGATCATATGTTTATTGAAAGGTTATACAAAATTGAGAAATACTATAATTTACAATTTAGTATACCTGAAGAATTAGATGAAAGCGATTGGGAATGGATAGAGATTTTAGAAAATGCAATAGAAAATAAACCTGTTAAAAAGAAACTAAAAATGCTTTCAATGGAGCTCAATGATAAGGAGGCAATACAAAATATTATTGAACATTTTGATTCTAATGAGGATGTTAAAAAGTTAATGTTTGAGCAATCTGGTTCTGAAGCTCGCTTGGAACTCTTTAATGAAATTATTCCCATAGAAAAGGTTCAATCTATATATAATAGTTTGAGGTTAGATGCTCTTGAGAAAATCAAAGGAAAGTTAAAATACATGGATCAAGGGGACACTATTAAGGTGAATTTTGTACCAGGAGATGATCCAGTATTTAGTGAATATTATTTTTTTGAGAAAAAGGTGTAATAGAATTTTCACCTTCATGTTTAACAAAGTACCCACCGAGAGAAGTTCTTTCAAAAAACTCAGGTATTATTTAACGTTTTATGTATAAGTTGTTTATTTTAAAAAGGGGCAATAACTGTACATCAACTACTTGATCACCAGTTATTGCCTATCTTCAATTATTGCAGGTTAATGGAATATCGGAAACTTAATTATTTTGGTATTCGTCTAACTCTTAAAGGCGGAGTAGAGTAAATATGAAGCGATTAATATTTTTTACTGTAATCTTTTTTCCTGTTGGCTGTGGACCTCAAATGGATTCTGACGGTGAGTTGGCGAAGCAATATCTTTTAGACCAAGGTTATGATATAGAATCTTATGAAGGTAACAAGGATTACTCTTTTACCAGAGCAGAACTAGGCGATATCCCACACAATTCAATGTGGTCAGTTCAACCCGTTTCGCCTGAACCATATATAGGAAAAGAGATAGCCCAGGAAGCATTTGTCGTTAAGAATCACCCTTTGAGTGAAATTTACGGACATCAGGAAGGTTTTACTGAGAAAGTTGAGGTAAGGGTGTTTATCTCCAATGGTGAGGTAATTGGAGGTATTTCAAATCCTGTCGGTGAGGGCATCGGCGGTTGTTGTTATTCATTAGATGGAAAGACTGCCGAAGAAATACACGGTGATGACTTAGTTCCACTCCTGAAGAAATGGAAGGATCAAAATTAACCCCAAAGACTAAATAGACCATCATTGAAATTATGTTGTGCAACCAACGGTGGCGCTAACGAAATAAGAAGGTAATAAAGATTTAACAAAAACAGAGTTATTATGGTCTTGTTTTTAACTGGAGCAAGCGAATATTGTGTTTCAAAAAGAACCTGAAAAGATAAAGGCCAAGTTTTTAATAAACTAGGGCCTTTTTTGTATCCCGCTTTGAACAAGTCAAAAGCAGCAGTCAAGGAAGACGGCGCTGCCTCTTCTCCTCAGAATACGAACTCTCATACTTCTTAGTAATCCGTGAAAGTGCCTCGATCCATCTCGTACATATTTTATAAGAGATTTGAAAAATAGGACTCTGTATAAAAGTGAAGATGAAGGTGAAGATGAAAACCGGTCCGCCAAGCAAAAGAGCGATTAGGAGGGCTGCGCTTTCAACGATTATTCGGACTTTGCTTATGGAGTATCCCAGCTTGTCGGAAATCGAAAGCATGAAGCCGTCTCTTGGCCCCGCGCCGATCCGGGATGCATTATACATTCCCCCGCCGATTCCCATAATGACAATTCCGTTAAAGAGGATCAGAATATCCAACGGAAGTATGGACGGCTGGGGAAGGACATCCAGCCACAGAAAAAGATCTACCATCGGCCCGACCATAATCGCATTGAAAAAAGTGCCCACATTAATATAGCTTCGGTCAATCACCAGTGAAACAAGGACAAGCACGATGCCAACCAGGACGCTCCATGTGCCAATGGTCAAACCCCATCGTTCATGAAGGGCGAGGTTCAGGACATCCCAAGGGTGGACGCCCAAGTATTGCACTTTAATGGCCACAGCTATCCCGTAACTGAAAAGGATCAGACCCAACAGGAAGAAAGGGATTTGTATTTTAAGCCTCACAACATCACTGCTTTCGGAGTATGAATTTTCCATTAGTTTAACGTATTACCCGATGGGATGAAAGATGTTTGTCTTTCGGAAGAAGACAATTGTTTCACCTGACATTTTTGTATTTTAATATTGTCTGAAAATTCACTCTGTTATATAATAGTTTTGGAGTATAACAACACTGTATTAAAACAGAATGGATTTATTTATAACAAAGGAGGAAACGGAATGGAAGGCTACGTTAATTGCGGGGAGTTTAAAGTGGCGGGTGTTTTCTATGATTTTATCAATTCTGAAGTCCTGCCGGGTTCAGGGGTCGAGGACTTTTGGATTGGGTTCGAAAAGCTTGTAAAGGAGCTGACTCCTGAGAATAAAGCTCTCTTGCAGAAGCGGGATGATATTCAAATGCGCTTGAATGAATGGCACCTGGGGAATCCTCAATTTGATCAGGAAAAGTATCGGGGATTTTTACAGGAAATTAATTATCTGGAAGCTGAGGCAGAAGATTTTGCGATTGCGACAGAAAATGTGGACGACGAAATTGCCATCCAGGCAGGACCGCAGCTGGTGGTCCCTGTGAATAATGCGCGTTATGCAATCAATGCTGCCAATGCCAGATGGGGAAGCCTGTATGATGCACTCTATGGGACGGACGCCATTCCTGAAGAGGGAGGGTATGAACGTGGCGCATCCTACAATCCCAGACGGGGAGAAGAGGTCATCGCGTTTGCTAAACAATACCTTGATGACACTATACCGCTTACAGCAGGATCGCATAGCGAGGTGGTGAATTATCGGATTGTTGGCAGCAAGCTGCAGGCACATCTTGAGGATGGAAGTATGGCTGAATTGATGGATCCCCTGAAGTTAACCGGATATAACGGTACGCCTGGAGATCCGAGTGTGCTGCTGATGAAAAACAACAATCTTCATCTTGAATTGGTCATCGATCGAAATGATCCGATTGGAAGCGGGGACAAAGCAGGGGTGAAAGATATCGTCATGGAGTCTGCTGTAACGACCATCATGGATTGTGAAGACTCCGTTGCGGCCGTGGATGCGGAAGATAAGGTGGAGGTTTATCGTAACTGGCTCGGACTGCTGACCGGAACATTAACCACTTCATTTCAGAAGGGGGACAGGACTGTCGTCCGTTCACTTGAGCCGGATCGAACTTATACTTCCATGACTGGGAGCCCCTTTTCATTGCGCGGACGCTCTCTTCTGTTTGTGAGGAACGTCGGCCATCTGATGACAACAAATGCTGTTTTGGACCAGAATGGCGACGAGATTCTTGAAGGGATCCTGGATGGGGTGATCACCAGTCTGATCGCAAAACATGAACTTCTTCATAAGGGTGATTTCAAGAATTCAACCAAGGGATCCGTTTATATTGTCAAACCGAAGATGCACGGGTCGGAGGAGGCGGCGTTTGCCAATAAGCTTTTCAATCGAATTGAAGATTTATTGGGACTTGAGCGGTATACACTGAAGATCGGGGTCATGGATGAGGAGAGGCGGACATCGTTGAATTTGAAAAACTGTATAAAAGAAGTGAAGGATCGGGTAGCTTTCATTAACACAGGATTCCTGGACAGAACAGGTGATGAAATCCACACATCCATGGAAGCGGGGATCATGTGCCGGAAAAATGAGATGAAAACAACTCGATGGCTGCAGGCTTACGAGTGGTCCAATGTTCATACCGGACTGGCTGCCGGATTCCAAGGAAAGGCCCAGATCGGAAAAGGAATGTGGGCGATGCCTGACCGGATGGCCGAAATGATGGAACAGAAGATTGTCCACCTTGAAGCGGGAGCCACCACAGCCTGGGTCCCATCTCCTGCAGCTGCCACACTGCACGCCCTCCATTATCATCAGCTTGATGTGAGACAGGTCCAGAAGGATTTGAAGAAAAGGTCCGGGAATAGAGAGGAAATGTTAGTGGTCCCGGTCGTGGAAAAGCCAGCATGGTCACAGGGAGACATTCAGCAGGAACTCGATAACAATATTCAGGGGATCCTCGGGTATGTTGTACGCTGGGTGAATCAGGGAATCGGCTGTTCAAAAGTACCGGACATCCATTATGTGGGGCTTATGGAAGACCGTGCGACACTACGGATATCCAGCCAGCATGTGGCCAACTGGTTGCATCACAATGTGTGTTCCGCACAGCAGGTAAAAGAGACCTTGGAGCGCATGGCTGAAGTGGTCGATAAGCAAAATGAAGGCGATCCGCATTACCAGCCAATGTCGCCGGATTTCCAAAACTCGGTTGCGTTTCAGGCCGCTGCCGAATTAATCTTTGCAGGATACAAGCAGCCCAATGGATACACTGAACCAATCCTGCACCGCCGGAGGTTAGAAGCGAAAGCCAGTGCGAAGAAAGTAATGAAATGAAATGAAGACTGCACCTGATAATTACAGGTGCAGTTTTTTGTATTAATTTGTTATATAACAGGTGTTAAGCCATAAATATTGATATTAAAGGAATCAAAGATGAAAATAAATTCTGAATTTTTAAAAATAAACTGTTGTATAATAGATTTTGTTGTTATATAATAAACCCAATTAAACTATAACTGTATTAATACAGTAAATTAAGAAAATAAGGGGCTGGAAGAATGAATAAGGCAAGTGAGGCAAAGGAATTAAGGGAAGATTGGGAACTGAATCCAAGATGGAAAGGGGTGGAGCGTCCTTATTCACCTGAGGATGTGCTGCGTCTGCGGGGATCGCTGAAGGTCGAGCATACATTGGCTCAAAAAGGCTCGGAAAAATTATGGAAACTCATCAATGAAGAACCTTTCGTCAATGCCCTTGGCGCACTGACTGGGGGGCAGGCCGTCCAGCAGGTGAAGGCCGGACTGAAGGCGATTTATCTAAGCGGCTGGCAGGTGGCGGCAGATGCCAATGTGGCCGGCCAGATGTATCCGGACCAGAGCCTGTACCCGGTCAACTCCGTCCCGCAGGTAGTCAAGCGCATCAATAATTCCCTGACCCGGGCCGACCAGATACAGCACATGGAAGGCGAAGGGAATATTGATTACTTTGCCCCGATCGTAGCCGATGCGGAGGCGGGATTCGGCGGCCAGCTGAATGTATTTGAATTGATGAAAAGCATGATTGAAGCAGGAGCGTCAGGTGTTCACTTTGAAGATCAATTGTCATCAGAAAAGAAGTGCGGGCACTTAGGCGGTAAAGTACTGCTTCCAACCCAGACAGCAGTCAAAAACCTGATTTCCGCGCGCCTTGCTGCGGATGTATCCGGGGTGCCGACGATTTTGGTCGCCCGTACAGATGCAGATGCTGCAGATTTAATCACTAGCGACATCGATCCAGTGGATGCTGCATTCATAACGGGTGAACGGACGCAGGAAGGCTTTTTCCGCACAAAGTCAGGCATCCAGCAAGCCATCGCACGCGGTCTTGCCTATGCGCCATACGCCGATTTGATCTGGTGTGAAACATCCAAGCCGTGCCTCGAAGAAGCAAAAGCCTTTGCGGATGCCATCCATGAAAAATATCCTGGAAAACTGCTTGCCTATAACTGTTCTCCATCCTTTAACTGGGAAGCAAACCTCGACAAAGACACCATAGAAACCTTCCAAATCGAACTCGGAAAAATGGGCTACAAGTTCCAGTTTGTCACACTTGCCGGCTTCCACGCCTTGAACTACGGAATGTTTGAACTCGCGTGCGGATACAAAACCCGCGGGATGGGCGCCTATTCCGAACTCCAGCAGGCAGAATTTGCAGCAGAAAAACACGGCTATACCGCAACCCGGCACCAAAGGGAAGTCGGTACCGGCTACTTCGATGAAGTCACCCAAGTCATCACAGGCGGCACCTCCTCGACAACTGCACTGAAAGGATCGACGGAGACGGCTCAATTTCAGAGTTGAAGCCTGGGTGATCGAAGGAGCTCAAGACACTTTTGCCGGGTTGGGGCTGATGTGATGTCCTTGAAAGAGGAGTTCAAGGCAGTTTTGTGGGATTTGGGCTGATGTGATGTCCTTGAAAGAGGAGTTCAAGACAGTTTTGGGGGATTTAAGCTGGTGAGATGTCCTTGAAAGAGGAGTTCAAGGCAGTTTTGGTGGATTTGGGCTGATGTGATGTCCTTGAAAGAGGAGTTCAAGGCAGTTTTGTTGGATTTAGGCTGATGTGATGTCCTTGAAAGAAGTTCTCAAGACACTTTTGGTGGATTTAGGCTGATGTGATGTCCTTGAAAGAAGTTCTCAAGACAGTTTTGTTGGATTTGGGCTGATGAGATGTCCTTGAAAGAAGTTCTCAAGACAGTTTTGTTGGATTTAAGCTGGTGAGATGTCCTTGAAAGAGGAGTTCAAGGCAGTTTTGGTGGACTTTAGCTGGTGTGATGTCCTTGAAAACCTAATTTAAGGCACTTTTATCCAGATTGCCTCAGTATCATGTACTTGAACTTGATTCTAAATTCTTTTTTGTGGAAATCACCAGGATTTTTGCACAAGGAAAAGGAAAATTTTAAAGGAGGAATTCACTATGAAAGGCCATAACCTTAAAAAGGGTTCAAAGGAATGTTCAGATTGCGGCAAGATGATTGATAACAGCCAGTTTGCTTATTTTAACCAGTGTGAAAAATGCTTGAGAAATGCGAGCCATGAATAAAAGAATCAACAAAATCAGCAGCGCTGCCGGACTTGGATTCGGCAGCGCTCTATTCGTGATGGCGGAGTATTTCCGTACAGGAAAAAAGAGGAAGGAATCACAGTATCATTTGTTGAAAAAGGGTATGTATTAACATCTTTATGAGTTCTGGATGCAAAAGGCGGTGAACATGATAGAGTTACAAGTTAGTATTTTGGGTGTATTCCTGGCGATGGGACTGACCATCATTTTGATTTTTAGAAAGATCAATCCTGCTTATGCAATGATGGCAGGTGCCTGTGCAGGCGGGATCATAGGAGGTCTGGATCTGCCGGTCACAATTGACTATATGATCGGCGGCGCCCAGCTGCTGACTCCGGCCGTCCTGCGCATATTAGCCGCAGGTGTTTTGGTGGGTGTGCTGATTGAATCCGGTGCAGCCAAGGTGATTGCCAATACAATCGTGTCTAAGCTGGGCGAGACTAGAGCGCTGCTGGCGATCACGTTATCCTCGATGGTGCTGACAGCAGTCGGTGTATTTATTGCGGCAGCCGTTTTGACGGTTTCGCCGATTGCTTTATTGATTGCAAAACGAACGGGAATATCCCGGATCAGTATTTTGATTGCCGTCATCTGCGGAGGAAGGGCGGGAAATGTCATTTCACCCAATCCGAGTACAATCGCGGCCGCAGATGGCTTTTCGCTGCCATTGACGTCCGTGATGGCAGCTGGAATCGGTCCGGCTGCCGCCGGGGCAGTGGTTACATATTTTATTGCAAAGAAGGTGAGTAAAAAGGGAAGCCGGGTGACGATGGCGGAAAAAGAAAAGCAGGATGAAAAAGACGAACCATCCCTTTGGGGAGCGGTTTCCGGTCCCTTGTTCACGATCCTGCTGCTTTCCTTGCAGCCTTTGTTTGGTCTTAAAATCGATTCGTTAGTTGCCTTGCCTGCTGGGGGGATATTCGGTCTTCTCGTGATGGGAAAGATCAAAGAATTGAAGCCCCATATCTCAAGCGGACTCCAAAAGATGTCCGGCATCGCCATTGTCATTTTGGGGACTGGGACACTCGCGGGGATCATTGTCCATTCATCGCTGAATGATATGATCAGGAGCGGACTGGAAATGTTCCATCTGCCTGTATCTTTCATTGCACCTCTCTCAGGGGCGTTCATGTCGATGGCCACCGCCTCTGCAACTTCATCTTCGGCTATTTCCAGCAACGTATTTGGAGGCATGCTGCTGGAACATGGGGTCACGGCCCTGGCCAGCGCGGCCATGATCAACGCTGGCGCTGCCGCTTTCGACTTCCTTCCTCATGGGCCGCTCTTCCATATATCACGAGAGAGTCTCTTCATGAACATGAAGGAGCGGCTGCAGGCCCTGCCCTGCGAAATCCTGATTGCCATAGTCATGGTGGCCGTTTCTACGGTGATATTCGGTTGGCTGTTGTAAAGGCCGTGTTGGTGGGGGGAGTGTGAGAAGGACTCAAGATTGGAAGGATTCCGGGTCGGGCAGAAATCCAGGTGAAGTCCGAAGGTTCGGCGGTGATTCGGACAAAATGGCTGGAAAAGCAGAAAAAGAGTCCGAATCCAGGGGTGATTCGGACAAAATGGCCCGAAAAAAAGGAAAAGAGTCCGAATCCGGGGGTGATTCGGACAAATTGGCCCGGAAAGGCAGGAAAAGAGTCCGAATCCGGGGGTGATTCGGACAAATTGGCTGGAAAAACAGGAAAAGAGTCCGAATCCGGCAGTGATTCGGACAAAAAAGCAGGAAAAAGAGGAAAAGAGTCCGAATCCGGCAGTGATTCGGACAAAATGGCTGGAAAAGCAGGAAAAGAGTCCGAATCCGGAGGTGATTCGGACACCAATCCCTATTAAAAAAATCTCGCGCTAGGCAGATAAACTCCAGCCCCAAGAAAGCCCCCCTCCGGTTCCAGTTTGTCGAATGATAGTTGCTGACAAGCTGGATAAATTATGCAACAATTATCTTAACCTCGTTACAGTTTTTGTTTCATCCGCCGCCGTTTTTCACCTCTCAATGCAAACTTCCAAACCCTTTCCAAACCAGGGGTGCATTCCGTTTTATCCCACCTTCCAAGTCTGTTTGCCTTTCCTTTTTAACTCTCTTTTTGATAGTACCTGAAAGGGGTGATAGCCAAAATTACAGTACTCTTTTTTTCTATGCAAAAATTTAAAATCAAGGAGGATGATTGATGAGTCACGAAATGGTTGGATGCAATAAAGCAGGAGAGGAAGTTGCGTATGCACGCTTCAGTATGGGGAATTACAATGCGGTGGTTTTGTATGAGCTGCTTGATGCCCACGCATATAATGCAGGGGTCAGCGGGTCGGGAAGGAGCCTGGACTATTCATCTCTGCAGATCGAGAAGGCTTTTACCTCTTGGAAAAAGATATATGGAACCCACTCTGCGTCAAGAAACGGGGCAGACGATTGGGATGGAAAGCAGATCAATAAATTCATCTGCAACTGCTTGAACACCGCTCAGAGGGAGGGAAGCGTCAAAGTATTATTTTGCTGATGATGCCATGGGTTCCATGGAGCAGCAGAAATCCTCAATTCCTACGAAAATCCAATTCTTCTAACGCCGCTCAACGAATCTTCTGATCCCTGCGGAAAGACAAATCCCGAAACCATTCATCATGAAAAGGCCCTGAAACGGCAGTTTGTACAAAGCCGTTCCAGGGTTTTTTCATAATCAGAAAATCTGGAAAAGAGTGAAAAGTTTTTCCAATTAGTTATTGACAAGTGATAATGATAATTGTTATCATTTACTCGAAAGCAAGATACTTGGTAAAATCAAGTAATGATTAGTGAGTGATCACTAATTTTTTTATAATCATTATTGATAATGATTATCATTAATGATTAGAACAAGATCATGAATAGATGTGGAGAAGAGTATGAAATTAATTTATTTAGTGGTCATGTTGGTGATCCTGTCCATCACCTCTTTATTTGTAGGGGTGTCCAACGTTTCTCCGCTGGATATTTTCCATCTCAGCGAAGATCAGCTTGAAATCTTAATGATCAGCCGGTTTCCGCGGCTTATCAGCATTCTGATTGCAGGGATGGCGATGAGTATCGTCGGGTTGATCATGCAGCAGCTCAGCAGGAACAAGTTTGTATCCCCGACGACTGCGGGGACGATGGATTCTGCAAGGCTCGGGATCCTGGTGGCGCTGATACTTTTCCCGGCTGCCGGAATGCTGGAGAAAATGGCCGTCGCTTTTGTTTTTGCCTTACTGGGGACGTTTGTCTTTATGAAGATCCTCGACAAGATCAAGTTCAAGGATGCCATCTTCATTCCGCTTGTCGGATTGATGTTCGGGAACATCGTCGGGTCGATCACAACGTTCTTTGCCTACAAATACAACCTGATCCAAAGCATCGGGTCCTGGCTTCACGGTGATTTTTCCATGATCATCAAAGGCCGGTATGAGCTTCTGTATATCAGCATCCCTGCTGTCATTCTGGCTTACATATTTGCAAACCGCTTCACCATTGCCGGGATGGGCGAGGATTTTGCGACGAACCTCGGGCTCAATTTTAAACAGGTAGTGAATATCGGCTTGGTCATTGTCGCTCTTGTATCTTCATGCGTCATGCTGACAGTGGGTTCCCTGCCATTCCTGGGTTTGATCATTCCGAACATCGTGACGATTTACCAGGGAGATCATCTGAAGAAGAGCCTGCATCATACAGCGCTCCTGGGTGCCGTGTTCGTTTTGATCTGCGACATTTTCGGCAGGGTCATCATCTTCCCGTATGAAGTGTCGATCGGCTTGACTGTCGGTGTCATCGGGAGCGGGATTTTCCTTTACTTACTGATAAGGAGAAGAGCGCATGGGCTATAAACCAAAACTTATCATTCTCTTAATCTTATCTATAACGCTATCCGCGCTGTTCTTGTTCTGGGATATCGGCGAGCATTGGGGATACATCCTTCCGAAGCGGGCTGTCAAAATCTTTGCCATCATCCTGACCGGGAGCTGCATTGCCTTTTCAACCGTGGTGTTCCAGACCATAACGAACAACCGGATCCTGACACCGAGCTTGATCGGCCTTGACTCTCTTTACATGCTGATCCAGACGGTCATCGTATTTGTTTTCGGGGGAGCGACGCTTGCGATGATGAGCAGGGGGTATCACTACCTCTTGTCTGTAGGGCTGATGGTTTTGTTCGCCTTCATCTTATTTCGGTTCATTTTTATGAAAAAAGAAGGACGGAACATCTACTTCCTTCTGCTGATCGGCATCATCATGGGGACATTTTTCGGAAGCATTTCATCCTTCATGCAGCTGCTCATCGATCCAAATGAATTTCTCGTCGTGCAAGATTCAATGTTTGCGAGTTTTAACAATGTAAATACAGATCTTCTGTGGGTGTCGGTCATCCTGCTGCTCCTGGTCACGCTGTATTTCTTCCGGTTCATCAAGTATCTGGATGTCCTCTCCCTGGGCAGGGACCAGGCAGTGAACCTGGGTGTGCCATACGACTTTGTCGTCCAGCGCCTGCTTATTGTCGTTGCGATCCTTGTGGCAATTTCGACTGCGCTCGTAGGGCCGATCACATTCTTGGGGCTGCTCGTCGTCAATGTCGCCCACGAGTTTTTAAAAACTTATCGGCACTCTGTCCTGATCACCGGTTCGATTCTGATCAGCATTGTGGCGCTTGTGGGGGGACAGTTCATTGTCGAAAGAGTCTTCACGTTCTCGACAACTGTAAGCGTGATCATCAACTTTATTGGCGGCGTATACTTCATTTATTTGCTGCTGAAGGAGAATAAATCATGGTAGAAGTGAAAAACATTTCAAAGCTTTATGGAAAAAAGAAGGTGGTTGAAGATGTTTCGATCAATATCCAAAAAGGGAAGGTCACCTCGTTCATCGGTTCGAACGGGGCGGGCAAGAGCACCCTGCTGTCCATTGTGTCCAGGCTGATTCCCAGGAATGAAGGATCCGTCCTCCTGGAAGGAAAAGAGATCACTTCTTATAAAAGCAATGATCTCGCCAAGACGATTTCGATTCTGAAGCAGTCCAATAACGTGAATGTGCGGATCACGATCCGTGAATTGGTGAGCTTCGGCCGCTTCCCTTATTCTCAGGGCAGGCTGACAAAAGAAGATGAAGGATTCGTCGATGAAGCGATTCGGTATATGGAATTGGAAGAACTGCAGGGAAGGTTCATCGATGAATTAAGCGGGGGCCAGCTTCAGCGGGCATACATCGCGATGGTCGTGGCACAGAACACCGAATACATCCTGCTGGATGAGCCCCTCAATAACCTGGACATGAAGCACTCCGTCCAGATCATGAAAGCGTTGAGGAAAATGAGTGATGACCTGGGAAAGACAATTGTCATCGTCATCCATGACATCAATTTTGCCTCCTGTTATTCGGATTATATCGTCGCAATGAAGCACGGCAAAGTCATCCGGGAAGGCAAAACCGAGGAGATCATCAACAATGAAGTCTTGAAAGAAGTCTTCGGGATGGATTTTCATATTGAAGAAATCAACGGCAACCGTATCTGTGTCTATTTTACTTAGGTCTTAAATATTTTGATGGCCCCCGTAAGCAGAGAAGATTGAAGCGGCAGCCTGCAGAAACCGGCCATCTAAAATAATTTAAACATATATCAAAAAAATATTTTTAGGAGTGGTATACATGAAGAAAGGTCTACTAGGTTTATTAATGGCAGCGATGCTGATGTTCGTCTTGGCAGCTTGCGGTACTAACGAGGAAGCATCCGGTGATACAGAAAGCGTAGAAACAGGTACAGAATCAGCAACATCCTCAACGGATACGGAAGAAGCAGAAATCACCGTGAAGCATGAACTTGGTGAAGCAGTTGTACCCAAAAATCCTGACAATGTCGTTGTGTTTGACTTTGGTGCACTGGATACCTTGGATAAGCTCGGCGTTGACGTAGCAGGTGTGGCGAAAGGGAGCTCACTCCCTGGCTATCTATCAAAATATGAAGATGATCAATACGAAAATGTCGGCAGTTTGAAAGAACCTGATTTCGAAACCATCTACGGTATGGAGCCGGAATTGATCTTGATTTCCGGCAGACAATCTGCTGCCTATGAAGAGCTGAATAAGATTGCTCCGACTGTATTCATCGGTGTCGATAACGCAAAATACATGGAGTCCTTCACTCATAATGTGGAGCTTCTTGGTGAAATCTTCGGCAAGGAAGATGCCGCTGAGGAAGAACTTGCAGCAATCAATGACAAGATAGCGGAAATTCAGGAAATGACTAAAGCGGATGACAAAAAGGGTCTGCTTACACTGACAACAGGCGGGAAAGTAAGCGCTTATGGTCCCGGATCCCGTTTCGGTCTCGTCCATGATGTCTTTGGTGTAAAGCCGGCTGATGAAAAAATCGAAGCTTCCACACATGGCATGAATGTTACATTCGAATACATTGCTGAGAAGAATCCCGACTACCTGTTCATCATCGACCGCGACCAGGCAATCGGCGAAGAAGCGAAAGCCAGCGAAGTGTTCAATAATGACCTCGTGAACAAAACCAATGCTGCGAAAGAAGGAAAAATGATCTACCTGGATCCGACAGTATGGTACCTCTCCGGCGGCGGTTTGACTTCAGTTGCCCAGCAGGTGGATGAAGTGAAAGCAGGCCTTGAGCAGTAAATTCTTTTAGACAAATGCCCATTTCTTGATGGGTATTTGTTTTATCCGATGAAAAAAAGGAGATTAATGACCATGACAAATATGAGTATCACTGAAGCAATCAAAGGACGCAGGTCCATTAAACGGTTTAGAAGCGATGCCGTCCCGCAAGAAGTTTTGTTTGAGCTTTTGAACACAGCCTCATGGGCACCAAACCATGGGCTCAGGGAACCTTGGAGATTTATTTTATTCATGGAAGACGGCCGTGAGCAGCTTGCAGAAGCGATCATCAACAATCCTGGCGGAAAAAAGAAAACACCGGAAATGATCAGGGAAAATATCATGAACGCCCCGGTATCCATGCTGGTCGTCATGAATGAAGACCCGCGCCAGAAAGAATGGGAAGAAGACTATGCCGCAGTCAGTGCCTTCATTCAAAATTTCCAATTGGCGGCATGGGAAAAGGGCATCGGAACCATCTGGAAAACAAGCCCGTTCATCCACTCGCCATTCTTCAGGAACCAGGCCGGAGTCAAGCCTGGTGAAAAAATCGTCGGCCTGATCCATACCGGATATCCGGAGAAGGTGCCGGAAGCAAGGCCAAGGACCCCGATTGAAGAAAAAGTTGAAATGATTACAACGAAGGGAAACATGGTAGAAGTCTAATAAGGCTCTTTTCATAAACTTTGTTGCTATTCAATATAAATTTCAACTAACATCCTTGTATATCGTCTAAAAAACCCCGGTGAGAAGGAAAGAAAAGAGCTGCTCGTTTTTTTCGAGAGTAAAACCTTTGTACCGAAAATAGCAATATATGTGAAAAACAGTCTTTAATAAAGATACGCTCACCAAGAAAGGAATGATAACGGATGAAACAAATCAACCATTATATCGATTCACTGTTTGGATATCAGGATGAGTTATTGGAAGAGGTGCTCGCATCCATAGAAGAAAAGGGGATGCCGTCCATATCGGTCTCCTCCTCATCCGGAAAACTTCTCACCATGCTGGTGTCCATTTCAGGCTCCAAAAATGTCTTGGAAATCGGGGCTCTTGGGGGATACAGCGGAATCTGCCTGGCAAGGGGCTTTGGCGCTGAAGGCAAACTGACCTCGCTTGAGTTGGAGGATCAGTACGCAGAACTCGCCCGCGGCAATCTTGAAAAAGCAGGGTTTGGCGGCCAGGTTTCCTATTTGACAGGCCCTGCTCTGGACAGCCTGGAAAAACTGGCGGGTGAGAACAGGCGATTCGATTTCTTCTTCATTGATGCCGACAAAGGAAATTATGAGAACTACCTGGAACGCTGTATAGAAGTGGCCGAACCGGGAGCACTGATTGCTGCCGATAATGTCCTGGCAAGAGGCAGTGTCGCAGACCCGGAAATCCCTGCCAAACATAACACCGAAATAATGAAAAAATTCAATGAAGCAGTGTCGAAACATCCTCGATTAGAGTCCATCCTGCTTCCCGTTGGGGACGGGCTGACCGTGTCCAGGGTGAAGGAGTAATTTGGGTTGATGGATTCGGACGATGGAAACAAGGCCCGGTTGAACCGGAATAGGACGAATTAATAATTGCTGTTTTGGAAAATGGCTTAGCATTAGCGGGAATGGACCAAATAGTGGAGTGACGGTTGGGAAAGTGGTGTATTACTTTCGGGAATGGACCAAATTCTGAAGTGGGGCTGGGGGAAATGGTCAATTGATTGCGGGATTGCACCAAATTCTGAAGTGGGGCTGGAGAAATTGGTCCATTACTTGCGGGAATGGACCAAATTGTGGAGTGACGCTTGGGAAAGTGGTGTATTACTTTCGGGAATGGACCAAATTGTTGAGTGCTGCCGGGGGAAATGGTCAATTGATTGCGGGATTGCACCAAAAAGATGAGCGCCGCGGAAGAAAATGGTCTATTCTTTGCGGAAAAGCACCAAATTGTTGAGTGCTGCTGGGGAAAGTGGTCCATTACTTGCGGGAATGGACCACTTTTAGAAGTGCTGCTTGGAAAATGGGTCTATTTTTATCGGAAAAGCACCAAAAAGAAGCACCCATCGAAAAATTGTTGTTATCCAAGCGGGAGTAACCCAATAAACGGTTCCTAGCCAAAAACGGCCGCAAACCGCAGCCTTAGGTAAATAATTGAGCGAAAATTATAAATAATTGATTGACACGCGCTCGTTTGCCCTTTATAGTGGATTTAATAACTTAATAGTAATTCATTTTCTTATCCAGAGAGGTGGAGGGACTGGCCCTTTGATGCCTCGGCAGCGGACTATTATTAGTACTGTGCCAATTCCAGTAGCGTAATGCTAGAAGATAAGAAGAGACGGTCATTCAATTTGTTTATCAACCCCTCTTCTTATGCCGAGAAGAGGGTTTTTTACATTTTTTTAAAAAGGAAGGGATTCAAATGACAAAAACATTGGTTGCTGCACCATTCAGAGCGGATCACGTAGGGAGTTTGTTACGGCCGGAGAGGATTCATCAGGCAAGGAAAGAATTCCAGGCAGGGAGCCTTTCATCGGCAGAACTGCACCAAATTGAAACAGAAGAAATCAAACGAATTGTAGACAAACAGATTGAAGTCGGGCTCCAGGCTGTGACCGATGGCGAGTTCCGCCGCAGGTTCTGGCACACCGATTTTCTTGAACATTTAAATGGAGTCGAAGGGTACGTTCCTGATCACGGATTCCAGTTTAAAGGGGAGGAAACGGAAAGATACGATGTCCGTGTTACGGGGAAGGTTTCGTTTAATCCGAATCACCCGCATGTGCAGGATTTTGTTGAATTCGAAGAGATCGTCGGCGACCGGGCGATTGCCAAGCAGACAATCCCGAGTCCCAACCAGTTATTCAATGCCGGGATCCGCAATCTGGAAATCTATCCGGATGTCCAGGAGTACGCGGAGGATGTCATCCAGACCTACCGTGATGCTGTAAAAGCTTTCTATGATGCAGGATGCCGCTATCTCCAATTCGATGATGTATATATAGCGGGCCTCAATGCACCCGAAATCCCCTTCAACGACAGCGGCTATTCCCGTGAGGAATTGATTGATCTGGCCCTGCACGTGGTGAACAGCGTATTGGAGGATAAGCCTGATGACCTGATCGTGACGACGCATCTCTGCAGGGGAAACTACCGGTCGAAGTGGGCGTTTGAAGGCAGCTACGCTAAAATTGCACCGGTGTTATTTGCCAAGGAAAAAGTGAACGGATTTTTCCTGGAATACGATGATGACCGTTCCGGCGATTTCAAACCGTTGGATTTCATACCAAACGGGGGACCGAGGGTTGTGCTTGGCGTGTTCACCTCGAAGCACGGGACGCTGGAGGATAAGGAAAACATCAAAGCTCGCATTGAAGAAGCGACACAATATGTGCCGTTGGAACAGCTCTGCATCAGTCCGCAGTGCGGCTTTGCCTCCACGCACCATGGAAATATCTTAACCGAGGAAGAGCAATGGACGAAGCTGAAGTATATTGTGGATGTATCAAAAGAGATTTGGGGATGAGAGTGTAGACGGGACGGGGGCTGCCTCGTCCCGTTTGTTTTTTTATGGTGCCCCTGTATTAACTCTTTTTTGGAAGTCATCGATTTCTTCGAATTGAAATGGTGTCCCAATCAGGTTACTTTTCAGGCATCATCGGGGCTGTCTTCCCAAAATGATGCCCCAATCAGCCAGCAATTCCGGCATCATCGGGGATTTTCCTTTGGATGATGCCGTAAATCATCTGGTATTCGGACATCATCAGGACCTGCCGTTCAAAATGATGTCCTAATCCGGCAACTATTTCGGCATCA
Organism: Bacillus salacetis; assembly: GCF_003581585.1. Taxonomy (GTDB): domain Bacteria; phylum Bacillota; class Bacilli; order Bacillales; family Bacillaceae_B; genus Rossellomorea; species Rossellomorea salacetis. Next base: position 116,471 of record NZ_QXIR01000012.1, read on the forward strand.
TTGTGGATTTCCTTTCGAATGATGCCGTAAATCACCTGCTATTGGGACATCATCCGCACCTGCCGTTCAAAATGATGCCCCAATCCGGCCACTATTCCGGCATCATCGTGGATTTCCTTTCGAATGATGCCGTAAATCACCTGCTATTGGGACATCATCCGCACCTGCCGTTCAAAATGATGTCCCAATCCGGCTGCTATTCCGGCATCATCGTGGATTTCCCTTTGGATGATGCCGTAAATCCCCCGCTATTTGGACATCATCAGGACCTGCCGTTCAAAATGATGCCCCAATCAGCCAGCAATTCAGGCATCATCGGGGCTATCCTTCCAGAATGATGCCGTAAATCCCCGCTATTTGGGCATCACCGGGGCCGTCTTCCCAAAATGATGCCCCAATCCGGCAACTATTCAGTCATCATTGTGGGCCACATCCCAGAATGATGTCCTAATCCAGCAACCATTCCGGCATCATCGGGGCTATCCTCCCCAAATGATGCTGTAAATCCCCCGCTATTTTGGCATCACCGGGGCCGTCTTCCCAAAATGATGCCCCAATCCGGCTGCAATTCCGGCATCATCGTGGATTTCCCTATGAATGATGCCGTAAATCCCCCGCTATTGGGACATCATCAGGACCTGCCGTTCAAAATGATGCCCCAATCCGGCCACTATTCGGGCATCATCGGGGCTATCCTCCCCAAATGATGCCGTAAATCCCCCGCTATTGGGACATCATCAGCAGCTGCCGTTCAAAATGATGCCCCAATCCGGCAACTATTCAGGCATCAACGGGGCTATCCTCCCAGAATGATGCCGTAAATCACCTGGTATTGGGACATCACCGGTGCCGTCTTCCCAAAATGATGCCCTAATCCGGCAACTATTCAGGCATCATCGTGGGCCACATCCCAGAATGATGTCCTAATCCATCCGCAATTCCGGCATCATCGTGCCCACCCACCCAAAATGATGCCGAAATCACCCCCTGGCGCAATGCCCCAATCCACCACGGCATCCCTTCCACCCGCCACAGCCATCTTGCGGGGTGCACCAAAGAGTTATATAATGAGAAATATCTTAGACATAAAGGAGGGAATATCATGCAATCGTTCACTTTAGATATCAAAGAAGAGAAAAAGTATCTTGTCTTTATGATGTCTATTTTTGGATTTTTAGCTGCCGACGGGACAGGTCTGTCCATTTTCAGCTGAAAATTTAATGTGAGCAATTCATGGATTTCCTAACGATAATCAAAACCACAGGGGATC
>NZ_QXIR01000013.1 GCF_003581585.1 Bacillus salacetis
TTCCCTGGGCGTTTCAGTAATGTGTGGTATTGTTTCCCGTGTAACAAGATTAATCGTCAGCAATCTCCAGCATAGAACCCTTAAACCTGCTTCCCGGTGAATTATTTGACGATTATTGAGGAAGGAAGAAGGAGAAAGTCGTTCCCTGGTCCACTTTGCTGTGAACACCGATCTGCCCATTATGGGCCTCAATGATGTTCCTCGCAATTGCAAGCCCAAGGCCCGTTCCTGACTTTCCTCGTGTTCTGGCTTTATCTGCTTTATAGAAACGTTCAAAGACAAACGGGAGGTCTTCTTCGGAAATCCCTGAACCCGAATCACTGACTTCTACCAATACCCCCGTCTTAGAAGGTTTATAGTCCACAGTGACACTTCCTGTTGCAGGAGTGTGCCTTAAAGCATTGTCAATCAAATTCGTCAGGACCTGCTCCAATCGATCCGGGTCGATATCAATAGCAGGTATCCTTTCATCAGATCCCCTTCCATTGAAGCTTAACCTGATGTTTTTCTCTTTTGCCAGGCCATGGAATTTATTCGTCACCCGTTCAAGGAATCCAGGTAAATCCGTCTTTTCTTTATTGAGGGTAATATGTCCCGCTTCCATTCGGGCCAGATCCAGAAGATCATTAACGAGCCTTCCCATGCGAAGGGATTCATCATAAATAATCCTGGCGATTTCCTTTTTCTCTTCCTCTGATCCGGCAATATCATCAACTATGGCCTCGCTGTACCCCTGAAGCATCGCAATCGGGGTCCGAAGCTCATGCGAAACATTTGCGATAAAATCCTTCCTTAACTTATCGAGCCGCCTCTCCTCGGTCATATCCCTGACTACAGCTACTGCTCCCCTGACGTACTCTTCATTATACAAAGGACTTACGATTACCACATAAGAACGTCCCTGGAGGCTCACTTCCCCCGTCTGCTCATTTTCAAGAAGGATGACCTGTTCAAGCAGTTCCCTCAAAGTGGTCGGGATTGCTTCTTGATCATTCCCCTCTTGTTCGTAGTACCATTGCTGGAGGAATCTTTCCGCGGGAGGGTTGGTAATCAAGATTGTCCCATCCCGGTTAAACGTGATGACCCCGTCTGCCATACTGCTCAATATACTGGATAACTGCTCTTTTTCCTGACTGAGGGCATGAAGGTTGAAGTTCAATTGTTTTCCCATTTGATTGAATGCGGTTGCCAATTCACCAATTTCATCATGGGTAAGTATCGGTACCTTTGTATCAAACCTTCCCCTGGCAACTTCAAAAGCAGCCTCCCGCATTTTTCGAAGCGGAGCTGTAATACGAGTAGACAGGAAAAACGCAAAGATGGTTGTCAGGATGATGGCAATCCCTGCAGCCAGCAAAATCAATTTTGTGGTCTGCCTCGTCGTTTCTTTTATTTCTTCCAAAGATTGAAAAATCACGACCGCTCCCGATGTTTCGCCAATTTGGACAGGGGCGCCGACAACCACGATATTTTGATACAAATCCGAAACATGCTCACCGTTTAAGTGGAGTTCCTTGACGAATGGCTTCTCCTGCCTGAAGACAGCCGTCACTTCTTTTTCATCGAGGATCTCCTGGATGAGAAGCTGATGACCGGCTGAAATGTCTTCAGCATAGTACAACTTGTTCCTGTTCTCAGCAATGATTAAGTTGTGGGGATCATCCACTATTTCTTTGGATATCTGAAGCCCCATACTTAAGTCCTGATGGTTTTCAACAACAGAGGCAATCTTTTCTGCAGTATCAGACAAATCATTCTCGACTTGCTCCAAATGATAGTTTTGAAAGAATTCAAGCTGTAAAATCGTCAGGATGAATAGGACGAATGCAACTAAAAGAAGAATGGTGATCCATAGTTTACCTACAACACTGCGCCAGAGCCTCATTCATTATTAACCTCAAACTTATAGCCTACTCCCCATACTGTCACAATCATCTTGGCAGCCTGTTCGGATACCTTATTCAGCTTTTCGCGAAGCCTCTTGACATGTGTGTCCACTGTTCTTAGGTCACCGAAGAAATCATAGTGCCATACCTCTTTCAACAGATGCTCGCGGTCAAAGACTTTATCAGGAGCTTTTGACAAAAAGTAAAGCAATTCATATTCCTTCGGAGTAAGATTGACATCCTTTCCGTCCGCTGTGACCCTGTGAGCATCATTATCAATCGTCAGGTGAGGATACACAATCATATCCTTTGCCTTGGTGTCTGTATGTATATAGCTGGTCTTGGAAGACCTTCTTAAGAGAGCTTTCACCCTTAGGACCACTTCCCGCGGGGAAAACGGTTTCACAATATAGTCGTCAGTCCCCACTTCGAATCCTTGAACACGATTAGCTTCCTCACCTTTGGCTGTCAGCATGATGACAGGCGTCGACTTTTTCTCCCGAAGCTCTTTACAGACTTCAATCCCGTCCATTCCCGGCATCATAAGATCAAGAAGGATACAGTCATATTCGTTGTTCAACGCTAATTCAAGTGCACTCTCGCCGTCTTCAGCTTCTTCTATGACATAGTTTTCCCTCTCAAGATACATTCTCAAAAGCTTCCTGATTCGGTCTTCATCATCAACTATAAGAACTTTTACGTCCTGATCCATGTTTTTATCCCCCTTTGGATATGGTTAAATCTGTACTTACTCCCTATTTTAATAGAAAAAAGCCTCCACTAAAAGCGGAGGAAACATCTTTTTCAGAAAGGAAGCAATCCTTTCATTGATTGCTTCCTTCAATACTATCAAGCGTAGGAATGAAGCCCTGCAATAATCAAGTTGACAGCGACAAGATTGAACATGATGATAATGAAACCTATCACTGCAAGCCAGGCAGACTTTTCCCCATGCCATCCTTTTGAGAGGCGGAAATGCAGGAATGCTGCATAAAATAAGAACGTAATAAGCGCCCATACTTCTTTGGGATCCCAGCCCCAGAAGCGGCTCCACGCTATCTGTGCCCATATCATGGCAAAGATCAAACCGCCTAATGTGAATACCGGAAAGCCGATCAGTACAGAGCGGTATCCGATTTCATCCATAAGATCAAGATTGACATTATTCATGTACTTTTGAATCCACAGGCTGATTTTCTTCCTGGCTATCAGACGCAAGAGCCAATAAATCCCTGTCCCTATGATAAATGACCAAAGCACTGTATTCAGTTTATGTGCATTGATGAATGCAGGCATTTCGACAGAAGATTCCATTTTATCTGCTGTCAGCAACTCCGCCTCATGTGGAACTACAAGAGCAGGCATTGAATACTCTTCCACTGCTTCCTGCCCGGCTTGATTGACATATTGAAATTCCGAGCTGTAACCCATGAGAGTGAAAGTGGTTGATGCAGCGATGAATCCGACAACAACAATCAAGCCATACATCACACTTTCAAGCCAGAAGGATTGTTTCTTATCCTGGGCATGGTTGACTTTTTTCAGGAGATATATCAATCCGGCTACAAAGCTGATGGCCAGAATCGCTTCTCCTGCTGAAACAGTCGTTACGTGGATTTTCAGCCAGTCACTTTGAAGTGCAGGAATAAGCGGGCTTACCTCCCGGGGGAACATGCTCGCATATGCAATGACCAATAGGGCGATAGGCAATGCGAAAAGACCCAGAATCGTTGATTGATACAGAAAATAGATAATTATGAACGCTCCGACGAGCATCATCCCAAAGAACGTTGTAAATTCGAACAAGTTGCTTACAGGCGCATGGCCCGCAGCAATCCACCGGGTGAAAAAGTATCCCAGCTGAGCTGCAAATCCAATCAAAGTAAGGCCCATACCGATCCGTCCCCAGCGGTTCACACCTTTTTGATCATTCCTTTTATCACGGATGGAACCCCCGAAGAAAAGAGTTGCAATAAGGTAAAGAATAAAGGCAATGTATAATAAAGTACTGCTCCATTGTGCCAAATCCGTCACAGGAAATCCTCCTTTTTCATATGGCCACGGTGAAAAACTTTCAGCCTTTCACCATGGCCAAACTATATTTCTAAACTCATTATACTTCATTTACTTTTGTGTTTTTTACTTCCTTCTGCTGCTGATCCAGTGGTTCGTTAATACCGGTACCTTCCAGCACGATATTGATTTCTTTTTTTAATCCATGCCAGTTTTTGTTGGTGTGACCTGCTACAATCAAGCCTCCGTCTGATTTCCTGACCCAGATCCTTCGGTGATTCCAGTACGCACCCTGGACGACCCCGATCATAAAGATGGCACCGCCGATGCCGATTACCCACAGAGTCAGATCTTTTCTGACTGTCAGTGCGGAAACATCACGTGTATCCAATCCGGCGAAATTCATTTTATAAACATTTTCGCCGAGCGGCTCAAGGTTTTGCTGGATTCCGACAAAACTGATTTCACCGTCAGGTTTTTCAGGTGAGAACATTTTGAAGAGGAAAGCGGGATTGTTTGGGAGCGGGGATTCAGTTTGCGGTTCCCCTTTATCATCAAAGCCCGAAAAATCAGGGTAATACCCCATTAATTCCACCTTGCGTCCATCTTCCAATTCATACATTCCCTGCGGATCGAATAAGTCCACTGTAAACTTCCCAAACTCTTCATTTGTAGTCTTGTTTGAAAGAGTAAATGACATTGCCTTAAACTCATCCAATTGATAACTTGTCTGATAGATTGCATAGGAACCGAATTTCAAAGGCTGGTTGACCTGAATTGCTTTCTCTTTTTCTTCTTTCATTTCGGCCTTTTCACCGGCAACATCAGATTGCTCAGCACGGTAAAGAACAGCATCAGTCTGATAATTCTTGGCAATGACGCCATTTTTATCAATAGCTTCATTGAATACTTCTTTATCACTATTCTTATCATAGTTTTCGAGAGTAAACTCTTTGTTCTGCAGATAATATTCTTTATTAGTTCCTGGAATCGGCTTTGTTTCCCCTTCCCTTATCCACAGGACTTTATCCACATACATGCCTGGGACAAAACGAAGCATGGCACCAATCAAGAAGATAATCAACCCTACGTGGTTGACGTAAGGGCCCCACCTGGAAAATCTTCCTTTTTCCGCCAGGAGGTTGCCGTCTTCTTCTCGGACTTTGTATCTCTTCGATTCCATTTTCTTTTTGATTTCCTGCAGTTTCCCATCAGGGTTTTCCAGATCCGTCTCACTGAACAGCCTCTGCCTTTTCAGGAACCCTGCATGCCTTGAAACTTTTTGTTTCTTCAATGCCCGGTACAATGGAATGACCCTGTCCAGACTGCATATTACAAGTGAGATACCGATAGATGCAATCATCAACAGGAACCACCAGGAACCATAAAGATTATGGAAGCCAAGAGTATAATACAGTTCACCAAACCACCCATACACTTCCGCATAGTATTGTTCCGGAGGCATTGTATTTGGTATGTACATTTCCTGCGGAAGGATCGTCCCTACTGCCGAAGCTATCAAGGTAATCAATATCAGCCAGATTCCAACCTTCACGGATGAAAAGAAGTTCCAGATCTTATCGATTACTGACTTGTTGTAAGTTTGGGAACGCCTGGCGCTACCTTCGTATCTCATATCATGGAGCTTGTCTTTTTTTGCTTCTTCCGTCAAAGCCCTTCCACAAGATTCACAAAGGATCGTTCCATGCGGATTCACATGCCCACATTCACATTTAATTTCCTTCATGCTAAAACTCCTCATTCTTCAGGCCGGAGTTCCCGGCCGACTGTTAATTAGGTTTAATGCTTTCCATGTGCTGCTTAATATCAGCTTCCGTCATTTCCCCTGTCAGGATTCTCTCAATCTTGCCGTCCGGATTGATAAGAAGTGTGGTTGGCAGCGGCTTTATACCATAAGCATTCTGCACATCCCTCTCTGAATCCACTACCACTGGGAATGTAAGATTATGTTCCTCGATGAATTTGTTCACTTGAAAATCGGATTCGCCCACATTAACAGCTAAAACCTGAACTCCTTCATCTTTGAAGGCCTGGTACTGATTTTCCATATACGGCATCTCTTTTTCACAAGGCTTGCACCAAGTCCCCCAGAAGTTAAGGAAAACTCCCTGGCCTTTGTAGTCCGATAACCGGTGGCTGTTGCCTTCCATATCCTGAAGCACAAAATCAGGAGCCTGGTCCCCAGCTTTAAGGACTCCTCTCTCATCCTTCGTGAAATTTGCATATAAGGTATAAATGACTGCTGCAGCCAGTACAACCAATATGATTGTACGGATAAGCAAGCGGCGTTTCTTTTTATCCATCTTCCTTATTGCCTCCTTGCATGTAACAGTTTTTGCTGCAAACGAAAGGGGACAATGTGATTGTCCCTTTTGTTTGTGATGATATATTCCCATCTATTATAACATTTTTGTTTTTTTCTTCAGGACCTGATTATGAATGAAGTGTGACACTTTTCTCTTTCAGGTCAGGCAGTCTATAACAGGTTTCCTGTTTCAGCGAGTGCTCTCAGCTGTTTCACTTCATGTGGAGTCAACTCTCTTGAATCACCTGCATTCAGCCCATGCAGATCCAAAAACGCAAATCTTTCGCGCTTCAGCTTTTGAACCTGATATCCGATGGCTTCAAACATTCTTTTCACTTGTCTGTTCCTGCCTTCATGAATGGTGATTTCCACTATCGCCTTATCTTGTTTTTTCTCTATTTTCAAGGTCTTCACTTTTGCCGGAGCTGTTTTTCCATCTTCAAGCATAATGCCTTTTTCCAGTTCATTCAGTTTGAATTTCGGGGGGATCCCTTTAAGTCTGGCAACGTAGGTCTTGTCTATATTGTAGCTTGGATGGGTCAAAAGGTTCGCAAATTCACCGTCATTTGTCAGGAGGATCAATCCTGATGTGTCATAGTCCAGCCTTCCAACCGGGTAAATCCGCTCTTGGATATGAGGGAAGAAATCAGTTACAACTTTGCGGTCTTTATCATCTGTAACCGCTGAGATGACCCCTCTTGGTTTATAAAGGAGATAATATACTTTGTTTTCTCTTTCGATCTGGATCCCGTTCACTTCGATTTTGTCTGATCCTGATACTTTGGTTCCCAGCTCTTTTTCTGTTTTTCCATTCACTTTCACTTTCCCTTCCAGAATCAGCTCTTCAGCCTTCCTTCTAGAAGCTACGCCGGCATGGGCGATGACTTTTTGTAAACGTTCCATTTGTTTTCACCTCTTATAATAATTCCGTGTTTTTGCTGATTCACGCTTTTAGCTGCACGACTCCCGGGATTTACACAGGGGCACACAGCTTACGCTCACAGCACCTTTTCATTCGAATATGATTTATATTGATATAAGTTCATGAGTATAAACATTCGGCTGAAATTCCTTCACATGAATGAATTATTACATATAAGCTATAAAATGCAAAGGGATTGTCCTTTATTAGTATTGGTAATGCAGGGGTTTTTAAACTGTGGTGCTGGCAGCTTTGTAATTACCTTTATGTTTTCAAAGAAAAGAGGACGAAATCGAAAATGATTTCATCCTTCATTTTTTAAGTTTCTTTTATTTGGCTGGGGAAATCTTGTTAATTTTAAATTGATATACAGATCCCCTTTTGCTTCCTTCCATCTCTAGATCCATTTCCGCAAGAAGATTGCCCGCCACTATGAGTGAGGTTATTTGAAGAAACTCTCTTGCCTTACTATTTGTGATGGTCGGACCTAAGAGAAGGAAATATTCATGGAGGGCTTGGAGGTGAGCGCGTTTGGAGGTAATTTTACAGGTTGGACAAAGCCATTTGCCTCTTTCTCTTTTCATAGGGATGAATGAGCATCCAGGACATTTGACCCCATTTTCACCTCCTTTGCGGTTATTCCGTAAATCGTAAGAATGTCAGGAATATGCGTTTTATGCTGCTTTTGAAGCTGCCTTCCCAATCTCTTGATTATTTTGTTGTCGATTAATGATTGGACTGGTGATGACCTCTCCAGCTTTTCAAGTTTGGAGAGTATTTGGTTGGCGTGGCAAACAGTCTGAAAAAGATTTGAGTCATTGGAGGTTGATTTAATAATCGTGGATGGATTGCTGAAGACTACAAAATATTCAATGGGAGAGGCAGGGGGAAATTATTATTCTTAGACAGCCACTTGATAAGTTGAAATCGTTGACGGCGCACTTGAGTGATTGGATTTTCAAAGCCTGTTTCAACATCATCTTTTAATCGGACGAGCTGATTGAACGGATCTCCGAATACAACAGTGCCAGATATGTTTTTGACTTCAAGAAGAATGATTCGTTTAGGGGAAATCAGGAGAATATCCAATTGGAAGTGCACATCTTTAGGTGGAAGTCTGAGGCTGTGAAAAATATGGTACTCTTTTTCTGATAAAAAGCTTAGATAGTAATCAACGGAGCATTCGCCTTTGTAGCCGGCTGCCCTTTTTGATAAATCTTCCTGAATAAGCTCTCTTTTCGGATGACAGGGATCCAGCCTACCCAAAAGCGCCTCATTTTGTTGAATTCTGACAGGGACTGATCTCTTTTTTACAATCAATCTATCACTCCTTTCCTTACTTGTACTGAAAATTCTTACAAAAACATCAAAAATCCTGCTTAAAAGGGACTAGTTTTCCAACGAAAAATGGTTATGCATCTAACTTCACACTTATGCACCAAAACCATAATAACACCCCGGGGATTATCGAATCGGGGCGTTATTAGTTCAATTGGGAGTGCGCTGAAGCACTGTGATACGTTAAAGTAACAGGGGACTGTCCCCCGCCGCGGTGATGCGTTAAAGCAACATACAAACATACAATCGCGTACATTCATCTAAACATCAATGTGACGATCACAATGGCGGCTGCTATGCCGATCAGGTCTGCAAGCAGGCCAACCTTCAGGGCATCACCCATCTTCTTGATACCTACTGCACCAAAGTAAACAGTCAACACATAGAAGGTGGTATCGGTGCTGCCCTGCAGGACTGAAGCGAGCCTGCCTATGAAGGAGTCGGGGCCGTGAGTCGCAAGTAAGTCGCTTACCATACCAAGTGCTGCCGTGCCGGATATCGGCCTGATGATGGCCAGGGGAACTATGTCCGCTGGAATTCCCATCGCGTTCAGCATCGGTTCAATTAAAGATACAAAGAACTCTAAAGCTCCTGAAGCTCTGAAGACTGTGATGGCCACCAGCATTCCTATCAAGAAGGGGATAATCGAAATGGCGATCTTGATTCCTTCTTTTCCGCCGTCCACGAAGCTTTCATACGTAGGCACTTTCTTGAATGTTCCGTATAAAAGTATGACTCCGATCAGCATCGGAATCAGCCATAACGAAATAGTCGATATTATCTGCATATCATTTCACTCCATTGCGGATTCTTCTGCGGTAAAAATAGCGGTCAATCATGATTGCCCCTATTGTGGATAGAAACGTCGCGACCAGAGTCGGACCGACAATTTCGGTAGGCGAGGCAGATTCATAGTTCATTCGAATGGCAATCACGGTCGTGGGGATGATGGTTAAACTTGACGTATTGATGGCAAGGAAGGTGATCATCGACCGGCTTGCATAATCCCTGCCTCCATTTAATTCTTTAAGTTGTTCCATGGCTTTTATTCCCAAAGGGGTTGCCGCATTTCCCAGTCCGAACATGTTGGCCATCATATTGGAAAGAATATAGCCCATCGCTGGATGATCCGCAGGAACTTCCGGGAATAATCTTTTGACAATCGGACGAAACAAGTATGAGAGCTTATCCAAAAGGCCGGAATCCTGGGCGATCCTCATGATTCCCAGCCAGAAAACCAGGATGCTGATAAGGCCGATACAAAGAGTTACTGCTTCATTAGCTGATTGGAAGATTGCTTCATTCACTTCCTGCATCTTCCCGTTGACCGCTGCAAAGATCAACCCAATGATTGTCATGGCGACCCAGATATAATTAACCATCCGTTTTCACTCCGAGAACAGTAATGAAAGACTGTTTCCAGAACATCCACCAGCTTTTTTTCTCTTTCACCTTGACCTGACTGTAATACAGAGGTACAGCATCTGCTTGCTCACCGCCCATATAAATCACTGCCTTCCCCACCACTTCCGGGACTACAGCGTCCTTCCAGGATTCTTTTGGTTTCAGGAGCTTATACTCAACCCTTACCGTCTCAATCTCCTCTTTTTTCAATGCCAGCAGCACGTCTCTTTTGATATATATCTTATTTTCATAAAAAGGGTCCTTTATATCATCAACCTTGCCTTCGGATACCGCGATTACAGTATCAAAGTTTTTAAATCCATACTCGAACATCTGAATATGATCATTCCAGTCATCCGGTCCATTCAGGGTAACAGCAATCAGGTTTTGTCCCCCTTTTGTAGCTGTGGTGACCAAGGTCCTTTTCGCCCTTTTGGTATATCCTGTTTTACCTCCTGTGCAGTACTTATATAATTCTGTCAGGAGCCTGTTTTTGTTTTTCCATTTTCTGTCCCAGTCATTTTCAGGGTCAGGTGATGTATGGACTTTGGTGCCCGCCACCTCCCTGTACTTTTCATTTTGCATAGCATACCTTGTCAGGATGGCCATATCGTAAGCAGATGAATAATGGTCTTCGTGGTCATCCAGGCCGTGGGGATTGGAGAAGTGGGTATTTTTCATTCCGATTTCTTCAGCTTTCTTGTTCATTAAGTAAACAAAACCATCCAGACTTCCGCCTACATGCTCTGCAATCGCAACAGCAGAATCATTTCCTGACCTGAGCATCAATCCGAAGACCAGGTCCTCCAGCTTAATCTTTTCACCTGGCTTTAAATAAATTGACGACCCTTCCGCTCTTACCGCATTATCACTGACTTTCACCGTTTCATCCAGCTTGCCTGACTCAATGGCCAGGATCGCTGTCATGATCTTTGTGATGCTTGCAATCCTGCTTTGGGTGTTTGCGTCTTTCTCATATAAGATTCTTCCTGTATCCTGATCTATGACAATGGCCTTCTGAGCACTGACTGAAGGAGCCGCTTCGGCTGTTCCGTTAAAAGAAGAAAAAATAATGGATAATATGAAAACCGTACATATGTAGGCCTGGATTCTCCTCTTCTTCATAGACATCTACTTCCTTTCCTTGTCCAAAACTGTTTGTACAAGTCTATGCTTAAGAGGAGTAAATATGATTCCTTCTTCAAAGACAAAAGCGGTGGCGAATAGATCAAATACAACCATATTGGGAAGCCGGGCAGTCACTCAAGATGGGGATATGAACCTTCAAATCCCTGATGCTGCTGCAATAAAAAAAACAGCAAGCACCTGCGGCACTTGCTGTTTCAGAATTATTCATCCACGTGACTGTGTAATTTTCGTCCGGAAGTCTGTTTCATAATATTCTAGTTCTTCCCTCGTCTGCTGGAAGTCCCCTTCAGCTGCTGTCATCAGATTTACAATGCTTTCAGGGAGTTCTTGCCGGAACATGATTGAATTCCTTCCAGTATAGGCTGATCTGCTGTCTTCATACCATAAATCGTATCTTGGCGAAAAGAATTCTTCTATGCATTGATGATAAATCCTGTATAGAGTTTTCTCCGCAGCCCTTTTAATGAATGGCTCGTTTTGCAAAACGATATGACATGAATCCAGGCCTTCCTCACAATGCACAAGAAGCCTTCTCATATTGGAGAGAATCCCTTCGTAGTAAGCCCTATCCCCATGTTTTTCCTTCAGCAGCATTTCAATTGTCACATTATTAAGGTAGTCTTCAAGATTCGCAACTGTCTTTTCAAGGAAAGTATGTACTTCTTCAACTTGTGATTTGACGATAGGATTGCTCATAAAATCCCTCCATATCATGCATTTGGTAGTAAAAAATTCAGTTACACTGTTTCCTTTTCCATTCTATGACGATAAATCCTTTCAATTCCTGTGCAGGTATAAAGTTTCGAACTTTCAGAAAATGAAATTCAGGGAAAAGCTGATTTGAAGAAGCAAGCACCGTCTCCTTGGATCAGCTTGTATTAATAGTACCATAATGTCAGGACTGAGAATCGAGAGTTTCCTGAAATTTTTCAAAAAATAAATCTGCATCTTCCGACATGAACTCTTCGTCGATGTTTTCCGGAAGCGGAGGGAGTTCACTGATGTCTTTCAATCCAAAGTAATCCAGAAATTCTTTAGTTGTGCCATACAAGATGGCACGGCCTGTTCGTTCTGCTCTTCCAACAGCTTTGATGAGTCCTTTGGCAGTAAGGGTGCTCAGAGGCCTCTCGGTTTTCACACCTCTTATTTCCTCTATATCGACTCTGGTAATCGGCTGTTTATAGGCTACAATAGCAAGAGTCTCGAGAGCAGCCTGTGAAAGAGAGTTAACGTTCGGAGATTCAACAAGTTTTTTTAAGTAAGGTGCGTGTTCCTTTTTGGTAACAAGCTGATATGTTCCAGCAAGTTCAGTAAGGATTATCCCCCTGCTTTCATCCTTGTTATACTCTGTGAAGAGTCCCTCTATGATTTCCAGCGCCTGATGCTCTTCGACTTCAAGAACAGCGCAGATCTGTTTTAGGGAAAGCCCCTCATCCCCCGCAGCGAAAAGCAGGCTTTCCAATATTCCCTTCCAATTAATGATTCCCAACAAGTTCAGCCTCCTCTGCTGACTGCACAGTAAAGTCGTCAAAGTTCTGTTCCTGCCTTACCACGATCTGTTTCCTTTTCATAAGCTCCAGGACAGCAAGGAAAGTGACCACGATATGTTCCCTGTCCTCATACGGAAACAAAGAAAAGAATTTTTGTTTCTTTCGTGAACCCTTCAGATGGACCAGGATTTCATCCATTCTTTTTTCAATCGGAATTTCCTGCCGTGATATCTTTGTGGTTACAGGTTTTTGTAATTTCTTTCGACGAAGCAGCTTGTTAAAGGCACCGAGCATATCATAGATGGTTATATCCTGATCCAGCCTGCCTGCTGTACTCTCATCCGCAAATTGTGATAAATCACTTGGCGGCTTCGTATACATTTGACCCCTTTCTTCTTCCCGGGTCTTCAGTTCTTCTGCCGCTTCTTTATACTTTTTATATTCTATCAACCGATCAACCAGCTCATCACGTGGATCATCTTCTATTTCAAAATCATCTTCATTGTCCATTTCTTCATGTTTTGGCAGAAGCATCTTGCTTTTGATTGCCAGCAGCGTTGCCGCCATCACAAGATACTCACTTGCGACGTCCAGTTCCAATTCTTTCATCGTATGTATATATAATAAATACTGTTCTGTGATTTGCGCCATCGGAATGTCATAAATATCAATTTCCAATGAATGAATCAGATGCAACAACAGATCCAAAGGACCTTCGAAGGCATCAATTTTAACATTATACTCCATAATACCACCAATTCTATAAAAAACGCATTTTTAGACTAACTATTAGTATAGTGGATTATAGGATATTCTCCAAGAGTAAATTTAGTATTACTATTTTCTTAACAGCGAATGGATATGATAAAATCAGCTGAAGAAGGGGTGCGATTCTTATGAACTATCCAAAGGAATATTTAGATTATCTCATTCATTTCCATTGCGACAGGGATTACTTTGAATGCCATGAAGTTCTGGAGGAATATTGGAAGAAAACTGATCCAGGCAACAGGGATTCTGTCTGGGTCGGGCTGATTCAGGTCGCGGTGGGTTTCTATCATTTCCGGAGACAAAACAGGACCGGTGCTGCCAGGATGATGCAGAAAGGATGGGCAAATCTCAAACACCATAAACGCTCACTCCAAGAACTCGGAATTGACCCGTCAAGGCTGCAGAAGATCATGGAACAAACCATTGAAAACATAATCTCCGGAGAAAGGTATATAAGTATCCGGCTCCCGGTAAGTAATGAACTAAAGCAAATGCTTCAAGCAAAATGCGGGGAATCCAGTTCCAACCAAAGAGTTCCTGCATCAATCATCCATCGCCATTCCCGGCGTGACCGCACGGAAGTGATCAGGGAACGCGAAAAAGCACTCCTTATGAGAAAAAAACAAAAAGACTGACAAGTTTGTATGTCAGTCTTTTGCAGTGCATTCATATACTTTGCCGCAACCTGTAATAATAATCCCTTATAAATGCCGGATTCAGCGGTCTTTGCATAATTGATTTTAAATTACAGAGTCCAAAAACTCCGATTTATATATCCAATTCTTTGTTATTTAAATCACATTTCTCGAAAAATGCAGCGGTATTTTCATTCGGTTTAAGCATCTTGTTGGAATAGATATCGCTCAGCGTACGGAGCATGGCTTTTCCTATCCCCTCATGCCGGTGAGAAGGATTGACAGAAATATGCCTTACTTCAATTGCTTCCTCCCCGATGACAACACCGATCAAGCCCACTATATCCTCGTCTTTCCACAGAAATAACTGCCAGTCATTTTCCTGCTCATAATTCAGCATCGTCTGCTGCAGCTTTTTCAAATCTTTTTCCTGCGGCATAAAAGACAGCAAGCCCATTGCAATTTTCTCAAAAGCTTTTTTGTAACGTATAAGCATAAAAGACCCCTCGTTATAATTTATGCATCCTCTGCACAAAGTTTATTCATTCCGTGATCATCTTAACCGTTTATATCTTACTAAAATTAAGCAAAAGATTCAACATTATTCGCATGGATGAGCCGGCAGTGGCATTTCATCAACTTGCGAAAAACATCCAATAAACTACTCCCCAACCCATCGAAAGGATCAGGAGCAGGATGAATAATAGTATATTTTTCTTCCTCATCATTCGTGCAGCTCCTTTGGTACATACTCTATAAAATGGGATTTTGCTCCATAAAATATAGTTATTTTTTGCTTCAGTAGGTCACCCTCCGGTTCATAAATCAATTAATCATACCTCGAAATAATTGATGGTTTCGGAAAAATCCCCGAGCCGGATATTTCTTCTGATAAACAACGTCTTTTTTCTTTCCTGCTTACAGGGGTTTTTATCATGAATAGCAAGTGAAATAGTATCAGCAGCAGCGAAGGTTACGAAAAGAACCTAAAAAAAGAGACTGACATGGGCGTCAGCCTCTACTATAATGTATTAATCTATAAGGGACAAGTCCAGTTTAACAAGGTCTTCAAAACTTTCTCTTCTGACGACAAGCTTTGCATGGCCATTTTCCACAAAAACCACCGGCGGTCTTGGGATTCTGTTATAATTATTTGCCATGGAATAACCATATGCCCCTGTACAGAAAACTGCCAGAAGATCCCCTTGTGCCGATTCAGGCAGCGGCAGGTCCCAAATCAACATATCCCCGGACTCGCAGCATTTTCCGGCAATGGAGACCGTTTCTTGGATAGGTTGTCCAGCTTTATTTGCAAGGATGGCTTCATACTTAGCTTCATAAAGCGCAGGACGGATGTTATCACTCATCCCTCCATCTACTGCAAGGTATTTCCTGATATTCGGCACCTCTTTACTTGAACCGACACTGTACAAAGTCGTTCCAGCATCACCGACTAAAGAGCGGCCTGGCTCAATCCATATTTCAGGCATCCCCAGATTAAATTCTTCTGCCTTCTTCTGCACTTCTGAAATAATTTCCTCCACATATCGAGAAGCAGGGATCGGATCATCTTCACCCGTGTACCTTATCCCGAAGCCTCCACCAAGGTTCAATACCTCAGCGGTGTAGTCATGTTGAACCTTCCATTCTGAAAGCTTCCCGATGATTTTGCTCGCAGCCAGAACGAATCCGGTCGTTTCAAAGATTTGGGACCCGATATGACAGTGCAATCCCAGGACATTTATATGTGAAGATTTAATGGCTCTCAATAAAGCTTCCTCTGCCTGGCCGTTTTCCAGACCGAAACCAAATTTAGAGTCCTCTTGTCCTGTCAGGATATAGTCATGGGTATGAGCTTCGATTCCCGGCGTCACCCTGATCAGGACATCTATGCTTTGGTCCATATCACGGCATACTGTTTCAAGGAGCTGCAATTCATGGAAGTTGTCAACCACAATACAGCCTACTTTGTGTTCCAAAGCCATTCTCAGCTCTTCTTCACTTTTATTATTCCCGTGAAAATGAATCCGCTCAGCAGGGAATCCTGCTTTCATCGCTGTGAATAGCTCCCCCCCTGAGACTACATCCAAGGACAATCCTTCTTCATTCATAAGCTGAAAAACGGCAACCGATGAAAAAGCTTTACTCGCATATGCAACTTGAGCCTTGATTCCCATTTTCTCAAATGTATTCTTAAAGCCCCTGGCCCGCTCCCTGATTAATCCAACATCATAAATATAAAGCGGCGTTCCGAATTCTTTTGCCAATTCAATTGTATCTACCCCGCCAATTTCGAGGTGATCAAGGCTGTTTATTTTTGCTGTTCCATTTAAGTGCATTCTTCTCATCCCTTTTACTTTATCGCTTTAGTAATTAAAAGTAAATTTATCACAGAATGAAAGGTGTTGCAATCTTAACGGGACTTTGCAGGCTGCTTATATTTATTCCTCGGCTGTACGATACTCGGCCTTATTTTCGACCCGGGCACCGCCCTCCTGATGATGATCTGCATAAAGGCCTTTGGACTGAAAGGCAAGAAAGGCCATAAATACGGAGTGTTCAGTGAACGTATATGAATCAGGAAAAGGAGGAATACAGTGGCTCCAACCATCAGTCCGGGAACATGGAACAACGCGACTACAATCAATAAAGCGAGCCGGAAAAGTTTGTTGGCTACGCTCAGTTCGTAGCTTGGTGTCGAAAAGGTTCCTATCGCGGCCACTGCGACATATAAGATGACTTCTGGTACAAACATTCCCACATCAATCGCAATCTGACCGATGAGAACTGCTGCAATCAACCCCATTGCTGTTGAGAGCGGTGTCGGAGTATGAATTGCGGCAATCCTCAGAAATTCAATTCCCATGTCAGCAATCAGCAGCTGTGCTATTACGGGAATATTGGTTTCTTCATTCGGTCCTATGAACTCAAGAGGCTCGGGGAGAAGAGATGGATCCATCACAAATAAGTACCATAAAGGCAGAAGGAACAAACTGGCAAGAAGTCCGATAAATCTGGCCCACCTGACAAATGTACCAACCGCTGGCGATTGTCTGTACTCTTCAGCATGCTGCAGGTGATGGAAGAACGTAGTTGGAGTGATGATCACGCTTGGAGACGTATCAACAAAGATGAGTACATGCCCCTCCAGAAGGTGGGTGGCTCCGATATCCGCCCTTTCTGTATACCTTACCAGCGGATATGGATTGTATCCCTGCTTCACGAGGAACTCCTCTATCGTTTTATCAGCCATTGTTAAACCGTCAATTTTGATATTCTTCAATTCCTGTTTGATTACTTTGATCAGCGAGGGATTCGCAACATCTTCAATGTAAGCAATAGAGATATCCGTCTTGGACCGTTCTCCTATCCTGAATATCTCGAACCTCAGTCTGGGGTCTCTTATCCTTCTTCTCGTCAAAGCCGTATTGACAATGATATTTTCAACATAGCCATCACGGGAACCCCTTACAACTTTTTCTGTATCAGGTTCTTCCGGCTGCCTGCCAGGATAACTCCTTACATCGACAATCAACGCTTCCTGTTCGCCTTCTACTACAAAAGCGACCAGTCCGGATAATACTTCATCCACCATTTCCTCCACTGTTTTCATAGGCTCGACTGATTGGTGCGGAATCCGGTTGTGGATGATTTCGTATAGCTTTGATGACATTCGTTCATGATCGTTGACTTCAACGAGATCCTCTACTATTCTCATCAAGAACTGAGTGTCGCATAAGCCGTTGATATAATATAGATGGACATCCTTCTTAAGGATTTTCAATTTCCTGACTCCAAGGTCAAAACTCTTGTTCAACCCTGTAGTTTCTATCATCAGTTGTTCCAGTTTTCCAAGGTCTTCAGGGATAGGAGTTTTTTCTCTTTTCATATTAGGCATGGTAACCGCTCCTTTCTAGTATGATTTCAACTGCCTTTTTGGTGATAGGGGCACCCCGGGAAAAATGATCTTTATGCGCCATCTTCCCAATATCGCCAATCCCCACGACAATCGGCAGGTTTAATTGGTCCAGACAGTAAACGGTGTCGCCATTGATCCTTCCCATTTCATTTTCAGGGACACCGAACTTATCTACTCCATATGGCGTCAGCTCTCCGAATCGATCAATACATACATCAACTTTGGTCCATTCGGCCTGCCGGGTCTTGGAAGCGACGGCAATGGCTCCCAGAATGTTAAATTCACCGGAAGCTGCAACATACTTCATGGCCGTTTCGCCGCTTCCTTCACCAAGAAACCCGCTGTCATCAAACATGACAATAACCAAATCCCCTGCTGCGGACTTTATCAATTCGACTATTTCACTTCCTTTCAGGATTGATGGATTCCCCTGTGACCTTGAGATGCACCGTGCTCCATATTCCCTCGCCGCTGTTTCGATCGCTTTTCTGGCATATTCATCTCCATCGGTAACGAGTATTACGTTTTTCTTCCCTGCCATACGAGCTCTCCTTTCAAGGCTTATAGACGGACAAAATAAATCCAATGAAACAGTGACCCAAGTACCTTTCCAAGGACAATCGCCATCAACAGGGTGATGATGCGGTCATTGATGCCGATCCTTTTTGTCAGGATCGGAAGAACATTCAAGACCTCCGTCAATGCAGCAGCAAGCATCCCGACAAAAATTCCGCTCAGCATTCCCATGGGAATCAGAATATAAGGGGAAAGCCCCAGCTTAAAATCATTGAGACTGAAAACACTCCCGATTATCGCCCCAAACACAACCGCCCACTCATAAAAGTGAATCATTTTCATTGTTTTGGTGAGCTGCGTCAATCGGGGAATGATTCCCAGCACAGTCAAAAATGCCACTAAACCAGAACCTACAGCAAGCCCTCCTGCAAGACCGACAAATCCCAAAATGATGATGTTAATCGTCATCAAGATGCTTCATACTTTCTTTATTTTCATGCATGATGACATATTGATCGAGATCTTGCTGATAGTTGAACATTTCAACCTCAAGGGGACTCGGCTCTTCGTTAATCCTTTTTCGGAATACATGGTTGAAAAATAAGATCATCCCTAATCCTAAACCGAAGGAATAAGGTACTTGAAATAACAATGGATGCGGGTCTTCCTTGCCTGTCATCATTAAGTAAAGGCGCTGATGCACTTCCCGCATGCTCACATCTTCATGAAAATTCATGATTGCCATTGCTGCGCCAATAAACAGCAATAGCCAGACAGCCGCAAATAATGCCGGTGAAACTTTTTTCCGCTTATATACCACTTCCACGATCGTCTGGGAAGGACCGATCGTTTGAACATCCACATTTGGAAGCACCGATTTGATCTGCGAAATCACTCTCATCAGGTCAAGGATGATAATATTCTTATCCTCTTTGGTCACCTTATGAAGAACGATCTTCCGAATGGCCTGAAGATAATGTTCAGGGGCGATGATCTGGGCAGTATTTTCTAGCTGGATACTGCTTTCCGGTCTCACTTGCAGCCTGTGCCGAAGCCGAATATATACTGAACCTTCCATCCTTCTCACTTCCTGGTCAACATTATTTTCCTGCGTGTATAAATAGTATGGATTTCAGACAAATATTTCATGAAGCCAATAATTGCTAACTGTTTTTTTGGATTAACAGGAATACGAAATCTCATATGGTAAACCCGCTTCTTGCAATGATGATCCCTCTTGTGATCATTTGGCTGCAGGCTTCATACTGTAGCGAGGGCCGTTGATCAGCTGCAGAATCAAAAAAAGAGGCTGGGACATGACTATTTTATTAGCGTCTATAGCCGAATGCTAATTTCACTTAAGATCTAATTGAATTCAAAAAGCCGAACTAATCTAGAATGCTAAGATAGCATTTCTAAAATAGTTCGGCTTTTTTAGTTACTGAAAAGCTTTTGTCCCGGCCTCTTTCCCTTTACGTCATATTCATTTTTTCTTTCATATTGTGCAGGATTTTTTTCTCCAGCCTTGAAACCTGTACCTGGGAAATACCGAGGCGGTCTGCCACCTCTGACTGGGTTTGATCCTTGTAATACCGGAGATAAACTATCAGGCGTTCCCTTTCGTCCAACTCCCGGATTGCTTCTTTCAGGGCGATTTTATCAAACCATTTCTGGTCTGAATTATCGGATATTTGGTCAAGGAGAGTTATGGGGTCGCCATCATTTTCATATACTGTTTCATGAATAGAGGACGGGGCCCTGCTTGCTTCCTGTGCCATGACGACTTCTTCAGGGGAAAGTTCGAGATGGGCGGCAATTTCATTAATTGTCGGCACCCTTCCCAGTGTCTTGGACAATTCATCTTTCGCCCGCCGGATCCGGTTGCCCATTTCTTTCAACGATCTGCTTACCTTCACTGTACCGTCATCCCGGATGAACCTTTGTATCTCTCCAATGATCATCGGGACAGCGTAGGTGGAAAACTTCACATCATAGGACAAGTCAAATTTATCCACTGACTTCAACAGACCGATTGAACCGATTTGAAACAGATCATCAGGTTCATAACCCCGGTTCAGAAAGCGCTGTACAACCGACCATACGAGTCTCATGTTCTTCTGGACGATCAAGTCCCTGGCTGACTGGTCACCTTCCTGGCTTCGCTGTATGAGCTCCTTAACTTCCGAATCCTTCAGGAAGCTTTGCTCTTTGTCCTTCTTAACATCCACATCCATTAGCATGGCTCCTTAATTGCATAGCGCTTTACTGTTAGCTAAATGCTTTTTTAAACGAACGGTTGTGCCTGCTCCTGGGTGCGAACTCACTTCTATTTCATCCATAAAGTTTTCCATGATTGTAAAGCCCATTCCCGAACGTTCAAGCTCTGGTTTAGTCGTAAATAACGGCTGTCTGGCTTCTTCCACATCCTGAATGCCGATACCGTCATCCCTGATTTCCATATCAACGAACCCATCTTCCATCTTGACCGAAATATAGACGAAACAGTTTGGGTTATTATCGTAACCATGAATTATTGCATTGGTGACCGCTTCTGAAACGACTGTCTTGATTTCCGTCAATTCATCCATTGTCGGATCAAGCTGTGCGATAAAGGAAGCTACCGTCACACGGGCAAATGATTCATTTTGGCTCACCGCACTGAATTGGATGTTCATTTCGTTCTTCATTATCAGGCAACCCCCAGACTTTGTAATGCATACTCTTCAGACGGCTCTAAACGTATAATCTTGAATAGGCCTGACATTTCAAACAGCCTCTTGACTGCAGGGGAAATCGCACAGACAACCATTTCTCCATGCTTTTGTTTGATTTGCTTATATCTTCCTAAAATCACACCCAGTCCAGAGCTGTCCATAAATCCAAGGGCTTCCATGTTCAGTACGATGTGCTTGATTCCGCGTTCTTCAATCAATTGAGAAGCTTGCTGCCTCAATTTTTCTGCTGTGTGGTGATCCAGTTCCCCGCTCAGACGAATGCAAAGAACATCACTTTTAACTTCCAGACCAATAGTAAGACTCACTATAACAGGCCTCCTTCTCTGTCGTATAGTGAGTCAATTCTACTCTGTATTCCTAAATTCCTCCTACAAGACAAAACTAGAAGAAATCAGACAATTTATGCTGTTTTTTTTATTCGAAGGCTTAGTTTATTTTCCGGTCTTCGTGAACATTCCGAATGCACGCTTATATAGCTGCCAGAAGCTTGCCTGAGGAACGTCCTGCTTAGCCACGAGAGGAGTTTCAGAAAGCTGTTTGCCATCTTTCTCAATGACAAGCTTCCCGATTGCATCACCCTTTTTCACTGGGGCCTTCAGTTTATCGAGTTTCACTTTTTTCTCGATTCCATCAAGTTTTTCACCTTTTTTTGCTAGAAGCGAAACAGGTTCGTTTGTCATTGCTTCAACTTCTTTGTCCTTCCCTTTGGACACTTTCGTCTTGCCTACACTTGCTCCTTTTTCAAAGAGTGGCTGGGTCTTATACTGGCTGAAGGCATAGTCAAACATCTTGCTGATTTCTGCATTGCGGTCTTTTGGTGTCGGCGCGCCGAAGACGACTGCAATGACCCTCATATTATCTTTTTTAGCCGTTGCGGTCAGGCAGTACTTTGCCTCATTGGTGAAGCCTGTTTTCAATCCATCCACTCCAGGATAAAACCTTACGAGCTTGTTTGTGTTCACAAGCCAGAATTTCTTATCCGTATCTTCTCTCAGGTAGGATTCATACGTTCCTGTAAAATTAGTGATTTCCTGGTGCCGTAATAATTCTTTTGCCATCATCGACATATCATGTGCTGAACTGACATGATCACTTGCAGGCAGGCCAGTGGGATTTTTGAAATTCGTGTCTTTCAATCCCAGATCTTTAACTTTTTCGTTCATTTTCTCGACGAAGCCTTCTTCACTGCCTGCTATATGTTCTGCCATCGCTACTGAGGCATCATTGGCAGAACCGATTGAAATGCCAAGCAGCATTTCTTTGACTGTCATTTCTTCACCAGGTTCCAGGAAAATCTGGGAGCCTCCCATTGATGCAGCGTATTCACTTGTCCTGACTTTGTCTTCCCATTTAATCTGGCCCTTTTCAATGGCTTCCATGATCAAGATCATTGTCATGATTTTTGTCATGGATGCCGGCGGCAGTTTCTCATGGCTGTTTTTATCATATAAAACCGTTCCCGTATCTCTTTCAATCATTATCGCTGATTTAGCGCCTTCCGCTAATTCAGTCTTTTTCTCCTCTGCCGCAGCAAACGGAGCAAAAGCGGAAGAGATCAATACCAACATAAGGATGGCCGATATCATTCGTTTCATTCCTGGTCCTCCATTCAATGTAAATAATTTCATTACATGCATAGCCCCATTTTTTCCATCCTTATCTTTTTTATACAGTGATTTCCAAGGATTTTTTTCATTAATTTCCCGCCAATTATGTAAGCAATGTAAAATTTTCATAAAAAAGGCAGATGATCCTGAAAGATCACCTGCCTTTTTGGGTTGACTAATCAACCTGATTATTTTGTTTCTTTAATTTCCCCGTGTATCAGCACTGGAGCATCGACTTTGTTCTTAGTCACTTTGATGCTTTCGTAAAGTTTATTCTTAACATCAGCGATATCTTCACTATTGCTGTGGATCGTCACAAGAGATTCACCTTTTTGGACTTTATCCCCGATTTTCTTTCTCAGTTCCAGCCCTACAGCAAGGTCGATTTCTGACTCTTTTGTCGCTCTTCCTGCGCCCAGCCACATAGCCGCAGTGCCCACTGCATCAGCGATGATTTCTGAAACATATCCGTCTTCCTTTGCTTCAAGTTCAAGGACGTGCGCAGCTTTTGGCAGCTTCTCAGGTTCATCGACGACAGACTCATCCCCGCCTTGGGATTTCAAGAAAAGCTTAAAGCTGTTCAAAGCTGATCCATCCTTGATCACTGAAACCAGCTTTTCACGGGCTTGTTCGAGGGTTGCAGCTTTTCCTGCAAGGTAAACCATGTGGCTTCCCAATGTCAAGCAAAGCTCTGTCAAGTCTTCCGGTCCCTCGCCCTTAAGCGTATCGATCGCTTCTTTTACTTCCAGAGCGTTCCCGATCGCAAATCCAAGCGGCTGGCTCATGTCGGAGATAACGGCCATTGTTCTGCGGCCGACATTGTTGCCGATGTTGACCATCGCCTGTGCGAGTTCCTGTGAGTCCCCGAGCTCCTTCATGAAAGCTCCAGCCCCTGTTTTGACATCAAGGACAACCGCATCTGCGCCTGCAGCAATTTTTTTGCTCATGATGGAAGAAGCGATTAAGGGAATACTGTTAACTGTCGCCGTCACATCACGAAGTGAATACAATTTTTTGTCAGCAGGTGTCAGATTTCCACTTTGTCCGATGACGGCAATCTTGTTTTCATTCACCAGGCGGGTAAATTCATCATTGTCAATTTCAACATGAAAACCAGGGACTGCCTCCAGCTTATCGATTGTACCACCTGTATGCCCAAGGCCCCTTCCGCTCATTTTCGCAACGGGCACACCGACGGCAGCAACGAGAGGTCCGAGCACTAATGTAGTCGTATCACCGACACCACCCGTTGAGTGCTTATCGACCTTGACGCCTTCAATTGCCGATAAATCAATTTGATCACCTGATTGCACCATTGACATGGTAAGGTCCGCTCTCTCCCTTTCAGACATGCCTTGGAAGAAAATCGCCATAGTCAGCGCACTCGCCTGATAATCAGGGATGCTTCCATCTGTATAACCTTCAACAAAATAATTTATTTCTTCCGGGGTAAGCTCTTTGCCATCCCGTTTCTTTTCAATTACATCAACCATTCTCATTTCCATTCACCTCAAAACATAGTCATCCTGCAGTATTCATCATTCTTTACATCGATTTAACGATAGATTTCACATAATCAAGGAAGTCTGCGCGAACCTTTTCGGTTGTCTCGATTACTTCATCGTGAGTAAGGGGCTGGTCAAGGATTCCTGCTGCCATGTTGGAAATACACGAAATCCCCAGCACATCCAAGCCTGCATGCCTTGCAACAATGACTTCCGGGACCGTAGACATTCCTACCGCGTCTCCTCCAAGTGTCCTTAACATGCGCACCTCGGCAGGAGTTTCATAAACGGGGCCTGTATTTCCAACATACACACCTTCTTTAATGTCCAGTGAAAGCTTTTCAGCCACTGTTCTTGCCAGTTCACGGAGTGATTTACTGTATGCTTCCGACATGTCAGGGAAACGGACACCAAGACGGTCATCATTAGGACCAATCAGAGGATTACCTCCCATATTATTGATATGATCGGAAATGATCATCAAATCACCAGCCTGGAAGGATTCATTAACCCCTCCTGCTGCGTTAGTAACAATCAGGGATTCCACGCCAAGCTCTTTCATCACACGGACAGGAAAGGTGACTTTATCGAAACCATATCCCTCATAGAAGTGGAACCTTCCTTGCATGGCCACGACTTCTTTACCGGACAGTTGGCCAAATACCAGCTGTCCTGCATGGCCGGCCACTGTGGAAACCGGGAAATCAGGAATTTCTTTATAAGGTACTACAACCGGATTCTCAATTTCTTCCGCCAGCACACCGAGTCCTGATCCCAGAATAAGGCCGATAGCCGGTTTGCCTGTATATTTGTTTTTCAAAAAATTTGCTGCATTCTCTATCTGTTCGAATTTCATATTAAGACTCCTTAGCGATATCGTTTAAAAAGCTTTCTCCGTATTTCGGAAGTTTCACATTGAAATTGTCTGCCACTGTTGCACCAATGTCAGCGAATGTTTTGCGGACCGGGATCTCTTTCCCGACACTCATTCGCTTCGAATAAACTAGCAGAGGAACATACTCCCTTGTATGGTCCGTTCCATAGTGCACCGGATCATTGCCATGGTCTGCAGTGATGATCAATAAATCATCCTCTGTCATTCTTTCAAAGACTTCAGGGAGTCTGGCATCGAACTCCTCGAGGGCTTTTCCGTAGCCCTCGGGGTCACGGCGGTGCCCAAACAATGCATCAAAGTCGACGAGATTCAAGAAGCTCAGTCCGGTAAAATCCTTTTCAAAAGACTTGACCATTTGATCCATACCATCCATATTGTGCTTGGTCCTGACAGACGCCGTCACCCCCTCGCCATTGTAGATATCGGAAATTTTCCCAAGAGCGATGACATCGTATCCTGAGTCTTTCAGTTCATTCATGACTGTCCGTTCAAATGGTTTCAGCGCATAGTCATGTCTGTTTGATGTACGCTGGAAGTTACCCGGTTCCCCTGTAAAAGGGCGTGCAATGACACGGCCGACGAGATATTTCTCGTCCTTTGTCAACTCACGGGCAATTTCACAGATCTTATACAATTCATCAATCGGCACAATCTCTTCGTGTGCAGCTATTTGCAGAACCGGGTCTGCAGATGTGTAGACGATGAGCGCACCTGTTTCCATATGTTCTTTTCCGAGTTCCTCTATGATGGCCGTTCCGCTTGCCGGCTTATTTCCGATGATCGGCCTTCCTGTCCTTTCTTCAAGCTGTTTCAATAATTCATCAGGAAAGCCTTCAGGGTATACTTTGAATGGCTGGCTGATATTCAACCCCATGATTTCCCAATGCCCCGTCATCGTATCTTTCCCTACCGAGGCTTCCTCCATCTTTGTGTAGAACGCCATAGGGTGTTCCTGCTTTTCAATTCCTTTTATTTCACGGATATTCGATAAACCGAGCCTGGCCATATTAGGCATGTTCAAACCATTCATATGTTCAGCTATATGACCTAATGTATCCGCCCCTTCATCGTTGAAATCCTTAGCATCGGGAGCTTCCCCGATTCCAACAGAGTCCATGACAACAAGGTGGATTCTTTTGTATGTATAATTGCTCATTTGTTTCTCTTCCTCCTTCATTGATTTGCTGCTTCTTTTGAATCAGTAAGGCTGCAAGCTGGATTTCAGCTGATAAGCAAGTTCCGTTAATCCATCAGGAAGCCTCACCTGCAGCTCCAATCTTTAAAAATGGGAAAGCAATAATCCTGCAGGGAACCCTAGATACAAACTCAACAGCCCTTGTCATATTTACGCTTATATTACCCCGTTTCTCAGGGTGTAACCAAAAGTTGATTTGTCAGAAGTCAGACAACCTTATTTTAAAGCCGGTGCTTACAAAAAACAAGCGTTTACATAGATAATCTTCTATCTTTTTATGAACATAAAAAAAGCAGGCCTTTTAAGCCCGCGGGTGAAATTTCGAATAGACATCCTTCATTCTCGTCTTGGTCACATGAGTATAAATCTGGGTTGTCGAAATATCCACATGTCCCAGCATTTCCTGCACCGCTCTCAAATCTGCACCATTCTCCAGCAGATGAGTTGCAAATGAATGCCTGAGGGTGTGAGGCGTCAGCTCTTTGGAAATCTTTGCTTCCGCAGCCAATCCCTTCAGGATTTTCCAAAAGCCCTGCCTGGATAATCCTTTGCCATGATGATTCAAAAAGAGGGAATCGTCCTTGTGCTTCTTCCTGACCAGTTTCGGACGGCCATCCGTCAGGTATTTCTCCAGCACTTCAATTGCAGTCTTACCAATGGGGATGATCCGTTCCTTGTTTCCTTTTCCAATACACCGCACAAACCCCATTTTCAAATGGACATCGTCCATCTGGAGCCGGATGAGTTCCGATACACGGATTCCGGTCGCATACAGCACCTCTAGCATCGCCTTATCCCTTATCCCAAGTGGAGTGCTCTCCTGCGGAGCTTCCAGCAGGGCTTCCACTTCATCTATACTGAGCACTTTAGGAAGCGAGCGTTCCATTTTTGGTGACTCAATATGTATAGATGGGTCTTGTTCGGTTACTTTCTCACGCAAAAGAAACTGATGAAAAGACCTGATGGAAGCCACATGCCTGGCAATGGTCTTGGCAGACTTCCCTTCAGATTTCAAATGGCTGAGAAACCCGGTAATATTGACCCTTTGCACTTCATTCCAAACGTTTGCTGAATCCACATTTTGAAGGAATTTCATATAATTCTTCAGATCGCGTTGATAGGAGTCCACCGAATTTTTGGCAAGCCCCTTTTCAACAATCAAAAAATGGATAAAATCTTGTAGTCGGCTCTCCAAGCTAATTACTCCCCATTCATATAAAAAAGTAATAGCCGGTCAGTCCAGCTCCGCTCCTCCTCTGAAACTGTCTGGAACACTTTAACAGCAGCACCTTCCGGCTCATCGTATCTGTGATAGCTTTCGTATTCTTCGCTTATACACATGATACCATAGTAAAAAAGAATCGTAGAGCCTGTAAACAGTATAAACACTTTTATAGTGTGCCAAATGGTCTTCATCCCTGTTTGTAACATACGCCTGTCCTCCGTAAACATTCTTTCTTACAAGCTATGACGAAAATGCAGGGTTTTATACCATTTGGGTGTAAAAAAACCTGGGTTTGTCACTTAGTGCAGCTGCTTGGCAGGGTTACAACAAAGCTTGAGTGATTCAGTACCGCTCTGACGGCACGACCCACTGCGTTTTCACTTGTCTAGGTAAAAGGCTAATTTCGCAGATATTGTTGCTTTCAGAAAAATCCCAGCTGACGGATTTCCCCCCTGTATTCAAAGCTTTACTCTCGAAAGAACAAGCAACTCTTTTCTTTCCTGCTCACCGGGGTTTTACCAGGATATAATCTAAAATTTTATGTTGAATAGCAACAAAGTTTACGAAAAGAGCCAAAATAAAAGAACTGACAACTTGGCGGTCAGCTCTGCGATTTCTATTCTGATTCGGTTTCATCTGACTTTTCCTGGCACCTATAGCAAATGCCATGGAAGGTCAATCTGTGGTCTTTTATTTTAAACTTCCAATCTCTTTCTACAATTGCTTCCACATCTTCAAGTAAATCTTCTTGGATTTCATCAACAGCTCCACACTCTATGCATACCAGGTGATGGTGAAAGTGAGCTGCGCCTTCTTGACGGAGATCATACCTCGATACACCATCGCCGAAATTTATCTTGTCTACAATCTTCAACTCTGTCAAAAGTTCCAATGTCCGATAGACAGTCGCCAAACCAATTTCGGGAGATTTTTCTTTAACGAGGAGGTATACATCTTCTGCACTTAGATGGTCTTCTTCATTTTCCAATAGTACTCTCACTGTCGCTTCACGCTGTGGTGTCAGCTTGTAGCTGGCAGAAGAAAGCTGTTTCTTTATTCGGTCTATCCGGCTTTCCATAATTCCGTCTCCCTCCCCCGTCAGTGTCTACATTATTATAACAAAAAGGGAGGAATAAGCAAAATAAAATAATTATAAAGAAGAGATTAGAATTTTTATTATATAATAATTATTATTTACCGGATAGGTTCACCATCGTTTTCATCAAGCTGGGAGAAATATAGGCTTCAATACCAGCAGCAAGGGTTATAATAGCGATCGCCACTACAAATGCAAGAACGTACCTTGACAGTAATGGGACCATTTGGACCTGTAAATGCGGTGAAAGTTTCATGAATATCTTCCGAATGAGTGTCAAAGAGAAGCTTACACTGATCACCCCTATGAATATGAAGGCCGGTATGATTACGATATTCTGCGGCAAAACCGTTGCGAACGACAGGAGAAATCCGTTCCAACCCATTTGATTCACTAAAAAACCGACTGAAAAACCAATGACGACCCCTTTCATGAATAAAAGGATAAAAATGAGCGGCAGACCGATAATGGAGATTCCGAGTATCCACATCAACCCTAAATATTTTATATTATGAAGAAAACTCTGCCGGAACAAATCTTCGGCAGATGCAATTTTGCCATCTGATATTTCCCCGAAAAATTGTCCGAGATAAAAGTAAAGGTCTTCTTTCTGGGTGAACGACAGGCTGTTCACGACCACCGCCCCGAAAATGACACCCATTAAGAACAGAGTGAGTATAAATAGGTAGATAGAGGAATGGGCTTGTACGTGTTCAATGATTGGATTTTTGGATGAGATTCCCTTTCGCATCTGTTTTTCCTCCTAATCGAGTATTACTAGATACTATGTTGCAAATCTAGTAATTATACCTTTGAGATTTCATTAATATTTTAAATAGCTGTTGTCCCCTGCCGCTATTTCAGATATAATTTTCTGAAAAATCAGGAGGGATTTCATGGGAAACCGGATACTGTTTGACTTTCCAGACTTAATTGAAACGAACCGCCTTTATATTAGACACTGCAAACCAGGTGACGGATACAAGCTGCATAAGGCTATTAATTCCTCTATTAAAAATCTGTCAAAATGGATGGCTTTAGCTCAAAAAGAGCAGACCGTTGAGGAAATAGAAGAAGGCATCCGGAAATCGTATGCCGATTTTATATTAAGGAAAGACTTCAGGCTGCATATATACAAGAAAGATGACGGTGAGTTTGCAGGATCGACGGGGTTTCACCGTATTGATTGGAAGACAGGCAGTTTGGAAATAGGATACTGGGGAGTTTCCTCTCACAGCGGAAATGGCTATATTACGGAAGCAGTTAAGGAACTGACCCGCTTTGCCTTTGAACATTTGGCGGTTCATAGAGTGGAGATACGCTGCGATGAATTGAACCACGCATCCCGTCGAATCCCCGAACGACTTGGCTATACTCTCGAAGGAACACTCCGCCGGAATTCCCTAAGTGCTGACGGACAGGAGCTCAGAAATACTTGTGTGTATTCAGTACTGGCAGATGAATGGAAATACCATCATCATTAAACGTCAAACTTTGGCTCCCTCTGGTTTCCTGTCCCGAACGGACACCTGCACAGAGGAATATAATGGAATCGATCATTATTACAGGAAATCCTGGAACGGAGGGATTAATCACTTGGGAGCGATAAATGGAAAACAGTTTATCAGCAGGCTAGATCAAATAAACCCTGAAATTTGGTTCAATGGAAAAAAATCGAGGGCAAGGTCTCTGAGCACCCTGCATTCAAGGGGATCATTGAAACAAAAGCCGCCCTTTATGACATGCAGACCGATCCGGTTCATAGAAATGAAATGACATTCACCTCACCAGTTTCAAATGAACCTGTCGGGCTGTCCTTTCTACAGCCGAAGTCGAAAGAAGACCTGCGGAAGCGCCGAAGAATGATGGAAAAGTGGGCAGGACAAAATTACGGGCTGATGGGCCGAAGCCCGGATTACCTCAATACAGCTATGATGAGCTTCGCTTCTTCCGCCCATATACTGCAAGGGAAGGAGAATTGTTTCCCTGAACATTTCCAATCGGTGTTTGAAATGGCCAGGGAAGAGGATTTATCTTTCACTCATACATTCATAACACCGCAAGTAAATCGGTCTCAATGTTACTTTCAAGATGAAACGGAGGAACCGATATCTGCAAGGGTCGTGGATCGAAATGACGACGGCCTGATCATTAAAGGAGCACGCCTTCTCGCTACACAGGGAGGGATAAGTGATGAAGTACTCGTCTTCAGCGCCCCAAGCAAATTATTATTTGAAAAAGGCGAAGCTTTCGCCTTTTCCATCCCATCCGGCACAGCAGGTTTGAAATTCATTTGCAGAGAGTCCTTTGTTGGCGGGGCCTCTGCTTTCGATCACCCGCTCAGCTCCCGGTTTGAAGAAATGGATACAATCCTTGTTTTTGACAACGTGCTGGTCCCGTGGGAACGAGTCTTCTTTTATGATAACCAAGACGCCTCTAATTCTTTGGTCATACAGAGCTCCTTTCATCACTTCACTATACATCAAGTACTCATAAGGCAAATTGCTAAGACCGAGTTTATACTGGGGATTGCTGAATCACTTACCGAACTGATCAATGTCAGGGAATACCAGCATATTCAAGAGAAATTATCAGAAATCATCATCGGCCTGGAGACGATGAAAGCACTTCTGGAGAAGGCAGAAAATGATGCGGAACCGGACGGCTGCGGTATTATGCGGCCAAGCATCATTCCTCTTCGGACGGCAAGCAATATATTTCCCAGGATTTACCCGAGGTTCACCGAAATCATTCAATTGATTGGCGCGAGCGGAATGGTGACGTTGCCTACCGAGGAAGCCTTCCACTCTGAAATCGGAGCAGACCTGGAACAGTACCTGCAAGGAGCCAACCATTCAGCCGCAGAAAAGACCCGGATCTTCCGTTTAGCATGGGATCTTACGATGAGTTCATTCGGCACCAGGCAAACTCAATACGAAAGATACTTTTTTGGTGACCCCGTCAGGCTTTCCGGATTGTTATATCATAATTACCCAAAACAAAAGTGCGTCCAAATGGTGAAGGACTTCTTCGAACAAAATAAAGGACAATGACTCAGTTACAGTCATTGTCCTTTATTTTCATTCCTGGCTACTTTCCCATATCTTCCACCTCCACCCGCATTGAACACAAGCTGTCCTGTCCGGGCTTTGTGGATCGTTTCTGCCAGCTGCTCTTTCGTCACTTCGGCGAGTCTGCCCTTCGGTACATGATGAAGGATATCCATTTCTGTCCCAAAATGATCGAGCAGCTTATCCATGGTTTTTGGTCCGAGGCCGGGAATGTACTCGAGCGGCACCTGAGGGATGTACGCCGGTCTCAAAGGTGAAGGTATGTCCTCTGCCAGGTCTGCAATCCGGTGCTTCACTCCCCTGATTTTCCTGCCATGCCCACACTCTTGGCATTTTTCCGCGCTATCCTGCATGATGACACCGCAGCTGGAGCAGGTTGTTTCATAATATTTCCCCAGAAATGGATCAAGGCCATAGTTTGCCGCAATCTTTCGCCCCTCCTCATTCTTCAATGCCTTGGCAAATTCTTTGAACGAGGGGGCTTCCATTGTAATTGAATTATATTCACGCGCGATTTTAGCGAGTGAATGAGCATCTGAATTGGTCAGAAAAGTATACTTATGGAGTTCCGGTATACTGTTTGCCATCGCCGTATTGCTGCTCAACCCCAATTCGACTGCATCAATCTGTTCCGGTGAAAATACTTCACTTAACGAATTCCTTACACCTTTTCCATAAAGGCTTTTAAAAGGGGTGAAGATATGGGCAGGTATAAAAAGGCCACCCAAACCCTTCACTTTCAGTTGAAGCTCCCTGCCGTCCGCATAAATCCGCTGTGAGCTGAGATGAATATTTGTCACTTTGCTGCTCAGCCATCCAGAGAACGATTTCAGCGAAGGCAGATCAGGAAAGTAAGCCAGCACATGTATCGGCCCATTGCAATTTTCATCATTTATCTCCAGCTCGCTTCCAGGAATCAATACCAGTCCATTTTCATGTTGAAAGCCGCCATCTCGAAGCTCCCTTAATTCTCCCGTGTGAATCAGGGCTTCGATCTCCTGAATGACTTCCGGTGAATGGCAGTCTATTACACCGGTCATATGCAGACCTTTCGGGCAGCCTGAATACGTGAGGATATTGGCCAGTGTCAGTGTTTTTGATCCTGTAATCTTTACTGCCCGCCCGCTGGCAGTCCTTCCGATATGGATATGCATATCTGCAAAATATTCGTTCACTTTTCTTTCAATCTCTCTTTCAATTGCAGATATTGAACTGCATAAGCTGTTTTCGCATCGAAAATCCGCTTTTCTTCTATCATCTTTTGTGCTTCTTCAAGGCTGACTTCCAGGAGTTCGACAAATTCATCTTCGTCGGGAGGACTGGCATTCTCCAATTTATAAATATCTTCAGCAATAAAAAGATGAACCAGTTCATCCGCGAATCCAGGTGAGGTATAGAAAGAGATGAGCGGCTTCATATCCCTGCACGCGTAACCCGTTTCTTCTTCCAGTTCCCTTTCCGCAGTTTTCGCAGGCTCCTCCCCCTGTTCCAATTTCCCTGCCGGTATCTCCACTATCGATTGTTCCAAGGCTTTTCGATACTGTTCAACCATTACGATTTTCCCTTCAGGAGTCAGCGCAATAACAGCGACGGCACCAGGATGCCTGATGAGTTCACGTTTAGAGGTCTTTCCGTTAGGCAGGCTGACTTCATCGACTTGTAAGTCAATGATTTTCCCCTTATAAATCTTTTCTGAGTTCAGTGTCTTTTCTTCAAATTTTTTCATATTTTACACTCCTGTTCTTAATGGTGGCTGTGGTCATTATATCAGAACTCCACCATTTACCCATCCTCCGTGGTTTCATTCATACTATTTCCTTTTTTGAATATAGATTAACCACAATGTGTCATCTGGTATCCGTTTCAACGTTTCTGGTTCAAAATATATTCCCGGAGGTCCGGTCATGAAAATCATAGTCCATCCCAAAGGAGTTATACTCCATGGAAAAGCTTGGGAAATAAAAGCCAAACTGAAAGAATACAGCCATAAATATCAATATATTCAGGATTGGTCCAAGGCTGCAAGCAATGAGAAACAGTAAATTTGGTTTCCCCTGTCATCTTCCGTTACAATATCCTTAATTAATATAAAGGAAAGGTCGGGGAAATGATGGAGAAGAACAGATTGGGAACATCAGACCTGCTTGTCAGCAGAATAGGATTAGGATGCATGTCACTTGGAAAAGACCCTGAAAAAGCCAAGCCGATCATTGAGGCCGCCCTCGATGAAGGCATCAACTATTTTGATACAGCCGATCTCTATGACTTTGGCGAAAATGAACAAATTGTCGGAAAAGCTTTGAAGTCTGTAAGGGATAAAGTGATCATTGCCACGAAAGCAGGGAACCGCTGGGATGATGTTGAGGACGGCTGGCGCTGGGACCCTTCCAAAAAATATATTAAAGAAGCAGCAAAGCGCAGCTTAAAAAGGCTTGGAACGGAATACATCGATTTATTTCAACTTCATGGCGGGACAATTGATGATCCCTTGGACGAAACGATCGAAGCATTTGAAGAACTCAGGCAAGAAGGACTCATTCGATTCTATGGAATCTCATCAATCCGCCCGAATGTCATTAAACGTTTTTCTGAGTCTTCCAGTATTATTTCTGTAATGATGCAGTACAGTTTGCTGGACAGACGTCCAGAGGAAATTTTCCCTCTGCTCGAAGACAAAGAAATCAGTGTGGTGACAAGAGGTCCTATTGCAAAAGGATTGCTCAGTGACAGAATGCTTGATAAAGCGTCTTCCAAAATGAAAGAACAAGGATATCTCGATTATTCATACAATGAACTTGAGGAAGTGCTTGGGAACATACATGAAAAACTGACTGCCGGCAGATCCATGAATGAAATTGCCCTGCAATATATCCTCAGTCACAACGCCGTTTCAGCTGTTGTTCCAGGTGCTAGTTCTGTTGAACAATTACGCGAAAATGCCCAGGCGGCAAAAGCACCCCCGTTATCCAGCAAAGAAATGGAAGTCTTAAAGAATATTACCAAGCAGAATATTTATGAACAGCACCGTATATGAATCTTTCAATCCATCCCCGGCAATGGGGATGGATTTTTTACCGGCATGAATAAACCTATTTTCCTATACACAATTCCCCATTTAAGGTGAGCCGTACTGTTTACACTTTACGAAATGACCAGGCACTCCGATTCTGCCGCCTTATGGAAATCACCCTCATTTCCAGTCCTCATGCCTTATTCACTCTGAACTTCATTGATTTTCCATTCAACAAGTAGAACCGGGGTATTCTAAGTCTGCAGATGATTCAAATATCCCTATTTTAAACTTCTCTGTCTCTTGCATTCCGATATAATAGACCCATTTAAATTAAAATCGAGGTTAAATACCGGGATTTATCCCTCGTATATTCTTTTGGGAATATTATTCCGAATGACTAATTATACAATTTAGGAGTTTTTTCTATAAAGGTGTTGCTGCTTCTTCCCCTTCCATCCAACCTCTCATTTTTTCTCTTGTCGATTTACATCGTTTAAATACACACTACTAAACTCCCTGTCATTTCTTTACGTTAATCCGTTATATTCCTGGAGTTATAAAAAAAGCCATACCAATGACCTACCAAAAATGATGCATGCTGAAACTTCTTATCTATTTTCTGAATATTCAAAACTATTACGACAAATATATACAACATTCGACTTATATTATTGGTTATCGTTGGTTTACCATCTACTTTTTACCAGGTGGAATAAGAAGAAAGGAGGATCGGCACCCCCATTACAAACATTATAGGAGGGAAAACTGAATGACAGGAAAAAGAAGAAACGTAAAATGGTTGTCCATTGCACTGACCCTGATCATGTTTATTCCATTAATGTTTCCACCGAATGCAGGAGCAGCTGCTTCCACACAACAGGCTGCACAGAAAGGAAAACCTTCTGTTTCAGTAAAGGATACAGCAAAAGTCAGTCCGCAATCCAAAATCACATCTAAGCTGCAAGACCAATTCAAGAAGGATAAGCACGTCACATACTTAGTGAAGTTCAAGGAGCAGGCAGACACTAAGTCTGCAGAAAAGAAAGCTGCTGATCAAGCAAAGAAGCAAAAGCTTACTGCTTACAGCAAAAAATTATTAAAACGGAACCTGGTAGTATCAGAGCTGCGTTCTACTGCCCTTGAAACTCAAGCAGAAGTGAAAAAATACTTAAATAGCCAGAAGAAATCCGGTTCGGTTAAAGATGTTAAAGGATTCTATGTCGTTAACGGCATGGCTGTTACAAGTACAAAAGAAGTCATGGAAAAAATCGCAAATTTCCCGGAAGTCGAGAAAATCTTACCAAACGAAACGCGTCAACTCATTCAGCCCGTTAAAGCAGACTCTCCTGCTGCAAGCGTGATGGAGAAAGCTAAACAAGCTGAAAATAATCCTGCCGGGATTGAATGGAACATCGACAGGGTCGGTGCACCGGCAGTATGGGACATGGGAATTGACGGAGCAGGAACAGTCGTTGCCTCCATCGACACCGGAGTGCAGTGGAATCACCCTGCCCTGAAAGAAAAATACAGAGGATTCGATCCTCAAAACCCTGATTCCCCAGATAATGAATTTAACTGGTTCGATGCTACTGCCGGCCAGGGAACCCCTTATGACGATGATGGTCACGGAACCCATGTTACCGGAACAATGGTCGGCTCCGAGCCGGATGGAAACAATCAAATCGGGGTTGCTCCGGGTGCTAAGTGGATCGCTGTCAAAGCATTCACGCCTGACGGTGGAAGTGATGCTGATTTACTTGAAGCAGGGGAGTGGATTCTTGCCCCGAAGGATGCTGAAGGTAATCCTCATCCTGAAATGGCTCCTGATGTAGTGAACAATTCATGGGGCGGCGGACCTGGCCTTGATGAATGGTACCGTGATATGGTGTCAGCCTGGAGGGCAGCTGAGATCTTCCCTGAATTTTCAGCCGGAAATACCACCCTCTTTAATCCTGGTGGACCTGGTTCTATCGCCACTCCGGCAAACTATCCTGAATCATTTGCAACTGGTGCAACAGATATAAACGACATTCTTGGAAGTTTCTCCCTTCAAGGTCCATCTCCATACCAAGAAGTGAAGCCTGAAATTTCCGCGCCAGGTGTGAATATCCGTTCTTCAGTTCCAGGAAGCAATTATGAAGGCGGTTGGAATGGAACATCTATGGCCGGCCCCCATGTATCAGCTGTTGTCGCTTTACTCAAGCAGGCAGATGCAGGGTTGACGGTGGATGAAATTGAAGAAATCTTAACAACAACTGCTATTCCTTTAACAGACGGAACTTTCCCGGAAACACCAAACAACGGCTACGGCCACGGTCTGGTCAATGCATTTGACGCCGTTTCCTCAGTGATGAGCGGCCTTGGGAAAGTGAAAGGGCAAGTATCAAAAGAAGGCGATGATACTGAAGCGCCTGCTATCACTCATGAAGCACCAGCTGAATCATTCAAAGAAATGAGTCTTTCATTGCAGGCAGAAGCCAGCGATAATGTAAGTGTTACAAGCGTAACCCTTCACTATCAAAATGCTGATGGCGAATGGGTTCCTGTCGAAGCAGCAAAAACCTCGGGTGACTTCAAGTCCGGTATCTACGAAGCCGTCATTCCTGGTGAGGCTCTGACCGGTGACAGTGTCACTTATAAATGGAGCGCTCTTGATTTCGGCGGAAATAATGTTGAGACTGATGAATATTCTGTTGCACTCCTTCCAGGGATTTCAACAGGATATGAGCAGGATTTCGAATCCAGTCCGGCTGGCTGGACTTCTTATGGGGAAGCAGACAGCTGGGAATGGGGAGTTCCTGTAAATGGTCCCGGCAGTGCTGCATCTGGTGAAAAGGTATATGCAACCAGCCTTGCTGGAAATTACGCCAGCAACGCGAATATGTCTTTACAAATGCCTCCTGTGGACCTGCCTGAAGGAAACAGCTTCCTTCAATTCAAGCAGTGGCATGAACTTGAACGCAACTATGACTATGGACACGTTTTCATCTCCACAGATGGTGAAAACTGGACTCAAGTCCTGCGTGTGAACGGAAATACAGACGGCTGGATTGACGGAGAAGTTGATTTAAGTGAATATGCCGGCCAGCGGGTATATATTGCTTTCAATGTAACGACAGATGGAAGTGTTGTGAAACAAGGCTGGTATTTGGATGATGTGAAACTGAGTGCTGAATCCATCCTCCCTGCCAAGAAAAAACAACTTGGACTTAAATCAAAAGATGACACATCTGCTTCTGTTTCCAAAAAACCTAGTGTCAATCCAAGCAAGATCAAGCCAGCCAAAAATATTAAAAAGGAATCAGCTGACCAGAACGGAACCCCTGCGCCAGTTCTGCTGCCTTTGCAAGCAGAAGTAAGTGTCCTTGAGACCGGACGGTCAGTATATACCAATCCAGCTGATGGATCCTATGAAATGACTCATGCTGCCGGCGAATTCACATTGCAAGCTTCCACATACGGCTACAGATCACAGACTCAGAGTGTGGAAATTGAAGAAGACGGCACTTCAATTTCCAACTTCACACTTGAAGAAATTCCTAGAGGAAACGTGACTGGCACTGTAACAAATCAAGTCACCGGTGAACCGGTTGAAGGGGCTTCAGCATTCCTGCTTGAAGATGCAGCAGTGGAGCCTGTCGAAACAAATGAAAATGGCGAGTTCGACTTAGAGGCGTACGAAGGTGAATATACACTAAAAGTTGTTGCACCTTATTTCTACAGCCAGGAAGTAAACATCACGATTGAAGGCGGGGAAGTCACCACTGCGGATATCGCCTTGGAACCTTTCATCGGATACCCTGGTGAAATCGGCTATGATGATGGTACGGCAGAAAATGCCCGCGCCTTCTATGATGCAGGAAATGGCTGGGCGGTCAAGATGTCTCTTGAAGAAGGAAATGATACAGCTTTAGTAACAGGCGGGTTATTCCGATTCTGGGATACTGAATGGCCTGTACCAGGCGGAACTGAATTCCAAGTGGCCGTTTATGATGCATCCGGTACTGACGGCGCACCCGGAAAGAAACTTGCCGGTCCTTTTGATGGCACAGCATTACGTAATGGTGAATGGACACATGTAGACTTGAGCGAGCATGGTATCATGGTCGAGGGGGATTTCTACATGGTGTACATCCAATCTCAACCAAATCCTAATACACCAGGACTTGGAACGGATGAAGACGGCGAATACGCAGCAAGAAGCTGGCAGCTGGTTGGAGGAGCGTGGTCACCTGCTCCTGAAGAGGAAGGTAACTATATGATCCGCGCAACGGTGAATTATGAAGTTACCGCTCCGGTGATTACGTCGCCTAAGGATAATTCTTTCACTAATAATGAAACTGTTACAGTTGAAGGAACATCCGCCCCATCCACAACCGTTCACTTGTTCAATGGGGATGAGGAAGTTGCTGAAACTGAAACTGAGGAAAATGGTACTTTCTCCGCTGACGTTGCTTTACAGGCAGGCGAAAATACGCTTACTGCAAAGGCAGCGACAGAGCAAGGCATGACAGGTCCTTCCGAGCCGGTCACAATCACTCTTGACCAGGATAAACCTGAATTGGAAATCACCTCTCCTGAGGAAGGATCGAAAACCAATCGTGAGGCGATTACAGTAGAAGGAAACATTACTGATCAGAACCTTGCCTGGGTTAAAGTAAATGGTGAGAAAGCTTCTGTCAAAGATGGAAAGTTCACCCACAGGCTGCTTTTGGATGAAGGAGAAAACGTCATTCAGGTTGTCGCTAAAGACAAGGCTGGAAACAAAAAGAAACAAAGAGTTACAGTCCATGCAAAGTTTGGCGACATCGCGATTGACAACCTTCTTCCTGCAGAGGATAAGGAACTGAAAAAAGGTGAATCTGTAAAAATTGAATTCGACAGTGAGCCAGGTCTTGATGCGGCATTCGTGATCCATATGCCGCTGACGAATGCGAAAGCATCTGTCTCCAATGCGACCGAGCTTCCGATGATGGAAACTTCAGATGGACATTATGTCGGATACTATACTGCGACTTCAAATGTGAAGGCCCCGGGAGCAGTGGTTGAAGTGAAAATCTCGGATGAGTTTGGCAATGTGACAACCAAGCGCGCAGATGGCAAATTGTATATTAACTCCAAAAGATAAGTTGTAAAGGAAGAAGAGTCGGCGAATGCCGACTCTTCTTTTTTTGTCATTCTGCTAATCAGTTGGATTCATCCTGCCCCACTTTACAGCTCTCTTTTCCAACTCTTTCACAAATTCATCTTTCCCTTGTATGTATGCATTAATATCAGTTGGAAATCGTGCAGCAAGTTCACTTTTTAACCGGCCGTATCTTTCAGCTTCCCCTTTGAATGTTCTCAAATAATCTCGAAAGATCAGATGTCTCTCAATTTCCCCACTGTTTGAGCCATAGATATGAACATGGTAAAGCCTCTCCCCTTTTCCATTTTCGTATTGAAAATAACGGCGGTCCTTTATTCCGTTTTCACCTTTGGCTGTATACCCCAAGTCCTCTAAAGCGGGGGTTCTTTCATCTGCCAGCTGAATATCCGGAAGCTCAACCAGAAAATCAATGGTGGGTTTTGCTGCCAATCCTTCAACCGATGTCGACCCAATATGATGTATGACAGGTCAGTTTCCCGCAAAGACAATATCAAGCCTATTCTTTTCTTTACGGAAGTCTTTTCTCCACAGTGGATTATAAGGGGTGACTTCCACTCTCCTTGTCATTACTTGAAGTCCTTCCAATTCATGCTGCTTTCTCCAAGAAGTTCTTCAAAAGATTTATTTTTTTCACGCTGTCTGGCTTCTTCCCTTTTTCTTTCGGCTTCTTCTTCCTGACGGACGGTTTCTGCCTTTTCAAGTTCTTTCTTTTTATCTTTCAACGCTTGGAATACATCCGTCTGTAATGAGTCTTTAAGTGTCAATTCTTCATTTTTATTTGATGATGGGCGCTTCTGCTGTTTATGTTTTTTCTTCATGAAGGTTCCTCCTTTGCAATTGCATTTTGTGAACTTATTTTATCAAAAATATAAAAAAAGAGAAGCGCATTGCTTCCCTCTTAAAAAAATCTGTTCCTGCATAAGTTGTTTGCTTTCGGAAAGGCCCTTGAAGCCCGGGTTTCCTCCAGTTACCAAAAGTGTTCCCTCCCAACAGGAAGAGCAGCATTTCTTTCCTGACCCCAATGGGTTTCCACTAAATTACGGATTTGTTTATTATAAGTCACAAAACAGGTTGCGAAAAGAGACTAAAAGATTAAAACGCATCCGTCAGCAGGTTATCGTCAATGATCAATTCCGGCTCAGTTGTAGATGTCACATCTTCAACTGTGTAGCCCTTGGCCACTTCCTTCAGAACCAAACCGCTTTCGGTCACATCAATGACTGCCCTGTCAGTGATGATCCTGTCCACAACGCCTTCGCCTGTCAGCGGCAGGGTGCATTCCTTCAGGATTTTCCCTTCACCATTCTTATTCACATGTTCCATGATGACAATGATTTTCCTGGCTCCGTGAACAAGGTCCATGGCTCCGCCCATTCCCTTGATCATCTTGCCCGGGATCATCCAGTTCGCCAGATTCCCCGTCTCTGAAACTTCCATTCCGCCCAGGATGGCCACATTGATATGGCCCCCGCGGATCATCGCGAAAGATTCAGCACTGTCAAAGTAGGCCGAACCGGGGATAGCTGTTACCGTTTCTTTTCCTGCGTTGATCAAATCGGCATCTACCTCATCCTCTGAAGGGTAAGGCCCGATTCCCAGAAGGCCGTTTTCCGATTGAAGGACAACTTGCTTGTTGTCGGAAATATAATTAGCAACAAGTGTCGGCATACCGATCCCAAGGTTCACATAAAAACCATCTTGTATCTCTTTTTCTGCTCTTCTAGCTATTTTCTCTCTCATTTTTGCACGATCCATTTCTCTCTCTCCTTTCCGGGTGCTCCAAGTTATTGGCTGACTGTTCTTCTTTCAATCCTTTTTTCCTGTTCCGCCTGGATGATGCGCTGAACATAGATACTTGGGGTATGGATATCATTCGGGTTAAGGCTGCCCGTTTCCACCAGTTCTTCCACTTCCGCAATCGTTACCTTTCCTGCAGCAGCAATCATCGGATTGAAGTTTCGGGCTGTCTTGTTGTAAAGCAGGTTCCCCATTTTATCGCCTTTCCAGGCACGGACGAGACTGAAGTCAGCTGTATAAGCTTCTTCCAGCAGATACTCCTTGCCGTTGAAAATGCGGGTTTCCTTGCCTTCTGCAATTGGCGTGCCGACGCCTGCCGGAGTATAAAACGCAGGGATGCCCGCCCCGCCTGCACGGATTTTCTCCGCCAGAGTTCCCTGTGGCACCAATTCAACCTCAATTTCCCCTGAGAGCACTTGTCTTTCAAACTCTTTATTCTCTCCTACGTAGGAACCTATCATTTTTTTGATCTGTTTATTTCGCAAAAGCAGTCCAAGACCCCAGTCATCCACTCCGCAGTTATTGGAAATGACGGTTAAGTCCTTTACCCCTTTATCAACAAGGGCCAGGATCAGGTTCTCCGGGATACCGCACAACCCGAATCCGCCGACCATCAATGTCGCCCCGTCTTGAATATCTGCAACCGCTTCATTAAAAGAAGTGTAAACTTGTTTCATCCCTTTTCCTCCTCCGCAAAAGATTTACGCTTTTTCCACTACTGTCGCAACACCCTGGCCTCC
The DNA here is from genome assembly GCF_003581585.1 of Bacillus salacetis. GTDB lineage: Bacteria > Bacillota > Bacilli > Bacillales > Bacillaceae_B > Rossellomorea > Rossellomorea salacetis. The sequence continues at coordinate 42,398 of NZ_QXIR01000013.1, forward strand.
GCCGATACAAAGCGTCGCCAGTCCCCTTTTGGCATCTCTTCTGCCCATTTCGTGAATGAGTGTGACCAGGATACGTGTACCGCTGGCGCCAATCGGGTGGCCCAATGCAATCGCTCCCCCGTTTACATTCAGCTTTTCCTTATCAAACTTCAATTCTCGGTCCACAGCCAGAGATTGCGCCGCAAAAGCTTCATTCGCTTCAATCAGGTCGATATCAGCAAGTGAAAGACTCGATTTCTCCAGCACATTCTTAACCGCAGTGACAGGCCCGATGCCCATTACCGCCGGATCGACCGCGGCATTCGCGTTTGCCTTGATGGCCACTAACGGTTTGATGCCGAGTGCTTCAGCCTTCTCTTTTGACATGACCACTACTGCTGCAGCTCCATCATTGATACCCGATGCATTCCCTGCTGTCACGCTTCCTTCCTTTTTAAATGCAGCCCTCAAGCCTGACAGTTTTTCCGCTGTTGAGCTTTTCCGCGGGAATTCGTCCGTTTTGAAAAGAAGGGGATCCCCTTTTCGCTGAGGAATTTCGACCGGAACGATTTCACTGTCAAATTTCCCTTCTTCAATTGCAGCTGCCGCCTTTTCCTGGCTCCAAGCGGCAAACTCATCCTGTTCTTCCCGTGAAATCGTGTATCGGTCACAGAGGTTCTCAGCCGTCATGCCCATGTGGTAATCGTTGAATGCACACCACAATCCGTCTGAAATCATGCTGTCGACCACTTTCCCGTCTCCCATTCTGTAGCCGTTCCTGGCATCTTTAAGAAGATATGGCGCCTGGCTCATATTCTCCATTCCCCCGGCCACGACAATATCAGCGTCCCCCGCAAGGATGGCCTGCGCAGCCAAATGGACGGTCTTCAAGCCGGACCCGCACACCTTATTGATCGTCATGGCTGGCACTGTTTCCGGCATGCCCGCTTTCAACGCCGCCTGTCTTGCAGGATTCTGGCCAAGACCGGCCTGCAAGACATTCCCCATGATCACCTCATCCACATCGCCTGCAGATACTCCCGCTTTTTCCAGCGCGTCTTTGATTACCACCGCTCCCAGCTCTGGTGCTGAGATATCTTTTAAAGATCCGTTGAAACTGCCTATTGCAGTACGGACCGCACTTACGATCACTACTTCTTTCGCCATGTCATTCGTCCTCCTTGTCATGCAGAACTTGCCGGAACGTGCCGCAAGCTGCCATGCATTTTAGCTCTACTTATAATGGTTTCTATGTAAGCGTTTAAATTCCTCTTAATTCGTCAAAAAATTTATAGTTGATTTTTAAATCTGAATTTTTCTACAATGGTATTAGAACTAAATTTTGAATCTGGAGGAAACCCAATGGACTTGCCAAAAAAAGTCACCATGATTGAAGTCGGCCCCCGTGACGGCCTGCAAAATGAAAAAAACTTTGTGCCTATCGATATCAAAATCCAATTCATCCGCGCCCTGAAAGCTGCAGGTTTGAAAGAAATGGAGCTCACTTCCTTCGTTTCACCCAAATGGGTCCCGCAAATGAGGGATGCCGGCGAAGTTGTCGAAGCCTGTCTCAACAGCAGCCGTGACATTGTCCTGGCCCCAAACCGAAAAGGGGTCGACCGCGTCCTCCATACCAAAGGGAAAGCCGTCGCAGTATTTGTCGGTGTCAGCAATAGTTTCAATAAAAAGAATATCAATAAAACGACATCTGAAAGCCTTGAGGAACTGAAGCCGATCGTCAGTGAACTTAAAGAAAAAGGGTGCTTTGTCCGCGCCTGCATCTCTACCTCATTCTATTGCCCTTATGAAGGAAAAATTCCTCCTGGGGAAACCCTGCAGCTATGCAGGAAATTTGTTGAAATGGGAGTGGATGAGCTGAGTGTTGCGGATACAATCGGGATGGCCAATCCAAAGGAATCCTTTGAACTATTCTCCATGCTTAAAGAAACACTTCCTGATGTTTTGCTGACAGCCCATTTTCATGACACCCGAAAAATGGCTCTTGCCAATATTCTTGCTTCATTGCAAGCCGGAATCGACCGTTTCGATACATCAGCAGGCGGTCTTGGAGGCTGTCCTTTCGCACCCGGTGCCTCAGGCAATGCAGCTACAGAGGATGTCGTCTTCATGCTTGAACAAATGGGCATCGATACCGGCGTGGACCTTGACGGACTGGTGGCAGCGGTCAAGATCGTCGCTCCTCATCTTTCCCGCTCCATCGATACCGGCTATTACAAGCTGCAGACGACAGTCCAATAAACTGAATAGCCGGCACTGCCTTGAGCATCCTAATCCTATATCTTATTTAGGAAAGGAAGAGGAGCATGAGCCAAAAGCGCGAAAAAGGGTTCAGCCAAAAAGGGAAACCTAATGCTGATACTGTGCAGAATGTAATCTCAAAAGAAGAACTTGAAAAAGCTGTACATCCGGCGGGCCGCCAAAATTCCGAGCAGTAAATGGCGGCCGGCACCAGGCGGGCCGTTGTTTTCGCGGTCCGTCTTTCTTTAGGTTCTTTGCTTAAACCGTGCTGCTACTTCATGCAAAGATCCAGCTGGAATATCTTTGTAAGCAAGGAGGATAAGTGCTGCTTTTCCTGTTGAGATAATAATACTTCCATGTGGAAACAGCCTTATTTTATGACTATTGTCAGGCCCGATGGTAAACTATAAATAACTTATTTTTGGGGGACATTTTTATGAAAAAGTGGATGCCGGCTGTCGGAGGAGCCCTTGCGGCTGCAGCAGGTCTCGGTGTTTTTTTAACCAATCAGTTCATGTATCTGAAAAAGAAGGACGAACAGGTCATACTTCAGCGGGAAATATCCGCTGGACGTCTCAACCTTGAAGAATATAAAGCTTTGCCAAAGGAAGAGGTCAGCATTCCTTCTCCTTTTGGCTATTCCATCAAAGCGGTGTTCATACATCCGAATCCCGGCAATAAATATATGATCTTTTGCCATGGAGTTACTGAAAACAAGCTCAATTCCTTAAAATATATGAATCTTTTTTTGAAAAGGGGCTTCAACGCGGTCATATATGACCATCGCCGGCACGGAGAATCCGGAGGCAGTACCTCCAGCTATGGATTCTTTGAAAAACAGGACCTGAAAGCCGTCGTTGATGAACTAATCAAACGCCAGGGGGAGGATGTCTACTTTGGCATCCACGGGGAATCAATGGGGGCGGCCACTACCCTGCTTTATGCAGGCTCTATAGAAGACCGGGCTGACTTCTACATAGCTGACTGCCCTTACTCGGACTTTGGCGAGCAGCTTTCCTACCGGATGGCAAGGGAGGTAAGGCTGCCTGTCGGGAGACTGCTGCTGCCGCTCGCGGATTTGTTCCTCAAGCTGCGCGAAGGTTACACTCTCAAGGATATTTCTCCGCGCTCTGTGGTAGAAAACATCCATAAACCGGTCTTATTCATCCACAGTATCCCGGACGACTACATTTTGTCATCTATGACGCAGGAGCTGTATGACAAGAAGAGCGGCAGCAAAAAGTTATACCTTGCAGCCAATGGGCTTCATGCGCAGTCTTATAATGACAATAAAGAAGAATACGAGAAAGCTGTAGATGAGTTCCTGGAGGAGATTGCTGCCGCAGACCAAGTTTCGTAAAACAGAAAAGGATAGCGCCATTGATGGCGCCATCCTTTTTTATCAGCGAATGAAAAAATTCATCCTCCCGTTCAAAATCTGGCCGGGACTTTTTAATTGAAACATTTTCGACGAGGGGGAAAAATCGATTTTCAAATTCTTATCGTAAAAAACCTGCTTTGATTTCTCCACCAGCACTGGAATCGAGCCGGTGTCGATTTCAATATCGTCGTGTCCTATCTGTTCTACATACTCCAGGACCGGGATTCCGCTCATCACACACCCGCAGCCTTCTGTTTCATATTTTATCTTTAAATGGCCTTTTTTACTGCCTATCTTTGCTTTCAGAATTTCCTGTGCCTCTTCTGTAATCGTGATGTTCATCAGCTGGCCTCCCTGACATTTCTGTATGGTGTAAAGTTTATCATATGGAAGCAGGAAATTCATGGCCGCTGTATAGAAACGGTTGCAATTTCCACGGCTTCGACTTACTATCAAAGTGGGGAATCTTTGTTACATATGGAAAGGATGGTTAGTGATGGCAAAAGCGCAAATTAAAGTGAATGATAATGGATCATTGAAGGTGACAGGCGATGTTGAGCTTGTGGACGCAGAAGGCAACGTCTTTCCCACAAAAAGCGTATTCTCTCTCTGCCGCTGCGGCATGTCTTCGAGAATGCCGTTCTGCGACGCCTCTCATAAAGGCAAGTTTGAATCATGTGTCCGTGCAGAAAAAGTCCTTGACGATAAGGAATGACTAAAAAAGCTTGAAACCCGGGGGCTCCCTCCTGTTTCGGGCTTTTTTAATGCTCTATTTTTTGAACTTCCTGCTGCATGCATATATGAATTACATAAACAAGAAAGAAACCCTCGTATCAATAAGCAATCTGAACAAAAGATATTGTTGCTTTTGGAAAAATCCCAGGTGCCGGATTTTTCCCCTTTATTCAAGGTTTTACTCTCGAAAAAGAACGAGCTGCTCTTTTCTTTCCTGCTCACCGGAGTTTTTACGATTTACCAGGACATTATTTTAAATTTATATGGAATTGCAACAAAGTTTGCGAAAAGAGCCAAACAGAAAACAACCTTTTCAATTCAGTACTCTTCTGTAAAACGAATATCCACAATGTCATGGATGTACAGATAGGTTGTTCTTTCAAAGCGGTCAACAACATGAAGCTTACTGTTCAGCCCATCAAAGTAATGAATCCGGCCGATGAGCAATTCATGGCGCCGCCCTGCATAATGGGTGATGGTGACCATTCGGCCGAACTCCATGGCTTCTGCCGTAACTTCATTCAATTCCTCAAGATGCTGTTCATCAATTTTCTTCCGCTGTTCAAAGCTGTCTTCTTTCGCCCAGTCCCTCAGCAGTTTCACGTGCTCAGGCAGCATCATGGAGGTCCATTTGATTCTTCCACGGTCGCGGTTCATTTTTCACCACCCTCTTTCCTTCTTCTTAATGGATTGCATCGTTTCAGCCCCTGCCTGACAGCATCTCATGCCTTATGCCCGCCCAATAAGGTTGCACGATGTTTGGCTGTTCCGGCAGCGGTATAGGAAATGGCACGAAGTAATGCGCCTGAGCCGTACTTATGGCGAATCTGATCCACGACATAGCCAAGTTCCCTCTTCTTCCAGCGGTCCGGCTCAAACAGGCTGACCTGCATGCTTTCATCAGGAAAAAGGTTTCCGAGGCTGATGGAAATGCTCCGGACGGTCTTGCCATTATAGTTTTCTTTAAAAAGATCCTGGCAGACTTTATACAGGTCCATAGTGATATTTGTAGGCTCCTCTATGGATCGTGACCTGTGGAACCCTCCTCCAAATTCTTCCTGGCTGTAACCGATGCCAAGGCTGATCGTCCGTCCTGCCTGCCGGTGATTCCGCGTCCTCCTGGCTACTTCTTCACACATTTCAAGAATTACGCTCTTGATCTCCTCTACCTCCTTGTAATCGCGCAGCAGGATCTGGCTTTTGCCGAAACTGACCTGCCCCTCCATGATCGGGGCACCGATTTCGGAAAGGTCGATACCCCAGGCATGATAGTAAAGCTGGTTACCCATGATCCCGAATTTACTTTCAAGTTTATCCAGATCATATTTCGCAAGCTGGCCGACATTGAAAATTCCCATCCGGTTCAGGGTCTTTTCAAGCCGCTTGCCGATTCCCCACATTTCACTCAGCGGGGAGACCGGCCATAACTTTTCAGGCACATCTTCATAAGTCCATTCTGCAACCCCGTGCTTTTTTGCTTCCAAATCAAGGCAGAGCTTTGACATGAGCAGATTCGGACCGATCCCGATGGCGCAAGGGAGCTGGAATTCCCTTGCGATATCCTGTTTGATCTTCCATGCAATTGTATGGGCGTCGCCCCAGAGGCTGGATGTTCCATCTATCTTCAAGAAACTTTCGTCAACACTATAGGTATGGATGGCTTCCTTGGGAACATACCGATGGAATAAACGGGTGATTTCAGTGGAAATACGGATGTAGGTGGCCATGGCGGGTTCAACCACCAGGATTTTGGGGTCCTTTGGCACTTCGAACAGACGGGAACCTGTTTTGATGCCGAATTCCTTTTTCAATCTTGGGGAAGCAGCCAGAATTACGCTTCCCGGACGATCCAGTTTCCCTGCCACAGCCAGGTAGCAGTTCAATGGATCAAGGCCTCTCATGACAGCCGAACAGCTTGCATAAAAACTCTTCATATCGATGCACAAAATCTTCTGGTCGGGAAGTTCACCGTAATCAACAGCCATTCTTTACACTCCTTCCTAAAAGGGAACGTTCGTTCTATTTTATCTAAAATTGTATACGAATATACGTTCGTTTTCAAATATTATTTGTTGGTATAATGAGAAAAATTATGAGGTTCTGGTCAAAAAAGGGGAATCAGCAAATAATGGACAATAGAGGAGAAAGAAGGAAAATAATGATATGCATGTGTGGCGGCGTCACCTTAAGGGGTGGGATTCGGACAAACCTGGCTTCCTTTCCGGCATTTCTGTCCGAATACTGGTGGGATTCGGACAAACCTAGCTTCCTTTCCGGCATTTCTGTCTGAATACTGGTGGGATTCGGACAAACTAGCCTTCCTTTCCGGCATTTCTGTCCGAATACCGGTGGATTTCGGACAAACTAGCCTTCCTTTCCGGCATTTCTGTCCGAATACCGGTGGGTTTCGGACAAACCTGGCTTCCTTTCCGGGATTTCTGTCCGAATACCGGTGGGATTCGGACAAACCTGGCTTCCTTTCCGGGATTTCTGTCCGAATACTGGTGGGATTCGGACAAACCTGGCTTCCTTTCCGGCATTTCTGTCCGAATACTGGTGGGATTCGGACAAACCTAGCTTCCTTTCCGGCATTTCTGTCCGAATACTGGTGGGATTCGGACAAACCTGGCTTCCTTTCCGGCATTTCTGTCCGAATACTGGTGGAATTCGGACAAACTAGCCTTCCTTTCCGGCATTTCTGTCCGAATACTGGTGGGATTCGGACAAACTTGGCTTCCTTTCCGGGATTTCTGTGGGCAAGCAGGTGTTTGGTTTCTCGGGGATTCGTGCCCTTAGACATGGCCTTCCTCCGGTTAAGGGCACGCTTGGCGCGGATTCGTGCCCTTTCACACGTTCATTCCTTTGGTTAGGGGTATATTTGGCGGGAGTTACCATTATCAAACACTCACTCCCTATAACCCGGTGTTTCCCGCCTAATCACCCTATTTTAAATCGGCTCACTCCCTATAACCGGGTGTTCTCCGCTAATCAATCACCCCATTTTAAATCCGGCCGCACTTTATAGGGGGGGACGTACCTTTCCAACCAAACCACTTCCTAATAAGGACAACTCAATAAAAAAACAAACAAAACCAGCCCCGGTTCACCAAGGCTGGTCAAAATAATCATTTTTTAAAGAAAGCGTTCTTCCCGAGGCGCTCCACGATTCCCGGGAAAAGGGTGTACAGGACACTGCCCGCATTCATCCAGCGGGGCAGGTTGATTTCCCTTGTATTCGTCAGCATCTTGTCCACAATTTTCTCAGCGACGGCATCGGGATCAAGTATGAAGCGTTCAACGTTTTTAGCGTAGGTGCCGGAGCGGTCGGCGACATTGAAAAAGTTTGTGGCGATAGGTCCCGGATTGACCGCTGTTACATAAATATTCGAAGAAGATGCCTCCATCCGCAGGCTGTTCGTGAAGCCGAGGACTGCATGCTTTGAAGCTGAGTATGCACTCGATTTGGGTGTAGCAAGTTTGCCTGCCTGGGACGCAATATTAATGATATGGCCGGCCTTCCTTTTTTTCATGATTGGCAGCACATGCTTTGTACATGCGATAAGCCCGAGGACATTGACATCGAACATTCCTTTAATGTCCTCGAAGCTTGCCTCGTCCGCTTCATCAAAGATTCCAAAACCGGCATTATTGACAAGTATATCGACATTCTCAACCTCTCTGTAGATTGACTGAAAAACAGAAGGAAGCGTTTCAAAGTCAGATACATCCACACTATGCACGAAGGCTTTCACCTTGTATTCCTCCTGGATTTTCAGCTGAAGTTCTTTAAGGCGTTCAGTGTTGCGGGCAAGCAGTACGACATTGGCTCCGCACCCTGCTGCTTTAAGCGCAATTCTTTCCCCGATTCCGCCCGAGGCGCCTGTAATGACGATATTTTTATTTTGTAAACGATGATTCACGGTTCCACCTTCTTTTTAACAGTAATAGAACAAGACACCTTCCCGTTCTTCACAGAAAATTTCCTGTCTTGCTTCCAAATAGTCGATTTGGGCCTGGGTTTCGGACAGCGTCAGCCCCAGTTCTTTTTGGTACACGGTTGGAAACAGCTTTTGGCAAACAGAAAACAGGGTCTGGGGAGCATTTTTCAGTAGTCCTTTTACATGCATCGCCCGCTCATGCTGTTTGTTCAGCCGTTTCCGGATAAGGGGGTGAACCTCCATTATCTCTTCTCCGTGGCCGGTATAGGCCATGCTGATATCCACCTGCAGCAGCTCGCGCAGAGAGCGGTTATACTGCAGCTGGGGCTTCGGCCTTTCCTCCCCTTCTTTCTCGGGAGGTTCGATCAGCGGGTTCGGGGAAATATGTGCCAGGAGATGGTCCCCGGCTATCATCCTGCCGTCCTTTTCCCGCCAGAAGGATATATGGCTTTGCGCATGGCCAGGCGTTTCCAGAACAGCCCAGCCTTCCATCCCGGGGATGGAGTCCCCCTCCCTAATGGCGGAGGTCAATCCCCTGTTTCCCATGAACTTCAAAGGAGACCTGATTTTTTGTATAAAGGAGAAGTATTCCTGAGGCAGTCCCGCCTGCAGAAATAATTTTACATAAAATCGGTCATGTTCTTCAAAAAATCCCTCAGGTCTCACCAGCCATCTTTGATTGGCGGGGTGTCCCATGACTTCAATGTGATCCGGCATCCAGTCCAGCATTCCCGCATGGTCAGGATGATGATGCGTCAGGATCACTTGTTCAATATCCTCAAAGGAATAGCCCAGTTCACTAAGATTCCTGCCCAGGACTTCCTTTGCTTCTATGGTTTGCGGCCCGGCATCGATCAGGCTCAGTACTTCCCCTTTCACAAGGTAGACATTGACGTCCCCCACTGCAAAAGGGGTCGGCAGTACAATTTTTGCTATATCTCCAGCCCAACTGGCATTCATATACGTTCACCACTTTTTATGTATTTGAAAATGAATGATCATTCATTCCCTTATTTTACTCTTTTTCTTAAAAGATGTCATGGAAAACAGGGAAAATGATAAAACACTGCATTCGGCAGCGTGAATTGCTACAATGGAGAAAACCGTAAATACTACATGGGAGAAGTGAACGATGCTTGTCATATTGCTGATCATAAACATTATTGGATGGCTTATTTTAAGCTGCGATATATACTGGGGGCTGAGGACGATCGACCGGTTGGAGAAAGTCCCTGCAGAATATCACGGGCCCTTCCTTTCCATTATCGTCCCTGCCCGCAATGAAGCCCATACCATCGGAAGGAGCCTCCTGACACAGTTAAAGCTCAAATACAACAACATCGAATGGATCATTGTGAATGACCGCTCAACGGATGAAACCCGTCAGGAAATTGAACGGATCGCCAAGATGGATGACCGGATCAAGACCTTGCACCTGAACGAACTCCCAGAAGGCTGGCTGGGTAAAAACCATGCCCTTTATCAGGGATATCTCCACTCTGAAGGGGATCTCCTTCTGTTTACAGATGCCGATGTCCACTTCCATCCGGACTCCGTCTCGAAAGCAGTAAAGGCGCTGCAGAATGAAAAGGCCGATCACTTAACGGCAGCCCCCTCCCTGACCGCCCAAGGGTTTTGGCTACAGACATTCATAGCATTTTTCCTGTTTGGGTTCACCTACTATAAAAGACCTTGGAAAGCGAATGATCAAAACTCCCGCATCGGGATGGGCATCGGCGCCTTCAATCTGATGACACGGTCAGGCTACGAAACCATCGGGACGCATGAGAGTTTGCGGAACCGGCCGGATGATGACCTCCAGCTTGGTGCTAAAGTAAAGGAACATGGACTGGAACAGAGAATGGTCACTGCCATCGGCCTCCTGAGTGTGGAATGGTATCCAACCTTGAGATCTGCCTTGCAGGGGCTGGAGAAAAATACGTTTGCGGGGTTGTATTACCGTTATTCAATGGTGATTCTGGCAGTCGCGGGAGTATTCTTTTCTCAGGTCTTTCCCTTTTTGGCTCTCCTGTCTTCGGATACTGCTGTACGGTTATTGAGCTTAACAGTGATCACCCTCATCTTTTTCAGCTATTTCATAGTAATCAAGAAGATGACAGACTTTCATGCAGGCTTATTTTTTGTACTTCCTGTAACCGCCCTGATTTTCATTTTCAGCATCATCCGGGCTGTGGCCCTTACATTTTTACGCGGAGGTGTCATCTGGAGAGGGACAAAATATTCCTTAAAGGAACTTCGCAGGAAAATAGGGGAGTAAGGCAAAATCCTTTTTCAGAAAATTCCCTGCTGATATAATAATCGTGTATTTAGGAACACGAAACAGCCAAAAGGAGACGATATAATGTCAGCTAAATTATTTGAACCTTATACAATCAAAGATGTTACCTTGAAAAACAGGATCGTGATGGCACCAATGTGCATGTATTCTTCTCATAACGAGGACGGCAAAGTTGAGAACTGGCACAAAACCCACTATACAAGCAGGGCAGTCGGCGGTGTCGGCCTCATCATCCAGGAAGCCACTGCTGTTACGCCCCAAGGCCGTATTTCACCTCAGGATCTGGGTATTTGGAGCGATGACCATGTTGAGGGGTTAAAAGAACTTGTCTCACTTATTAAAGAACAGGGGGCCCATGCAGGCATTCAACTGGCTCATGCAGGCAGAAAAGCAGTGCTTGAGGGCGATATCATTGCTCCGTCAGCCATACCATTCAATGAAAAAATGAAGACACCTCAGGAGATGACCCAAGAAGACATAAAGGAAACTATCGAAGCCTTTAAACAAGGCGCAGAAAGGGCAGGGAATGCCGGATATGATCTTATTGAAATCCACGGGGCACATGGTTACTTGATCAATGAATTCCTTTCCCCTCTTTCCAATAAGCGCAGTGATGAATATGGCGGTTCCGCAGAGAATCGTTACCGCTTCCTGCGGGAGGTGCTGGAAGCCGTCAACACGGTCTGGGATGGACCGCTTATTGTACGGGTATCGGCAAAGGATTATGCAGATGGCGGATTGGATGCAGAGGATTATGCCGTCTTTGCATCATGGATGAAAGAACAGGGGGTAGACTTGATTGATGTCAGTTCGGGGGCCGTGGTACCGGCAAAGATTGATGTTTTCCCTGGTTACCAGGTAAAACTGGCAGAAACCATCAAAAACAAAGCAGAGGTCCCAACCGGAGCAGTCGGCTTGATCACCACCGGTATTCAGGCAGAAGAAATCCTCCAAAATGAACGCGCAGACCTCATTCTGCTGGCAAGGGAGCTCCTGCGTGACCCTTACTGGCCAAGGACAGCCGCAAAAGAACTCGGGGTGGAAATCGAATCTCCAAAACAATATGACAGGGCTTGGTAAAGCTATCAGAGAATGCAGCGACTATTTGCTGCATTCTTTTTATGGATCTCTTTTCACAAGGCTCTTTTCGTAAATTGTTGCTATTCAATATAAATTTCAAATACTATCCTGTTAATCGCCGTAAAAATCCCCGGTGAGCAGGAAAGAACAGAGCTGCTCGTTCTTTTTCGAGAGTAAAACCTTTGAATACAGGGGAAAATCCGGCATCTGGGATTTTCCGAAAGCCACAATATATGCAAAAACAGCCTTTGCTGCTACATAGGATGAAACCGGAGAAATTAGAAAAGATCTGCCCAATCCGAAAACAGCCATTAAAACAACCTCTTATCCTATGCTTCTTCCCAAATCCGGTTTACAGAAGGTGTGTCAGCCGCAAAATTAATATGATAGACATCCGGATTTGACAGTTCCAGCAATTCTTTGTATCCAAAGCTGGCCGCGAAAAATTTAAGAAGAAGTGTCGCAAGGTTTCCATGGCTGACTGCAATGACGCATTCATGGTCACTCTTTATCAGTTCTTCAATAAATGATGAAGCCCTTTCGTAAGCAGCGCGGTTTGATTCTCCCCCATCAAGAACATACTCGAAGTCCTCAAAGCTTCTTTCAAGGTGCATCATCCAGTCATCGAGATTGGTGCCGCTCAGAACCCTTTCCCCAAGTCGCTCATCCTGGATGATGGGAAGCCCTCTATCAGCTGCAAGAGGTTCGATGGTCTTAACCGCCCTTAAAAATGGACTGCTGTAGACGGCATCCACCTCCCTGCCTTCAAAGAACCTCACCAGCATCTTTGCCTGGTCTTCACCAAGATCTGTGAGCTTTGCCCATGGAGGCTGTCCTTCAGCCTTTGCATGCCGCACGATATATAAGTCCTTCATTTTGTTCACCACTCCCTATAAATAGTAAATTGCAGGCTGCCGCCCTGTAAATCGAAGCCTACTTCCTGGTTATGGCAGCTTCAAAGAAGTCGCTGGCAACATAACTTTCAGGAAAGGATTCCCTGGCTTCCTGTTCAAGGACAGGCCACTCGGCTTCAGAAAATCTGGAACTGATATGGGTCAAGAACAATTTGCGGGCATTGGCTGCCTTGGCTGTCTCGGCAGCCTGCTTTGTTGTAGAGTGGAAATAAGCATGTGCCATCTCTTCCTGGCCTTTGGCGAAAGTAGCCTCATGAATCAGCACATCGGCATTTTCAGCAAGCTTGACCGCCTCCCGGGATGGTCTAGTGTCGCCAAGGATGGTAACGACCCTTCCTTGAATAGGAGTCCCCAGGAAGTCGTTCCCATCAATCACCCTTCCGTCTTCAAGAACAACGGTTTCTCCATTTTTCAATTTCTTGAAGAGCGGTCCGGGTTTAATGCCGGAGGCCTTTAATTTATCAGCCTGCAGAATCCCGGGCTTATTTTTTTCCACTACCCTGAACCCAAAGCAAGGAAGGGCATGGTCAAGTTTACGTACTTCCACCGTAAACTGGTCATCTTCGAAAATGATGCCTTCTTCGATTTCGACAATATGTAAAGGATAAAGCAGATGGGTTCCGCTGATGGATAAAGAAACCTCAATGTAGTCTTTTATGCCGGGAGGGCCGTATACCGTCAGTTCCGACTCCCCTCCCTGAAAGGACCGGCTGCCCAGGAATCCCGGCAGACCGAAAATATGGTCCCCATGAAGATGGGTGATGAAGATCTTTTCGACTTTTCTTGGTTTTAACGTTGTATGCAATATTTGATGCTGAGTCGCTTCACCGCAATCAAACAGCCAGACAGCATTTCTTTCTTCCAAAAGCTTTAGAGCAATTGAAGTTACATTTCTTAATTTGGCAGGAACACCTGCACCCGTCCCCAGAAAAAGCAGGTCCATTCCCTTCACTCCTCTCCTGACTTTCTCGTTTTTATCATAGCATAAAAGACGGTTCCTGCTGATATAAAAGAACTGTACACGCTTTGTTAAAATGTCGGTCATACTGTAATAAGAATACTGATTGGAGACAACCTAATGAACACAAGGCTGTTCCTTAAGGTGTAACTTATTCGCAAATAGTATGTCACTAAAGTGAATTATTGTGTACTATTAAGATGGACGACCCCAAAGCTTACAGCATATGATTTGCTAAATGGATAGTAAGACTTTAAAATTAAGTACTTGTATGGCGTTGTTTTCAAAACCAACCAGCAGCTATTCAATAGGAAAAAAGTGAGGTCTTAGCAGTGAAACATAATGATACACCATCTACTTTACTAATGATTTTCGGTGCAACTGGAGATTTGGCCAAAAGAAAGCTTTTTCCTTCTCTATACCACCTATTCAGAAAAGGGAAAATCGCTAAGAATTTTGCCGTAGTGGGCGTAGCCCGCCGCGAGCTGTCAAATGAGGAATTCCAGGCACACGTTAAGGATTCTGTCCTTACATCAATCGGAAAAGACGAGAATATTGAAGAATTCGTTTCTCATTTCTATTATAAGTCCAATGATGTTTCTGACAGCGATTCGTACATAGAGTTAAATCAGTTGGCAGTGCAATTGGATGAGAAATATGAACTCGGAGGCAACAGGATATTCTATCTTGCCATGGCACCGGAATTTTTCGGAACCATCACGGATCATTTAAAGCAGGACGGATTGACCGATACGCAAGGTTTCAAACGCCTTGTCATTGAAAAACCGTTCGGACACGACCTGGAGTCTGCCGAAGTCCTGAACAATCAGATCCGGGCTTCTTTCTCTGAAAAGGAAATCTATCGTATCGATCATTATCTTGGAAAAGAAATGGTGCAGAATATTGAAGTCATCCGTTTTGCCAATGCGCTGTTTGAACCTTTATGGAATAACCGTTACATTTCAAATATCCAGATCACTTCAAGTGAAGAACTGGGTGTAGAGGAACGCGGCCGTTATTATGAGAAGAGCGGGGCATTACGGGATATGGTCCAAAACCATATGATGCAGATGGTAGCACTTCTGGCGATGGAGCCGCCAATCAGGCTGACAACAGATGAAATCAGAAGTGAAAAGGTCAAGGTGCTAAGGGCCCTTCGCCCGCTCAAAGATGAAGAAGTGAAAGATTACTTCGTCCGCGGTCAGTACGATGCCGGGTCAATCAATGGCACTGAAGTTCAAGGTTACCGTGAAGGCAGCAATGTCGACCCGGAATCCAATACAGAGACCTTCGTTGCCGGGAAATTGATGATTGATAATTTCCGCTGGGCAGGGACACCATTCTATATCCGTACGGGGAAACGTATGGAAGCAAAGTCGACAAAGATTGTCATCCAGTTCAAGGATATTCCAATGAATCTTTATTATAATACAGATAAACAATTGTCACCGAACCTTCTGGTCATCCACATCCAGCCGGAAGAAGGAATCACCCTTCACTTGAATGCCAAGAAAACTGGGCAGAATATAGAAACGACACCTGTAAAACTTAATTTCGTCAATAATGGTGTCGACGGTATGAACACGCCTGAAGCCTATGAAAAGCTTCTTCATGACTGTATGCGCGGAGATGCAACAAACTTCACTCACTGGGATGAAGTGAAACTTTCCTGGGCATTCACGGATACAATCTCCAATGTTTGGGAAAACACAACTGAAGAAGAATTTCCAAATTACCAGGCCGGTTCAATGGGTCCATTAGCGGCAGACAAGCTGCTGGCCCAGGATGGATTCTTCTGGTGGCCATTCTCTGCACTCGAAGTTGATGAATGTTAATAGAGAAAGGATGAATGAATGTGAAGGTCTACGATATTACAGCACCAATCTATACTGGAATGCCGGTTTATAAAAACAAGCCCGAAAAGCAGCCGGAAATCAATACGAACACGAACGGCCATGTGACCGAATCAAGAATTTCCATGGATGTTCATACTGGAACACATGTCGATGCACCCCTCCACATGATCAATGATGGAGACACAATTGAAACAATCGATATGCAGCAGCTCGTCCGTCCGGTCAAAGTTCTTGATTTAACTTCAGTAGAGGAAAAAATCACAAAAAGGGATATTGAAAACCACGACATTCAGGAAAATGACTTTCTTCTTTTCAAAACAAAGAACTCCCGGGACACAGAGTTCAACTTTGAATTCATTTATGTGGCAGAGGATGCAGCGGAATACTTGAAAGAAAAAAAGATCGACGGCACAGGCATCGACTCCCTCGGGATCGAAAGAGCACAGGATGGCCATCCGACCCACAGAGCGTTGATGGGCAGCGGGATCATCATAATGGAGGGCCTGCAATTGAAAGACATAGAAGAAGGCACCTACTTCATGGTGGCAGCACCTTTGAAGATCCAGGGAACTGATGCATCACCAGCACGCGTCATCCTGATGGATGAATTAATTGGATAAAATTTAAGACTCGTCAATTTTGACGAGTCTTTTTATGTTCAATCAGTGAAGCGATTTATGAGGGGATAATCGGATTATAAAGATTCACTACATTATCATTTTCAGACCACCGGCTGTAGATTTCCAGGTTCCAGCCTTCCAGATTCCCCCGATACCCTTTTTCATCCAGCCATTGATGCAGGTGAGAATAGACACCAAAGATTTGAGAAGCATGCCCCTGGAAGTGAAGAACACCAAAGATTTGAGCAGGGATGACCAGGCTCACCATCCCCTCCGGAATATCCTCAATTTCATTCACCTCGAAGCAAACCCAGTAGCCATCGTCTTCGTGAGGCGAATCTACAACTTTAAAGGCCCCAATAAGCTTTACCGGGTCTATTAAATTCTTGATTTCATCCCGCCGGCTGTCCAATAACACGAAAGCTTTGGGAATTTCGCGGCCATAGCTTTCCGTGTCTTCGCACACGACCCGGAAGCCGATTAACTTCATTTCCTTCAGTTCCGTAACTCCTTTAACAACATGTGAATCCACTTTTTCCATTCATCTGTTCCCCTCTCGTCATTGGGCTTATTGTTATCTAGTTCCACAACGAGCTGGAATATCCTTCAAGCATTTCAAAGAGAATGGACCTGCCATTCAGAAAAAGGCACAAAGCACCGATGAAGCAGATATGGAACCACCTTCATGGCATTAAGCCCGCTGCAATGCTTAACGTCCATTGCAAACCATTTCCGGGGTAATTCCCTTCCGCTTCCACAATCCCAGATGATTTCCTTCCACCTTCACAAACTTGTGCTTCAGGTGATTTTTCCCCTTCTAGATAAGAGAGCATGGCACACGCTTTAAGATAATCCTCTACAGCAGGCCGCAATGAAAGAAACGCCCCGGTTTAACGGGACGTTTCTTTTCTATTCTCTTGATTTCATAAAATTATTTGTCCATCCACTCAGTGTGGAAGATACCCTCCCTGTCCGTACGTTCATACGTATGGGCACCGAAGTAATCACGCTGTGCCTGGATGAGGTTCGCAGGAAGTGTTTCGGTGCGGTAGCTGTCATAGTATGAAAGCGCTGCAGAGAAGCCCGGTACCGGGATGCCATTTTGTACTGCAGTGGAAATGACATCGCGAAGTGCATATTGATAGCTTTCAACGATTTCCTTGAAGTAATCATCAAGAAGCAGGTTGGACAGGTTTGAATCTCTGTCGTATGCCTCTTTGATTTTTTGAAGGAACTGAGCACGGATGATGCATCCGCCGCGGAAGATCATCGCAATTTCCCCGTATTTCAGATCCCAGCCAAATTCTTCCGAAGCAGAGCGCATTTGGGCAAATCCTTGTGCATATGAACAGATTTTGCTCATGTACAGCGCTTTTCTGATGGATTCGACCAATGCTTTCTTGTCGCCTTCAAAAGGTTTTGCTTCCGGACCTGAAAGAACTTTGCTTGCTTTGACTCTCTCATCCTTGATGCTGGAGATGAAGCGGGCAAACACTGATTCCGTGATGATAGGAAGGGACACGCCAAGATCAAGCGCGCTTTGGCTAGTCCATTTACCGGTGCCTTTTTGTCCTGCTTTATCCAGGATGACATCCACCATCGGCTTGCCTGTTTCTTCATCTTTCTTCGTGAAGATATCCGCCGTGATTTCAATCAGGTAGCTGTCAAGCTCCCCTTTGTTCCATTCAGCGAATGTTTCATGCAGTTCTTCTGCACTGAATCCCAGCATGTGTTTCAACAGGAAATAAGATTCAGAGATCAGCTGCATATCCCCATATTCGATCCCATTATGGACCATTTTCACATAGTGGCCGGCACCGTCTGGACCGATATAAGTCGTACAGGCTTCTCCATTCACTTTTGCGGCGATATCTTTGAAGACCGGAGCCACAAGCTCATACGCTTCTTTCTGACCTCCAGGCATTATGGATGGACCTGTAAGGGCACCCTCTTCCCCGCCTGAGACACCAGTACCGATGAAGTGGATGCCGGACTCGCTGAGCTCATGATTTCGTCTGCGTGTATCTTCGAAGAATGTATTGCCACCGTCGATCAGGATATCCCCTTTATCCAGATGAGGCTTAAGCTGTTCAATTGTCGCATCTGTAGGGCCTCCTGCTTTCACCATAAGAAGGATTTTGCGTGGTGATTCAAGGGACTGAACGAATTCTTCAATACTATATGTACCCACTACATTTTTCCCTTTGGATTCTTGAAGCATTTCATCCGTTTTTTCACGTGAACGATTATAAACAGACACTGAATATCCTCTGCTCTCGATATTCCATGCCAGGTTTTTACCCATTACTGCAAGGCCGATCACACCGATTTGTTGTTTCGACATGTTCATACGTCCTTTCATAGTGTATTTAATCAGTTAACAATCTTTATAAATTTAACAAAGTTTTTGGCTGAAGTGCAAACAATACACCTCATCACTAGTGTGACGCTGTGCAGGGGAAATTAATCAATGAATATACTCTATTTATCATCCCGCAAAAAATCTTTGTTAAAACTTGTGTCATTATGAGGATCGCGCTTTTCTTTTTTTATCGAAAATCCTTTTTGGATCATTTTCTTTCCGAACTTGTCCTGAAGCTTTTCAATGGTCTGGTACAGCGGTTCTTTCCTGGCATGTTCTTCAAAAGAAAAGATATCGAGCTGCAGTGCGGCATCATCCCGTTCAACAAGATCCTGGCCGGTCACACCTAAAAGCCTGATGGAGTTCCCATTCCAGTGCTCCAGGAATAGTGCTTTGGCTGTTGTATAAATATCTTCCTGCGAACCTACCGGATTCCTTAATTTCCTGCTCCGGGTTATGGTTTTGCGGTCCTTGAACCTCAGGGTAAGCATAACAGTGGATGCCAGGGTATCTTTCGTTTTCATCCTGGAAGCCACTTTGGCAGAAAGCTGATTCAGCGTGTTCAACAACTCTTTCTGGTTTGCCGTATCCCGTGGAAGCGTGGTAGAATTCCCGACGCTTTTAAAATCATATACTGAGTCAGGATCCACCGGCCTGTCATCCTGGCCATTTGCCCGTGCTTTCAACCTCAGCCCATTGATTCCAAGTTGAGATTTAAGAATGATTTCATTCGCCTTTGCAAGCTCGCCTATTGTTGGAATTTCCATTGAATATAACTTTTGAGCTGTCTTTTCTCCGATTCCATGCATTTCCTTTACATCCAGCGGCCACAATTTCCCCGGGAGATCCCTTTTGCGCAAAACGGTGATGCCCATTGGCTTTTTCATATCAGATGCCGTCTTTGCTAGAAATTTATTGGGGGCGACACCGATGCTTGACGGCAGGTCGAGCTGGGAAAGAATCTGATTTTGGATTGATTCAGCGATAAACAGCGGACTTCCAAGGGTATAACTTTCAGTAATATCGACATATCCTTCATCAATGGAGACAGGCTCAACCCACTGGGAATACTGCCTAAGGATATCAAACATCCCTTGGGATGCGGAGCGGTATCGGTCAAAATTCGGCCTCATGATAATTAATTGGGGGCAAAGCTTTTTCGCTTCCCATAAAGGCATTGTCGTCTTGACACCAAAGCGCCTTGCTTCATAGCTGCAGGTCACGATGATCCCGCGCCTCTCATCGGGGTTTCCCGCAATAGCAAGGGGCTTTCCCTTGAGCTCGGGATTATATGCAGCTTCTACAGATGCGTAAAAGCTGTTCATATCAACATGAAGAATGACTCTTCCATTCTTAGGATAATGAGGATGCATGCACACCAGCCCTTTTTCCGGATACTCTTTGAAGGAGCTCAAAATCCCCTTCCCTTTCTACTAGTGTACTACATTATACGCCAGAGCACACACGTTCGCACTAAAAAGCGGAAGCGCCCTGATCAGACCCGACAGGCATAAGACGAGCCGGCGGGAAGGTTTCTCTTTAACCTTCTTGACGGATTGGCTTATGACCCCGAGGGGCTGGGCGCTGGAGCTGGATTGACTAAAAAGCGGAAGCGCCCTGATCAGACCCGACAGGCAAATGTTCCGTCGAGAAAAAAAGGCGCTCTTCCCTTTTATTCTCGTCGGGTTATTTGACCCCGAGGGGCTGGGCGCTGGAGCTGGATTGACTAAAAAGCGGAAGCGGCCGTTCAGCGCCGTACGGATTTCAGGGCACTCGCATGAGATATAGGAATCACGAAGAGCGTCAGCGATTCGATGATGACTAATCGCAAGGAGAGTGACCGAAATCCGCTAGGCGCTGGCCGCTGGAGCTGGATTGACTAAAAAGCGGAAGCGCCCTGATCAGACCCGACAGGCAAATGTTCCGTCGAGAAGAAAAGGCGCTCTTCCCTTTTATTTTCGTCGGGTTATATGACCCCGAGGGGCTGGGCGCTGGAGCTGGATTAATAAAAAGCGGAAGCGGAAGGCCCACGAACGAGATACAGGGAGCACAACGAACAGAGTGAGTTCTTGAAGCCGATTAAGATTTCAAAAAAAAAGAAGAGGACGAATTATGATCCTTCGTCCTCAAACAGGAAATCTTTCCACTTTATTTACCTGGATTCTGTACTGTTTCCATCTTGTCTTCTTGCTGGCGATCCTTCATGTAATCCTGGATTTCCCTGATTCCTTCAAGGCTTTCTACCAATACGTCAGGGTCGATCATCGTAATAAGCCTATTTTCAAGGTTGATGACGCCCGAAAAGTACTTTGTCCTGGAGTACGCGATCAATCCCACTTGAGTCAAGGCCCCTTGGGGTATCTCCAATATTTCTCTCGCTTCATGAACGACAATCCCCAGCGAGAGAACTTCTGATTTTAAAACGATTAATTTTCCGTCAGCCGCGGATTCACTTCGGCCATATAGGATATTTGTAAAATCAATGACTGGAACCAGTTCTCCCCTTACTTTTGTAAGACCGAGCACATACCCGGGCAGTTGGGGGATGGGAGTGATGTTTTCAGGCTTTTCAATAGAAATCACATGTCCGACTGGAATCGCGTACTCTTCCTTGCCTGAATGGAAAATGACAGCTTTATTGTTTATATCCATGCTAACGCCCCTTCTAAAGATCAAAAATATGTACTAATAAGACTAATGTACCACAGAAATGACACATTGTATTTTCAAGACCAGCTAAACCTTTCTCTTTTTATATCGGTTGAATATGTTCATACATAAGTACATTATTATTATTTGATGAAAATCAGGTGCCAGGATACAGCCATAAAAAAAGCTGTCTTCGCATTAATTATTGCTTTTGAAAAATCTCAAGAG
The DNA here is from genome assembly GCF_003581585.1 of Bacillus salacetis. Lineage (GTDB taxonomy): Bacteria > Bacillota > Bacilli > Bacillales > Bacillaceae_B > Rossellomorea > Rossellomorea salacetis. The sequence continues at coordinate 63,656 of NZ_QXIR01000013.1, forward strand.
CCGGATTTGCCCTTGTATTCCAAATCCTTACACTCGAAAATGGGAGAGTGCTCTTTTCTTTCTTACGGTTTTTTTCAATGTAGTATCAAGATATTATTTGAGCTATATATTAAACAGCAAGAAAGCTTACGAAAAGAGCCTAAAAAACAGGCTCCGCATTTACACGGAGCCTGTCAGTTTGAAGTGTTTATTCGCCTGCAACTTCCTGAACGATGGCAATCACCATTTCAGCAAGCTTGGAAAGTTCCTCTACAGACATCCTTTCATTTTTTGTATGGATTTCTTCATACCCTACAGCAAGGTTTACTGTCGGAACACCGAAACCGGCTATGACGTTTGCATCGCTTCCTCCGCCGCTTGTCAACAATTCACTAGGACGGCCAATCTTTTTGGCTGCTTTACGGGCAACTTCAACGACATGGTCGCCTTCACCGAACTTGAAGCCAGGATACATGACAATCACTTCAACTTCTGCACTGCCGCCCATTTCGGAGGCAGCAGATTCAAATGCATCCTTCATTTTCGCCACCTGTGCTTCCATTTTTTCCGGAACCAATGAACGTGCTTCAGCAAGGATATCCACTCTGTCGCAAACAATGTTTGTCGCGCCGCCGCCTTCAAAGCGTCCGATATTTGCTGTGGTTTCTTCATCGATTCTGCCAAGAGGCATTCTTGAAATCGCTTTTGAAGCCATCGTAATGGCAGATGCACCTTTTTCAGGAGCTACTCCGGCATGAGCTGTTTTTCCATTGATGGTGGCCCTTACCTTTGCCTGAGTCGGAGCCGCTACGATGATATTGCCCACTTTTCCGTCACTATCCAATGCAAATCCGTATTTAGCTGTCACTAAAGATGCATCTAGGGCCTTCGCACCCACAAGGCCGGATTCTTCACCGACCGTGATGATGAATTGGATGGTGCCGTGCGGAATGTTCTGCTCTTTCAATACACGGACCGCTTCAAGCATTGTCGCAAGGCCGGCTTTATCGTCGGCTCCAAGGATTGTCGTACCATCGGAATAAACATATCCATCCTTCACAGAAGGTTTGACGCCCACCGCAGGAACCACCGTATCCATGTGGGAAGTGAAGTAGATCGTATCTGCACCTTCTTTTGTGCCTTGAAGTGTACACACAAGGTTGCCGGCTCCATGACCAGTCTGGTCCATCGTGTCATCTTCAAAAACCTCTACTCCAAGATCTTCAAATTTTTTCGTGAGGACTTTGGCAATTTCCGCTTCGTGTTTCGTTTCGGAATCAATCTGTACCAATTCCAGGAATTCGTTCAGTAAACGTTCATGATTAATCATACTTTTACCTCCAGTTATGTAGTCACTAGAATAGTATATCTCTAATGGTGAAGGTCTACAAATGATTGCAATCCTGCTATTAAAGCGGAATATTGCCGTGCTTCTTCTTCGGGCGTTCCTCTTTCTTGTTTCGCATCATTTCAAGGCCTTGAATCAACTTGATCCTTGTTTCACGGGGATCGATGACATCATCGACCATTCCTCTGGCTGCCGCTACATAAGGATTGGCAAATTTCTCACGATACTCTTCAATCTTCTGCTCGCGTACTTCTTCCGGGTTATTGCTGTGTTGGATCTCCCTTGCAAAAATGATATTTGCTGCGCCCTGAGGCCCCATGACCGCAATTTCAGCATTCGGCCAGGAGAATACCAGGTCTGCACCGATTGATTTACTGTTCAAGGCGACATATGCTCCTCCATATGCTTTTCGGAGGATGACCGTCATCTTCGGAACAGTCGCTTCAGAGTATGCGTAAAGGATTTTCGCCCCGTGCCGGATGATCCCGCCGTGCTCCTGTTTGATTCCAGGGAAGAAGCCCGTTACATCCTCAAACGTAATTAAGGGGATATTGAAGCTGTCACAGAATCGGATGAATCGGGAAGCTTTATCGGAAGAATCGATATCGAGGCCTCCAGCCATCACTTTTGGCTGGTTGCACACAAGGCCGACCACCTCACCTTTAATGCGGGCAAGGCCAACGACTATATTTTTGGCAAATTCCTTTTGAACTTCCATGAATGAGCCCTCATCGACAACCTGGCCAATGACCTTGCGAACATCATATGGCCGGATCGCATCAAACGGGATCAAATCGGTCAGGTCGGGACGATAATCGTCTTCCTCATCGGCTTTCAGCATAGGCGGTTTTTCTTCATTGTTCTGCGGCAGGTATGAGAGCAATTCCCTTACCGACTGAAGAACCCCCTCTTCTGTTTCTCCCCTGAAATGGGCATTGCCGCTGATTGTATTATGTACCTTCGCTCCGCCAAGATCCTCTGAACTGATCTTTTCGCCAGTTACGGTTTCAATGACTTTGGGTCCGGTGATGAACATCTGGCTTGTCTTATCCACCATAAAGACGAAGTCGGTGATGGCGGGTGAATAAACGGCTCCCCCTGCACAAGGTCCCATGATAACGGAAATCTGCGGAATCACCCCTGAATAGATCGAGTTACGATAGAAAATATGGCCGTATCCGTCCAGTGACACGACTCCTTCCTGGATCCGGGCGCCTCCTGAATCATTAAGACCGATGAATGGTGCTCCATTTTTCACAGCCAGGTCCATCACATGGGCGATTTTCTTTGCATGCATCTCCCCAAGAGCACCGCCGAATACAGTGAAATCCTGCGAGAACAAGTAAATAGGTCTGCCGTTGACCTTTCCGTACCCGGTGACAACGCCGTCTCCCGGACCTTTCATCCCATCCAGGCCAAAATCCGTGCTTCTATGTTCTATAAACGGGTTAAGTTCCACAAATGAACCCTCATCCACCAGGATGTCGATTCGTTCCCTTGCAGTCAGCTTTCCTTTTTCATGCTGCTTATCAATCCGCTTATCTCCGCCTCCAAGCTCTACCTCTCTGCGGCGGTCGTATAATTCATTTATTTTTTCATAGATATCCATGCTTACTCCCCCTTGATGTTATTCTTATCACAAAGCTCATATAGTACACCATGAGCAGATTTCGGATGCATGAACGCGACTTGCGCACCGCCTGCCCCGGGCTTCGGCTGTTCATTGATCATATTGACACCCTTGTCCTTCAGTTCCTCAATTCTCTCCTGGATTCCGTTGACTCCAAAGGCCACATGATGGATGCCTTCGCCCCTTTTGGAAAGGAAGGCTGCAACCGGGCTCACTTCGTCCAATGGTTCCAATAATTCCAGTTTTATGTTGCCGCCATCTATAAATGCTACTTTTACCTTTTGGGATTGCACCTCTTCAATTTGAAGAAGGGACAGGCCGAGAGTCTCAGTGTAAAAAGGCAGGGCCTCTTCGACAGACTTTACAGCTATCCCGATATGATCGACTTTTTTCAAAGATATCTCCCCTTTATAAAGAAGCTTAACATGTATTATATTCGCCAAGATCTTTCAATTTCCTGCAAAAAAGCCAAATTTCCGTAAGCGATTTCAAGTCAATAAGGGGTTGTCATCCCGGCCGCAGGAAGATAAAATAAGGTGTGTACATGATTTTTCTCTACAGGAGTTGAAAAAATGAGAAACAAGACACTTCAAAAAACGGTTGTGTATTTAATGTTATTTGCAATGATTGCATCAACTATCATGATGGGACTTACCATGTTTTTATAAGGATCTTTTTCATAAGCTTTGCTGCTAACTCATGCAATTTTCAAAAGGGTCTATCCCTAACTCACCTGAATAACCTTTGTAAATTAGAGAGATAAGGATAAAATTCGATAAAAAGGTCCAGCCATTTTCAGCAGATGGCTGGACCTTTCACTGTTTGTGAGACCTGTTTAGATTGTTTTTGAAGTAGTGTAAATGAAGATTGGGTTGGGGACACTTTTGAGCCGGGGGCTTGGTCCATTTTCATGTCCTGGAGGATCATTCCTCCGGCATTTCCTATCGCTTTTCCCCAATGGGAAGTTCCATACAGATGACTATGTTTCCACAGCGACAGATCGAACCTCCCCAAAACAGCAGGGCATTTAATTCATCGCTCCATATTCCTCAGCAAGTGCTTCAAACGACTTCCGGCTCTTTACAATCAGCACCTTTGTCCCCTGCGGAACCTTGTCAAAAAGAGCCTCGACTTCAGAGTTCAGCATCCTGATGCAGCCGTTGGAAACATATTTCCCGATGCTGTCGGGACGGCTGGTTCCATGGATGCCGTACATCCTTCCATCGGTTCCGTTCGCGTCGAATCCCATCCAGCGGGTGCCGAGAGGATTCTCAGGAGCTCCTCCGGGGATGTCTGACTTCCGGTAATAAGGGTCCTTTGCTTTTACAATGATCGTAAAGAGACCTTGGGGAGTTAAATCGTCCGTTTTTCCAGTGGCTGCCTTGTACTGTCCCTTTATCGCTCCTCCCTGAATAAAGGCGACCATATTGGTCTGTTTGTTCACGATCAAAAAGGGATCTCCCGGCAAAGGGTTTTTACCGAGCGGCCAAATCGGGGAAACAATCAACAAAATGGAAAGAAGCAAACGCATTCCATCACATCCTCTCAAGGATTAGTGGAATTAGTTTGCTTCTCCAACCTCCATCTCATTCTCTCTGCGAGATTTTATCCCTTTAAATGAACTCTTGATGAGCAGGTAATCCTCCATCTCCCTCAAAAATTGAAAAAGTGCCGCTCTTGCTTCAAACTCCTCTCTTGTTTGAGGGAGCTCCATTTCCTCGAACTTCACCCGCATATCATAGAGTTTTTTCAAATACAGCAGGGCCGTATTGCCAGGATGAATATGTTCACTCAGTTCCTCCATGAAATCAGCAACCATTTTTCCCTGCTCTACCTTCAAAGATATCGATGTAACAAGAGGGAGAAGCCTCTGCAGGATATCGAACTGTTTTTCTCTCATTTTAAAATATAGATAATACAGGTTTTCATGGCGGAGAAAGTGATTTTCTACATCTTTGAATGCCAGCGTCTTGGCTTCATTAAGCAGCGTTTCCAACTCAGTGATTTCTTTTCCTGCCCAGCCTCTGTCTTCATTGGTCCTAAGATACCGGACGATTTCTGTAAATATCCTATGGAAGTTCTCTTCCACCTGCTCCTGGTAAGCCGCAAGCTTTTTTTCCACACTCGGCATATAGAGGTTAGCAAGCAGAGCGATTCCGATGCCGACCGCAATGATGCCCAGCTCGTTCACTATCAGATCCGCTGTCACATCATTGGCTGAATAGACATGCAGGATGATGACACTGCTTGTAACAATGCCTTGCGTGATCTTCAGCATGACAGTTACCGGTATAAAGAAAAGCAGCAGCACACCAATGATGATTGGATGATAGGTAAGCAATTCAAAAAGTACGGAAGCAAAGACCATGGCCAATACACAGGCGAGAAATCTGCTCCACGCTGCTTTCAGCGATTTTTTCTTTGTATCCTGGATGCAGAGGATGGTCAGTATCCCTGCAGAGGCAAAGTTTTCAAGGCCGAACCACTGGGCCACCAAAATGGCGACTGCCGTTCCCACAGCTGTCTTGGCGGTACGATAACCTATACGAAACATAATATTGCAGCTCCCGTTGTTAAATTTCTTATGTATTAAGTAGTATTTCCGAATCAAATAATTTCACGTAATAAAAAAATCCATGAATCTACATCCCTTTAGAAATGGATAAATGGTACAAGCAGCTTCATATTCCTGACATACAAGCTGTCCTTCCAGATGAACCGCCTTATTCTTATTCCATCGGCCTCGCGCACTGCAGGTCCCGGGTGCCCGAAGGAAATATCCGTATTGACCTCTAAACAAAGAAAAAAGAGTGAATCGATCACTCTTTTTTCCCCCTCTTATACTTCTTCGCAATACTCGTCGAAGTAACCTTGCAGTTTGTTGACAACCGACATAGGGTCGTGGCCTTCAATTTCATGACGCTCGACCATCGTTAGAATCTCTCCATCTTTCAATAATGCAAATGATGGGGAGGACGGCGGATAACCTGTGAAGTAACTGCGCGCTTTCGCTGTAGCTTCTTTATCCTGTCCGGCAAAAACCGTGACAAGCCGGTCAGGGCGTTTGTCATAATGGACAGCATGGGCAGCAGCAGGGCGTGCAATCCCGCCGGCACAGCCACACACAGAGTTGACCATGATTAGAGTAGTCCCTTTTTGTCCAAGAGTCTCTTCTACTTCCTCGGCAGTCGTAAGCTGCTTATATCCTGAAATCTCCATCTCTTGACGAGCCTGGCGAACAACATCATTCATAAATAAGTCGAAATCCATTTCCATGTCACTCTCTCCTTTTTCCTCAGTATAGCACCGGTGAAAGATTGTTAATAATGCGGTATTTATATCATATCAATTTTACCTCTGCGTTATCAATCAAATTATCTTTTCATTACTAATTTACGAAAAAAAGAAACTTTAGGTTTATTAACCACGATGCCGGGTACTATAAAAATACATCTAGATCCATACCCCTAAACTCCCTAGATGGTGGATAGCTCTTAAGCGGGCTATCCTCTTTTTTTCGGCTGAAAAAAGACGGAAGCATAAAACACCCCCGTCTTATTACTGCTATTTGATTACTCCGCAGCTGCCTCTTCCGAGACTTCCACTTTAATGGTACGTATCCGCCGGTTCTCTACTTCTTCCACGGTCACTTTCACATTTTCATATTCAAAGGTTTCCCCTTCAGCGGGAATTTCCTCAAAACTTTCGACTACCCAGCCGCCCACTGTGTGGTAGGAACTCTCAGGCTCAGGCAGGTTCAACAATTCAGTGAATTCATCCAGCTGGAATTGGGAATCGAAGGTATAAACATTATCGCTGATTTTTGTCATGGAGAGAAACTGTTCATCCTGTTCATCCCAGATTTCCCCCACAATTTCCTCCAGGATATCTTCGAGTGTAATCAGGCCGGTTGTGCCTCCAAATTCATCCACTACGATAGCCATATGGACTTTATCTTTCTGAAGTTTAGACAGCAGAGTGGAAATCTTGGCTGATTCAAACACAAACATCGGCTCCCTGATCAATTCCCGGATATTCACTTCTCCATATTTCAAAAGGTGCGTGAAGAATTCCTTCTCTGACAGGATACCAATCACGTTATCGATATGGTCCTCGTAAACAGGGATTCGCGAAAAACGCTCTTCAAAGAACATTTCCTTTATTTCATCAATCGACTGGTTGACTTCAACAGCTTTTACATCTATCCGGGGCGTCAATACCTCCGCAACCATAATATCGTCAAAATCCATTGACCGGTGTATCAATTCTCTTTCTTCCTTGTCAATAACGCCTTCTTCTTCACTGATATCAAGCATGACCTTTAACTCTTCCTCAGTCACGGACGGCATTGAATCGTTTTTGGAAAAGATCCTGGAAACCCATTCCTTTAATTTGATAAAAAAGAAGTTAACTGGTGTAAGGATTTTAATGAGCAGGTAAAGAATCGCAGAGATGGATAAGGCATACCTTTCCGCATTCTCTTTTGCTAAAGATTTTGGCAGGATTTCACCGAAAATGAGAATCAGCAGTGTCATGACAAACGTACTGATCAACAACCCCGTATTGCCTCCAACAAGGTCGGTTGCCAGTTTTGCCGATATACTTGCCGCCGCTATGTTCACAATATTGTTCCCTACCAGAATAGTAGAAAGGGCGCGGTCAAAGTTCTCAGCAATATAAAGTGCTTTTTTGCTTCCTCTCTGCCCTTCACTCTCAAAATTCCTTAACCGGATTTTGTTGACACTGGAATAAGCTGTTTCCGCCGATGAGAAAAAGGCAGACAACAGAATTAAAACACCTAAGAAAATCAATGAATACAGTGGTATATCGTCCAAGAAAACGTCACTCTCCTAAAAAATTGGTCATCTATGATTAACGTACATCACCCGGAAAACATAATGAGTGACTGTAACAGCGCTGCTGCCTGGGGGGATATCTTGTGAAGGATCCTCTTCTTATCTTCATCTTCAAGCGCCTCTGCTGCCTGAAGGACATCCTTTATCTCTTCATTCAGGTGGTCCATCTCGTTTTTTATATGCTGGACCTGTTTTTCAAATGATCTGTAATCAATATTATTTACATTCTTCAAGGTCAATCTGTGTTTAATCTCACTAAGGGTCATATGCATTTGCTGGCATTGTTCGATCACTTTCAAATTATCCAGCACACTGCTGTCATAGTAACGATAATTACTGTCTGACCTGGTACATTCAAGCAGGCCGATCCTTGTATAATAATCGATCGTTCGTTTGGATACTTTGCTCAGTGCTGCGACTTCTCCTATTCTGTATAACTTCCCACTTTCATCACCTCGTAATAAGTATACTCTTATTCTATGAAAGTGTACAGTTGCACGTTATGGTTCAATTCATTTTAGTATCCCCAGATAATCAGCCCACGGACCGACGTCCTGCCGGTATCTTTCAGCAAGAATGCGGACGATTTGGGATACATGCGTCAAATCATGGACAACCCATGTGGACAGCAGCTCCCTTACCCTAACTTCGCCGAAGTCCGGATGCTCTCCCATATATTCCAATACTTTATCAGAAGTAATCATTTCGTTAAGTTTGGCAAGGTTATTCACTCTGATCTTTTTGTATTCATGTAATCTATGAACCAGCGAAGCATCCGGATCGTTTTTCAGATGGGCGAATCGGTCAAAGGGCGGGAATACTTCACTTCCTCCCCTTTGCACCATGAGCTCAAGCCTTGGTATCCAATTGGTGATATCCGCTTCTATAAGGTGGTCAATCACCTGCAAAATATTCCAGGTTCCTTTCCCTTCATTGCTTACGAGCCAGCTCTCCGATATTCCTGACAAAAGGGAGTCCAGCGTCTGCGGTGTCCGTTCCAGTATTTCGATTGCTTCTTTGACCTGAAAGTTCATCAGAATCCTCCCCATTCCATTTATTACTATTCTATTTTTTTTCGTTTTTTTTTAGAATCATAAAGAAAAGCCGGATGCTTTTAATCAAGTCCGGCATTGAGCGAGTCATTTTCCCTTTCTTTTTTATCAGAACAACTCCAATAAATCGCTGAATTTCCTTATTTCATGGTCATATGCAGCTGCGTTTCCAAAACCGTACCGGGCAAATACAAATGGGATGCCTGCAAACTTCGCCGCCTCACGGTCCCCATCTGTATCGCCAACGTAAACAGGGCTGCAGAGATCATTTCTTTCCATGATCAATTGAATGTTTTCCCCTTTGGAAAGCCCGGTCCTTCCTGGATTCTCATAATCTATAATATAAGGGTCCAGTCCATGATATTTATAAAAGGCTTCTATGTATCCATCCTGACAATTGCTTACAATGAACAGCTTGTATTTCTCTGAAAGAGCCTTCAAGACGATTTCAATGTCGTCATATAACTCTCCGCCATTGTTGCCTAAATGCTCATTTTCAAGGGCACAGCACTCTTTCAGGAGTTGTTCCCTCTCTTCATCCGCTAATGAAGGAAATAGCAATCTTCCTATTTCCTGGATCTGAAGTCCCATGGTCTGGCTGAAATCCTCACTGGCCAGCTCTCTTTGCACTATGGGGTGTTCCTTCAGTATACTGTTCCAGGCTGACAGAACAGTATCGATAGGATTCCATAGCGTTCCATCTAAGTCAAAAATAATACTATCCATGAATATACTCTCCTTCTATCTTTGATTTGCACTGTTTAAGCTATTCGCTTCCGTCCTTCGTTTTCCTTTTTTTTTTTGAGTTTACGAGACGTATCCTACTGATTTTTTTTATTGCTGCAAATTCACTCAATGCTGAAGAAAGGAGTGCCAGAAACGATGTTGTTTTGACACTCCTTTGGATTTTCGCTGGTACCAGAAAGCACAATTGTTACCCATCCTGAGAGATTTAAAACGACTTGAAAGCTTTCTGATTCAATAATTCATCCGTTGTAATTATCGTAGCGAATTCTTTATTAAGCATTGCCAGTTCGGCTTCATGGATAGATTCCGCTGTATGCCTTTCCCCTTTCTGGCCGGCTGCTTCAAACGCAGCTGTCGCATCAGACACAAGATAGGTAAGGTAGCCGAAGTTCCCGCTCATCCTGGTAGTCGTTGATACACAGTGCTGGGTGGACAATCCTGTTATCACAACAGACTTTACCTGCCGTTGATCAAGGTAAGATTGAAGTTCTGTACCGATAAAGGCGCTGTTTACATTTTTCGTGAAGATCTTTTCTCCATCGGCAGGATAAACCATATCTTTAAATTCCGTACCTTTGGGGCTGCGGTGATATAGCGGGGACTTCGGCTGCAGAGAGAGGTGCTGTGAAAAGATGACTGTGCCCTTTCTGCTTCTCCATTCCTGGAGCAGCCTGCTTATGTTCTGCTCTGCTTCAGGGTTATTCCGCTGACCCCAATATGGATCATCGAATCCTTTTTGCACATCTAGTATCAGTAAAGCCGGCAGCCTCATTAAATTGACCATGGCGTCATTCTCCCATCCAGTTGTTTGTCTCACCTTAAGGTCTCCATGAAGAATGGATTTTATAAAAGCTCTTTTCGTAAACTTTGTTGCTATTCACTTTAAATTTCAAATATAGTCATGGTAAATCGTTGTAAAAGCCCTCCGGCACCTGAGATTTGTCCGAAAGCGACACTATATGCGAAAACAGCCTTTCGTTAACCTCGCAGTTGTTTCATGCAATTTCATCTGCAGAAACTTTTGTATATTTTAAAGGAAAGAGCAGCTCACCATTGAAATAAAACACCGGATTTGATGAAAATCCGGTGTCAGGGATGTAGAATGGGATTTTCCTCAGCCTAAGTTTTTTTGATATAAAAGACTGCTTTTACATTTATCGATTCCTTCGGTAAAGTGTAAATAATTTCCAGGATGTTGTATGAAGATAGTTCAAACAGAGAAAAAGATTGCGAAAACAACCTGAAAAATGCAAAATAAAGCAGTCTACCCAAAACCGCTGAAGGGCTTTGAATAAACTGCAGAGAGCTATTTTTTATATAGGTTCATTAATTTTTCAACCGCCTGCGAAGCTGTCTGGCTCCCGGCAATCACAGATGATTCAATATCCGGAAAACTGCTTTTAATGACAGGATCCTGAAAAAAATGATTGAGGACACGATCAGAAATCATGGAGTGAAGCCACTCTTTTGTTTGTGACCTTCTTCGTTCATCAAACACACCGGAATCCTTCGTGATCTTTTCGAACAAAGAAATTGTATTCCAAATCTCTTCGATGCCAGTGCTCCGGAGAGCTGAGCAAGTTAGCGCCTGGGTTTCCCAGCCTTTTGTTGCAGGCTGCAGAAAATGAAGGATTCCTTTGTATTCCCTCCGTGTTTTCTGGGCAGCATGAAAATTATCGCCATCTGCTTTATTGACAACAATCAGATCTGCCAGCTCCATAATTCCTTTTTTCATACCCTGAAGTTCATCGCCTGCTCCCGTAATCACCAGGAGCATGAAGAAGTCGACCATTCCTCTGACAATGACTTCACTCTGCCCGACACCAACCGTTTCCACCAAAATGATGTCATAGCCGGCCGCTTCACACAATAGCATCGTTTCCCTTGTTTTCCGGTGCACACCGCCAAGGACACCTCCGGAAGGAGACGGCCTGACAAATGCGCCGGGGTTGCGGGAGAGATTTTCCATCCTGGTTTTATCCCCCAGAATGCTTCCGCCAGTTACTGTCGAACTCGGGTCCACTGCCAATACGGCTACGGTATGCCCTTGTTCACAGAGCGATTCTCCGAAAGTTTCGATAAAGGTGCTTTTTCCCGCCCCAGGAACACCCGTGATGCCGATCCTGATGCTGTTCCCGGTGTGGGGGGCCAATTTTTTCAACAGCTCCTGCCCGTGGTTGAAATGTTCCGGTGAATTACTTTCGATCAAAGTGATGGCCCTCGCCAGATCACGCCTGTTTCCAGCCCTTACTCCCTCAATAAGGTCATCAATGGGTTGAAGAACCTTTGACTTTTTCCTGAACTTCCGTGCCGGTTTTTCCTGATTAAAGGCGTCTGCCATCTACTCAGTCACTTCCTCGTACCCGAGTCTGCGGTAGATTTCTTCGATTACTTTTTGTGCCGCCACAGGTATGACCGTTCCAGGTCCGAAGATTGCAGCTGCTCCATTATTCAATAGGAATTCGTAGTCTTTCGGCGGGATGACTCCGCCGATTACAATGATGATATCTTCTCTTCCCAACTTTTCGAGTTCCTTAACCAAGGCCGGAAGCAGGGTTTTGTGTCCTGCCGCCAGAGAACTTACCCCAATGACATGGACATCATTTTCCACTGCCTGAAGGGCTGTTTCTTCCGGGGTCTGGAATAAAGGCCCGATATCCACGTCAAATCCAAGGTCGGCAAATGCAGTGGCAATGACTTTTGCACCGCGGTCATGGCCATCCTGTCCCATCTTGGCAATCATGATTCTTGGACGGCGTCCTTCATTTTCACTGAATTCCCCGGCCATTGTTTTCACTCTGGTGATTTCTTCCTCATTTGAGAAATTGGAGCTATAGACGCCGCTGATTGATCGGATAACCGCCTTATGACGGCCTGAAGCCTTTTCAATGGCATCGGAAATCTCACCAAGGGAGGCACGCTCTCTGGCGGCCGACACAGCGAGTTCGAGAAGGTTGCCTTCCCCTGTACCCGCAGCATTGGCCAATGACTCCAATGCGCTCCTGACTTTTTCATCATCACGCTCTGCCCGTAACCGTTCCAACCGTTCGATCTGTTTACGGCGGACTTCTGTATTATCAATGTCAAGGACATCGAGTTCATCTTCTTTATCAAGGCGGTATTTGTTCACGCCTATGATGACTTCTTTTCCTGAATCGATCTTTGCCTGCCTTTCAGCTGCTGCTTCTTCAATCCTCATTTTTGGAAGCCCGGTTTCAATCGCTTTCGTCATTCCGCCAAGCTCTTCAATCTCTTCAATATGATTCCAGGCACGGTCCATCAACTGCTGGGTCAAGCTTTCTACATAGTAAGAACCTGCCCAGGGATCGATGACATCGGTTATTCCCGTCTCTTCCTGCAAGTAGAGCTGCGTGTTCCTTGCAATCCTTGCCGAAAAGTCTGTCGGCAGGGCGATTGCTTCATCAAGGGCGTTTGTATGCAGCGACTGTGTGTGGCCCATGGCCGCAGCGTGAGCTTCAATCAGGGTCCTTATGACATTGTTATATGGATCCTGCTCGGTTAAACTCCAGCCGGACGTCTGTGAGTGTGTCCTGAGCGCCATCGACTTGGAATTTTCCGGTTCGAAAGTTTTCATCATGCTTGCCCATATCCGTCTGGCCGCCCGCATTTTGGCCACTTCCATGAAATAGTTCATGCCGATGCCCCAGAAGAAGGATAACCTTGGAGCGAACTTGTCTATTGGAATGCCTGCTTTCAAACCAGTCCTCACATATTCAAGTCCATCCGACAATGTATAGGCCAATTCAATGTCAGCCGGCGCGCCAGCTTCCTGCATATGATAGCCTGATATGCTTATGCTGTTGAATTTAGGCATTTTCCTGGAGGTATATTCGAAAATGTCTGCAATGATCTTCATCGACATTTCAGGCGGATAAATATAGGTATTGCGGACCATATATTCTTTTAAGATATCATTCTGTATCGTCCCTGATAATTCTTCAGAAGGGACTCCCTGCTCTTCTGCTGTTACGATATAGAAAGCGAGTATCGGCAATACAGCGCCATTCATCGTCATCGATACCGACATTTGGTCAAGCGGGATTCCATCAAAGAGTACTTTCATATCCAATATGGAATCAATGGCAACGCCGGCTTTTCCCACATCTCCGACTACTCTTGGATGATCAGAATCGTAGCCCCTGTGTGTGGCCAGGTCGAATGCGACGGATAATCCCTTTTGTCCCATGGCAAGGTTCCTGCGGTAAAAGGCGTTGCTTTCCTCGGCAGTTGAGAAACCGGCATACTGCCGGACAGTCCATGGCCTGTTCACATACATTGTCGGGTAAGGCCCTCTGGTATAAGGAGCAATACCGGGGAGGTCCCCTCCATGTAGTATGTCCTTTGTATCTGCCTCATTGTAAAAAGATTTCACGGGAATTTTTTCATTCGTTTGAAAATGAGATGATTCTGCAGAATGACCCGTTGATGAGCCTTCGACCTTTAAATGTATATTTTGAAAATCCGGCTTACTTCCCATATCGATCAGCCTCCCATCTGCTTAAAATCCCATCCAGTTTTTCGATCATGTTCTGGCCATAATATAAATTGCCGTCCAGACCGGAACTCTTTAACTTACCCATTTCGCCGTCATTTAATTTTCCAGCTAAATCTACAATTATCTTTTTATCTTTTATTAAGGATAAAATTTCTCCAGCCATTGATACGTAATCGGCATCCTGCCCGCAGATTATAAAGTAATCAGCGTTGGATTCCTTAACGAAACGGGCTGCGTCTTCAGTGGTCATGCACTCAGGGCTGGGGAGTACCCCGATGCCGCCTGCTGCCAGGAAACCTGTTACAAAATCAGCCCTTGCTTTGTGATTTTTGATATTCCCCAGCAAGATCAAGCCCGCCTGCGGTTCTGCTTTAAGCTTGGCTGCCCTTGTGCGCAGGATTTCAAAGCTTTCCGAAACTCGCTTGGCCGGTAACCCCGGCATTGATTCCTCATGAATTGGACCCGCCCCTTCCAGCAGCTCCTCTTCAAGGTTGGCATACACATTTGTCCCAATGATATTTTGTTTTCTAACAGCAGTATCGTACTCTCTCTTTTGGAGAACCTGTTGGATTTCATCCTGGAATATCCCGGTCTGCAGCGCTTGTATCAATCCGCCTGTTCGGTCGATATCCTGGACTTTTTTCCATGCCTTTTCTGCTAAGTTGTTTGTCAAAGACTCTATATAGTAGGACCCTCCCGCTGGATCACTCACTTTATTTAGGTGTGATTCCTGGCTGAGAATCAATTGGGTGTTGCGGGCGATACGCTCAGAAAAAGCCGAGCTTTTGGCTGATACCTGATCAAAAGGTGATACATGAAGATAATCTGCACCGCCAAGGACAGCAGCAAACGCCTCATTGCCTGATCTGAGCATATTTACATATGGGTCAAGCAAAGACTTAGTAAATTCTGAAGTTTCAGCTGAAATAATCGTTTTGGAGCCGCTGATCCCGTATTCCTCCATCACATTTTTCCAAAGGATCCTGAAAGCACGTAATTTACTAATCTCCATAAAGAAGCTGCTTCCTACGGAGAAATTAAAAACCAGCTTGGAGGCGGTTTCTTCTTCTGTCCATTCTTTGCTTTTAAGGAATTCAATCAATGTAATGCCGGCTGAAACAGCGTACGCCAATTCCTGAATGGCATTTGCACCAGCTTCGTTCACTGCAGAGGCATCGACCATCAGGGTCCGAATACCTGAAGCATTGTCCTTTACATATGTAATAGTATCAATCCAGGATTCAAGTTTTCTTGAGGTTTCTTCATTCAGCAATGAAGGGATGGGATCCGCCGCGAAAGTACCTTTTACTTCCGGAAAGTCTTTTTTCAATAAATCAAATCCCCGCGATGAGGTGGACGTGCAGTGAAACAAAGGCTTCGCTTCTGTTTCAGCAAGTCTGAATATCTTTTGTAAAATTTCCGGATCTATTTTTCCTTTAGGATCGGCAAAAGAAACTGTATCCTGTCCCCTTGATAAAGCGGTTTCCAGCAGTTCTGGCAGATTCCCGGGTTCTTCTGCAGTGATTCTCTGGGCAATCTTCCACTCCCTTTTTGAAGCATCGCGGCTTGCTGCCCGTCCGGTTTCTACATCCTCTTTAGTGTATAAGGGCTTTAAAGTGATGCCTTCATATGTTTTCTTATATAATTTCTCTATTGGTTTCCCCTTTAATGATTCCTCAGCCTTTGCTTTCCAGTCATCAAGACTCACGAAATCAAATGAAGCATTTCTCATTTCTTTCATACTCATAAATTCGCTTAACGCTTCCCCCTCCCGATTTTTTGTAATCGGTTTCATAAGAACCTGTAGACTATTCAAAATCTTTATACTAATGCTATTTCAGTATATAAAAAAATGCACTCGACTTCAATGAAAGCAGAAAAAACTTCAAAAGTAACACTTCACCCCTTTAAAGCGCTGAGGGACAGTCCCCTGTTACGCTAAAGTACTAAAGTGTCGAATCACAAAAAACCGGTTTGCATTCTGCAAACCGGTTTGACCTCTTCTATTAATAGATAGAAGTATTTTCTTTTGAGATGTTTTCGATGATTTCTTTGACACGCTGCAAGAAGCGTCCGCATACTAATCCGTCAAGTACACGGTGGTCGAGTGACATACACAGGTTCACCATATCACGGACGGCAATCATGCCATTATCCATGACTACTGGACGCTTCACAATTGATTCTACCTGTAGGATTGCTGCCTGAGGGTAGTTGATGATACCCATGGACTGTACAGAACCAAATGAGCCGGTATTGTTCACTGTGAACGTTCCGCCTTGCATATCTTCAGATTTCAGTTTGCCGCTGCGCACCTTGCCGGCAAGTTCCGTGATTTCACGGGCAATGCCTTTGATTGTTTTTTCATCGGCATTTTTGATGACCGGAACGAACAGCGCATCATCAGTCGCGACAGCAATGGAGATATTGATGTCTTTCTTCTGGATGATCTTGTCGCCTGCCCACATGCTATTGATCATTGGGAATTCTTTAAGAGCCTGCGCCACTGCCTTTACAAAGAAAGCAAAGAATGTAAGGTTGTAGCCTTCACGCTGTTTGAATTCTCCTTTGATTGTATTTCTGTAATTCACAAGGTTCGTTGCATCTATCTCCATCATTGTCCACGCATGTGGAGCTTCGTGCTTACTGCGAAGCATGTTGGAAGCAATCGCTTTTCTTATCCCGGTTACAGGGATCTCTACATCGCCTGGCATGACCGGAACATTCGGCGCAGGTGCAGCCGGTTTAGAAGGTGCTGCTGCAGCCGGCGCTTCCTGGACTGGAGCCTGCTTAGGTTCTTCCTTCGCAGGAGCTGCTGGTTTTGCATCACCTGCTTTTGGAATGTTCCCGGAGTCGATCAGCTTCTGCAGATCTTTGCGGGTGATTCTTCCTTCCCTGCCTGTACCTTCAACTTGATCAAGATCTATATCATGTTCCTGTGATAAACGGAGAACTGCAGGAGAATATCGTACTTTTCCTTTTTCCGCTTTTTTCGCCGGCTTCTTCATATCTTGTTTATCTTCTGATGATGGGGATGGGGATTCATCACTGACAGGGTCTTTCTGCGCAGGAGCTTCTTCCGCTGACCCGCCGCCTTCAACTTCGATTGAACAGATGAACTCACCGACTTCTAATGTATCGCCTTCTTCAGCAATCAATTCCTTGATTGTCCCAGTAAAAGATGATGGGACTTCCGCATTTACTTTATCTGTATTCACTTCAGCAATCGGATCATATTTGTTTACATGGTCTCCGGGACTCACAAGCCATTTGCTGATGGTACCTTCTGTTACACTTTCCCCAAGCTGAGGCATTTTCATTTTTTCAATACCCAAAGAGGAGCCCTCCTTATTGCATTTTTTTTAGTAAACTGATATTAAAATTCAGCCAATTCACGCATTGCTTTTTCAACTTTATCAGGGTTCACCATGAAGTATTTTTCCATAGTTGGTGAGTAAGGCATTGCAGGAACATCAGGACCAGCAAGGCGCATGATTGGTGCATCAAGGTCAAACAAGCAGTTTTCAGAGATGATTGCCGCTACTTCTCCCATTATGCTTCCTTCTTTATTGTCTTCTGTTAACAGAAGGACCTTACCCGTTTTGGAAGCCGCTTCAATGATTGCTTCTTTGTCCAGTGGATAAATCGTTCTCAGATCAAGGATTTCTGCCTCAATCCCGTCTTCTGCAAGTCTTTCCGCCGCCTGCTGGGCAAAATGCACGCAAAGTCCGTATGTGATGACTGTTAAGTCTTCTCCTTTACGTTTCACATCCGCTTTACCGATTGGAAGAACATAATCTTCATCTGGAACTTCGCCTTTGATCAAGCGGTATGCACGCTTGTGCTCTAAGAACATAACCGGGTCATCATCACGGATAGCCGCTTTCAATAATCCTTTAACGTCATAAGGAGTTGAAGGCATGACGATTTTTAAACCAGGCTGGTTAGCAAATACCGCTTCTATTGATTGAGAGTGGTAAAGTGCTCCATGGACACCGCCGCCATAAGGGGCACGGATCACCATCGGGCAATTCCAGTCGTTGTTGGAACGGTAACGGATACGGGCTGCTTCCGAGATGATTTGGTTTACTGCAGGCATGATGAAATCCGCGAACTGCATTTCAGCAATCGGACGCATACCATACATCGCTGCTCCAATTCCTACACCTGCAATCGCAGATTCAGCAAGAGGAGTATCCAAAACACGGTCTTCGCCGAATTGATCATAAAGACCCCGGGTGGCACCAAAAACTCCACCTTTTTTACCGACATCTTCACCAAGCACAAATACTTTTTCGTCTCTTTCCATTTCTTCACGGATGGCCTTTGTTACTGCATCAATATAAGAAATTACTGCCATGAATTATTCCCCCTTACTTCTCTTCTGCGTAGACGTATTTAAGCGCACTTTCCGGCTCTGAATATGGAGCATTCTCTGCATAGTCAGTTGCTTCATTGACGATTTTCATTACGCGGTCATTGATTTCTTTTTCCAATTCATCATCCATTACACCTGTTTCCTTCAAATAAGCACCGAAAGTGATGATCGGATCTTTTGTTTTCGCTTGTGCCACTTCATCAGGTGAGCGGTAACTGCGGTCATCGTCATCAGAGGAGTGTGGCGTCAATCGGTAAGAAACCGTTTCCACCAAAGTTGGCCCTTCGCCTCTGCGGCCGCGGTCTGCCGCTTCTTTTACAGCTTTGTATACTTCCAATGGATCATTTCCGTCCACTGTCACACCAGGCATGCCGTAACCGATCGCACGGTCCGAAACTTTCTCGCAAGCCAGTTGTTTCTCAATAGGTACAGAAATCGCATATTTGTTATTTTCACACATGAAGATGACCGGAAGTTTATGTACTCCCGCAAAGTTGGCGCCTTCATGGAAGTCTCCCTGGTTGGATGAACCTTCACCGAATGTAACAAATGTCACCAGGTCCTTCTTTTCCATTTTTCCGGCAAGTGCAATTCCAACAGCATGCGGTACTTGAGTTGTTACCGGGGATGAACCCGTAACAATGTTATTTTTCTTTTGTCCGAAATGTCCCGGCATTTGGCGTCCGCCAGAGTTTGGATCTTCCGCTTTGGCAAAACCTGAAAGCATCAGTTCCTTAGCGGTCATACCGAACCTGAGGACGACCCCCATGTCACGGTAATAAGGCAGTGCATAATCTTTTTCCGTATCCAAAGCGAATGCTGCACCGATCTGGGCAGCCTCCTGCCCCTGACAGGAAATAACGAAAGGAATTTTACCTGAACGGTTCAACAACCACATGCGTTCATCGATACGACGAGCCATCAACATAGTTTCATACATTTCTAATACATTCTCATTGGATAAACCAAGAGCTTCATGACGATTTTCAGCCATTTATTTTTACCTCCCAATCATTTAGGGGGAGAACCTTCATAGGCTCCCCTATTCAAAAATAAGTGCTTCACATTCCATATGAACGTGTGAAATAACCAAACTGCCAATCCTATGAATGGATTGCTTTTCCGTCGACAGCCAGCGCAGCTTCACCGATTGCTTCACTTAACGATGGGTGAGGGTGGATAGTATGCGCAACTTCCCAAGGAGTCGCATCCAATACACGTGCAAGTCCCGCTTCGGAAATCATATCCGTAACGTGCGGCCCGATCATATGGACGCCGAGAATATCATTGGTGTCTTTATCTGCAACAATTTTGACAAACCCATCGGACTCACCATATACAAGCGCTTTTCCGATAGCCCGGAAAGAGAACTTGCCGACTTTCAGATTATGGCCCTGTTCCTTAGCCTCATTTTCAGTCAACCCTACACTCGCAATTTCAGGATTGCTGTAAATACATTTTGATACCAGGCTGTAGTCTATTGGTTCAGGATTTTCATTCGCCATGTGCTCCACAGCAAAAATCCCTTCATGAGAAGCAACATGCGCCAATTGAAGGCCTCCGATCACGTCACCGATTGCATAGATATGAGACTCTTTTGTCTGCATATGCTTGTTGACCTTGATGAAACCTTTCTCCACAACAATATCGGTGTTTTCAAGACCGATGCCTTCTGTATTGGCTTGCCGCCCAACAGATACAAGCAGTTGATCCGCCGCGAATTCTTTCTCTCCGCCTTTGACTTCAGCTTTGATTGTTACCCCGCCTTCTTTTTCGATTGTTTCCGGAAGAACTTTAGCTCCAGTTACAATCTTGACGCCTTTTTTCTTCATCAAACGCTGCATTTCCTTGGAGATTTCATGATCTTCTGTAGGCACGATTCTGTCTGCATATTCAATTACAGTAACTTCAACACCAAAATCGGAAAGCATGGAAGCCCATTCGATTCCGATCACGCCACCTCCGACAATGATGATGGACTTTGGAAGGTTTTCCAGTTCCAATGCTTCATCTGAAGATAGGACAAGTTCCCCGTCAATATCCAATCCAGGCAGTGTCCTTGGACGGGACCCGGTAGCCACAATTACATTTTTCGGTATAAGCATTTCGTTTTCTTCGCCATTATTCATTTCAACAGATATTGTACCAGGCATAGGGGAGAATATTGACGGCCCAAGGATTCTTCCTGTTCCTTCGTATACATCAATCTTCCCTTGCTTCATCAAATGTTGAACCCCTTTATGAAGGCCTTCAACGATCTTTTCTTTTCTTTCCTGGACGCGGGTAAAGTCCAGCTTAACATCATTGATCATTACCCCAAAGGTGTCAGCCTCTTTTGCAGTGGCATATACTTCTGCACTGCGGAGGAGCGCCTTACTTGGTATACAGCCCCTATGAAGACATGTACCGCCCAATTTTCCTTTTTCGACAATAGCTGTTTTCAGTCCCATTTGAGAAGCACGTATTGCAGCAACATAGCCGCCGGTACCGCCGCCCAGGATGACCAAATCATATTCTTGAGCCAATGGTATTCCTCCTTCTGTATATTAAACGGTTGCTTTTGTTTTTACATTTCCTGGATAATCTTTTTCCTGTTCTTCGCCTCTCAAAACACGAAGTGCACCTTCTGCCAGTGCTTGAAGCTCATTTTCCCCTGCGTGAATGATTACATCGGCAATCCAGTTCACTCTTTCGCTGATTTGTTTAACAAACCCTTTTCCGTATGCTAAACCGCCGGTAAGGACAATCGCATCGACCTTGCCTTCAAGCGCGGCACTCGCGGACCCGATTTCCTTAGCGATTTGATAAGCCATCGCATCATAAACAAGCTTTGCTTTCTCATCGCCATTTTCTATCATCTTCTCTACCTTCACTGCGTCGTTCGTTCCAAGATAGCCGACAAGGCCACCTTGTCCAACCAGCTTTTTCATGATTTCATCACGATAGTAATTGCCTGAGAAACACATATCTACAAGGTCACCAGCTGGTACTGTCCCTGCTCGTTCAGGGCTGAAAGGCCCATCTCCATGCAAGCCGTTGTTTACATCAATGACTTTCCCATTCTTATGGACTCCGACCGTAATCCCCCCGCCCATATGCGTAATGATAAGGTTCAGGTCTTCATATTTCTTATCAAGGTCTTTGGCTACCCTTCTCGCAACCGCTTTCTGGTTCAGCGCATGAAAGATGCTTTTCCTTTCTATAAGGGAGACCCCTGAAATTCTTGCAATAGGGGCAAGCTCGTCCACTACAACCGGGTCGACGATATAGGAGGGGATATTAAGGCCCGAAGCAATTTCATATGCAAGGATTCCGCCGAGATTTGAGGCATGCTGCCCTGAATAGCCTTCGCGCAGGTCCTTAAGCATTTCTTCGTTTACGGAATAAGTCCCGCCTTCGATCGGCTTTAACAGTCCGCCGCGTCCGCAGACGGCACTAAGCTTGGATATGTTGATCCCCTCTTCATCAAGTGTTTCGAGGATAGTTTCTTTTCTAAACTGATATTGATCGATGATACTGTCAAATTCATTAATTTTTTCAGCATCATGTCTCAGTGATTTCTCGAAAATCGAGAGGTCGTTATCAAATACACCAATCTTTGTAGATGTAGAACCAGGATTGATGACCAGAATTCGATGTTCTTTCTCTTCCAATGTTGTTACCTCCAATTCTGAAAAGCATTTGCCTTTCACTAGTGGTCCCCTTTTTTCTAGATCTCCGCATCCCTTGTTCTTTGCTACTGAAAAGGCTGTTTTCGCATATATAGAGGTTTTACTCACGAAATGAACGAGCAGCTCTTTTCTTTCCTGCTCACCGGGTTTTTCACGGCGATTTAGCAGGATATTATTTGAAATTTATAGTGAATAGCAACAAAATTCACGAAAAGAGCCATTGAAAAAGATTATTGAGTTTCTCTGCAAAAATTCATCCAAACCATTTCAATATCTTTTGCTGGCCTTCCCTTAAACCGAGAAACGCTTCGCTTCCTCCGAAGCCAAGCGTTTCCAGCCGGCAGCTTAGCGGTAGCTCAGGATATGCTTTCCATTTTGCAGGAACTGGCTGCGTGACTTACGGTTTCTTTCAATTCTTTCTTCAGCCATGCGGTCAGCTGCAAGGTATGTCGGGATGTTGTCACGCTTCGCAATTTCAATGACACGTTCAACGTTATTATAGATCTGCTCCACTTTCTTCATTGCGCGTTCACGATTATATCCATATAATTCATCAGCTACGTTAATAACACCACCGGCGTTGATGACATAATCAGGAGCATAAACAATGCCCATTTCATGGATGGTATCTCCGTGTGCAGTATCTTTAAGCTGGTTATTAGCAGCACCTGCTATAACTTTTGCTTTAATTTGAGGGATTGTTTCATCATTGATTACAGCTCCAAGGGCACATGGCGCATAAATATCACAGTCCACGCTGTAAATTTCATTAATATCGACCGCTTTTGCCCCGAATTCATCAACTGCACGCTGCACAGCATCTTTATTGATATCAGTAACAATTAGATTCGCGCCTTCTTCATGCAGATGTCGGCAAAGTGTGAATGCTACGTTCCCCACACCTTGTACAGCTATCGTTTTACCTTCAAGTGAATCTGTTCCGAAGGCTTCCTTTGCAGCTGCTTTCATTCCGCGGTATACACCGTAAGCTGTTACGGGAGAAGGGTTGCCTGATGAACCGAAAGCAGGGGAGATACCCGTTACATAATCCGTTTCCTCATGGATAAGGTCCATATCAGCAACAGTGGTCCCCACATCTTCTGCCGTTATGTAACGACCGTTCAATCCTTGAATGAAACGGCCGAATGCACGGAACATTTCTTCGTTCTTATCTTTGCGGGGATCGCCGATGATCACCGTTTTCCCTCCGCCAAGGTTAAGACCCGCAGCGGCGTTCTTGTAAGTCATCCCTTTTGCCAGGCGAAGTGCATCTTCAATCGCTGCTTCTTCTGAATCGTATGTCCACATGCGTGTTCCCCCAAGAGCAGGTCCAAGAGTAGTATCATGAATTCCAATGATTGCTTTCAAACCGGAATTTTCATCCTGGCAGAAAAGCAGTTGCTCATAATCGTATTTTTCCATATAAGTGAAGATTTTCATTTTAATTTCCTCCCTGATTGAGTGTTCAATTTAATGTATTTAAATTTATTTGGATGCTGTACAAATCGCCAATGCAAGTGAAAACAGCTTACTTTCAGCACTGTCCGCTCTTGAAGTCAGGACGATCGGCGCCTTGGCACCTGCAATGACCGCCCCTACTTTCGCCCCTGCAAAATAGATGAGCGATTTATATAACGCATTGCCTGTTTCTATATTGGGCACAAGCAGGATATCTGCTTTCCCTGCTGCTTCACTTTGAATCCCTTTATGTTCAGCCGCCTCAAGCGAAACAGCATTATCCAACGCGAGCGGTCCGTCCACAATACAGCCTTTAATCTGCCCTCTTCTGTTCATCTGGGTCAGGACTGCAGCATCAACAGTTGCCTGCATTGCAGGATTCACAACCTCTACAGCTGCCAGGGGAGCCACTTTCGGATTATCCATCCCGATCCCCCCTGCTACGCCCACTGCATTATTAATGATCTGCACCTTCTGTTCCAGGTCAGGTGCTATATTCATGCCGGCATCCGTCAATATCTTCAAACCGTCATAGCCCGGTATTTCAAAGACCGCAACATGGGAAAGGGCACTTCCGGTCCGGAGACCAAACTCTTTATTAAGCACTGCTTTCAATATTACTGAAGTAGAAATATTCCCCTTCATCAGCGTGGTCGCCTCATTATTCCTGACAGCTTTCACAGCAGACTCCGCAGCTTCTTTCACGCTATCCGCATGCAAAACCGATATTGCCGAGTTGTTTAAAAGCTCCGAAGAAATGCCACCCAATATTTTATTAATTTTTTCACTGTCGCCAAACAGTAAAAACTTTGCCATATTGCGTTCAACGGCCATAGAAACTGCTTCGAGCACTTCGCTGTCTTCCGCCGCAGCTACTGCAACTGTCGCATTCTTCAATTGGGTTGCCTGTTCTATCAAGTGATTTAATTTCATAAGTTGTTTCAACCCCTTTCCTCAAAACTTTCTATCCACTTCATCACACGCAAGAATCGTGCCAACTCAAAATCCTTGAAAACGCTTTATTTCACTCTGAAAAAATGTGCAGTTTTTTTCTTAGTCTGCAAACTTTTGCATGCCATCTGTTTCAATCTTATATTTTCCCAGCTTGTAGTATAAATTTCTTACAGATACATTCAGGGCTTTTGCAGCAGCGGTTTTATTTCCTTTATTATGCTCTAAAACCTGTCTAATAATATTCTTTTCATACTCTTCCACTAGAGCGGCCAGATCCTGGTCGCCTGCCTCTCCGCTGTGGCGAGCAGTTTCATTACTTGCCGGCATCTTTTCCAGGAATGGGAGATGTTTTGGTTCAATAACCGCTTCATTGTATTTCATGAAGATGATGGCCCGTCCCAATATGTTCTCAAGCTCCCTGACATTTCCCGGCCAGTGATACTCCATCAGCCTTTCCATGGCAGAGGGTTTGATCCCTTCAACATTCCGGCCGTAATCCTGATTGATCTTCTCGATAAGTACTTCGCACAACAACGGAATATCCGTCTTCCTGGTCCGTAAGGGAGGAATTTGAATCGGCATCCTGTTAAGCCTGTAATAAAGATCTTCACGAAATGCCCCGCTGGCAATCGCCTTTTCCAGGTTCACATTCGTCGCAGCAATCACCCTGACGTTTATGCTGATGGATTTCACACCGCCAACCCTGACAATTTCATTCTCCTGTAGGACTCGCAGGAGCTTTGCTTGCGTATTCGCTTTCAATTCACCTATTTCGTCAAGGAAAATACTGCCATTGTTCGCTTCTTCGAATAATCCCTTTTTCCCTCCGCGCTTCGCACCGGAAAATGCTCCTTCTTCATAGCCGAACAATTCACTTTCCAGCAGATGTTCAGAAATCGCTGCGCAGTTGACACGTATGAACTTGTTATACTTCCTGTCACTTGCATTATGGATGGCATGGGCAAACAACTCTTTGCCTGTACCGGATTCACCTCTCAGCAAAACGGTGGCAGGTGTCTTTGCCCCCAGCTTAGCCTGTTCTACAGCAAGGGTCATTTCTTCTGAGACACCGATGATGTCATCAAATGTGTACTTGGCTTCCAAGGTTCGGATAATCCGCCTCGCTCTATCCAGTTCACTGGTCAGAGACTGGATTTCCGAGACATCATGTATAACACCGACACTTCCTTTAAGCTTCCCATCAACAATAATCGGAGCGACATTGACAATGACTTCTTTCTTATTTGGGCCGACCCTCATTTTGCTTCCCCTTATTGCCCTTCGGGTTTGAAGCACTTTCAAATGGATGCTTTCCCCTTCGGATATATCAGCAGTGGCCGGCTTTCCGATGATTTCTTCTTCAGTAAGTCCGGTTATCCTTGTATAAGCAGGGTTTATCAATATCCCTTTGCCCTCTTCGTCCACAACCGATATGGCATCATCACTTGATTGGATGATCGCCTGAAGCATTGTCTGAATTTCTTTTAGATCTGTTATCTCCTCTGCAAGGTTGACAACTTCCGTAATGTCCTTGAACACTGAAAAAGCCCCAATGACCTCCTGCTCCCCGGTGATCATCGGTATTCTGTTGGTAATGATTTTCAGTCCATTTTCCAAAATCAATTCTTTGTTTATTTCATTCCGTTTCGATTCGAGAACCCTGGGCAGCCCGCTTTTTGGAATAACCTCAAAGATATTCTTTCCCAGCGCTTCTTCTGATGAAATCCCAATCATCTTTTCAGCGCTGCGGTTGAACAGGATGATTGTTTCGCTCGTATCGATCCCTACCATCCCGTCATCAGTTGAATTCAGGATAAGGTCCCGTTTAAAGCTTTCATTCTTTATTTCATCAATCAAGTGTTCCTTTTCTTTAAGGAGCTTTGCCACAAGGAAGGCTACGCTTCCGGGGATTACAACTGTATTCTTTCCACGGGAATCCCTTAATTCCTCAAATACCTTTTGGTCCCCCGTCACTTCAATGATGATATCTATTCCCTCACCCAGAAAGTCTCTCCAGTCCTGTCCATAAGGTATTCCATTCTCCTTGGCATAATCAATGCCGGGGCGATCCTCATACAAATCACAAACCGCAGCTACTTCCAAAACTGAGGACTCTGTTAGAATTTTAAGAACGGCTATTCCGCCTTTGCCAGCACCAACTAACAACACCTTTTGCAATTTCTTTCCACCTCTTGGTTTTGAGACTGCAATATCTTTCATACTTTTTTAGTTTAACGCAAGTTCCGTATCCTGACAAATTTCAACTATGTTATAATAGCTCATGAAAATGATTTGAGGAGAATAAATGTATGCAGAGATTGATTGCTTTAATTATCATGCTGATTCCAGGGGTACTGGCTGCATGGGGCATCAAATTGATGAGAGACATGCTGTTCGGGATCCTGCAGCCGCCGTTTCCCGCTTTATGGATGCAATTCATGGCAGGGCTTCTTTTTTTCCTGGGAGGATTGGGCTTCATAGCAGGATTTGTACTTCACCGAGATAGAAAAAGAAATAAAGTGCAGGATCGCTTTAAGGATAATCAATAAGCACCCTTGCTGAATCGGGTGTTTCAAAGGACATCTCCCACCCGGCAAGGAGTTGACTGCAGGAATTTTCCAGAAAAAAGCATCCCTATGATTAACAGCCATTAAATGTTAGCAGCCCTTTAGATACAGATGCTGAACAAAAAACCTACCCCCGTGATATTCAGGGATAGGTTTTTATCTTCACCAATCTTAAATGGACATCGACTCTCTGATCTTGATTGCCTTTTCAGGGAAGTCCGTTATTATAGCTGAGCAGTTTATAGTGAAAAGGCGTTTCATCACCGCTTCGTTATTGATGGTATAAGGCCGCACAGCCACTCCAGCTTTCATGGAGTCGATGATGAGGGCATCAGGCGCCACTTTAATATTCGGATGTATGGATTCAGCGTGAATGGATTGAGCATAAACCCAAGGCATAAAGAGCCCATTTGAATATAAGGGTGCAATTTCTATATCGGGATCAAGTCTGTAACAATGGACGATGGAGTAATGGTTGAATGAAGAGATGATTGTCCTGTTCTGAAAACTGAATTCATTAATCAATTCAATTACCTTTTCTTCAAGCCGGGGATAAGGGATGACTCCGTTTTTCAATTCGATATTGCAAATCATTTCATTGGTCATCATCCATTCAAAAACTTCCCTTAAGGTCGGGATCCTCGTCTTTTTAAGGAACTTTTTATATTTATTGCCTGCATCCAGTTTTCTGATTTCTTTTAAAGTCAAATCCTTAATGAATCCTTTTCCATTCGTGGTTCTGTCGACAGTTTCGTCATGGATGACCACTACTTCTCCATCTTTTGAGAGCTGTACATCAAGTTCAATCCCATCAGCTCCGACACGCTCCCCCTCTTTAAATGCTTCCATTGTATTTTCGGGATGTGTTCCCGCTGATCCACGATGCGCAAAAACCAAGGACATAAAAAACACTCCAATCATTTTCTGTATTATAGTCAGATTAATGGTAAAAAGACATTTATACCTTCCTACCCTATAATACGAAAAAAAACCTGATAAACCAAAAGATTTATCAGGCCTTTTCTTTCTAATGATGAGCAAAATAAGTGCGGTCATTCCTCACTCTTTCAAGAAGCTTTATGTTCCAGACGGAGCTTATCGGCCACCATTGCAATAAATTCGCTGTTTGTCGGCTTGGCTTTGCTCATGCTTACTGTATAACCGAACAAGTTGGAAATAGAGTCGATGTTACCCCGGCTCCAGGCGACTTCGATCGCATGGCGGATGGCGCGTTCTACACGGCTCGCCGTCGTATTGAACTTTTTGGCAATATCAGGATAGAGGACTTTGGTAATGGATCCGAGCAGTTCTATGTCTTTATAGACCATGGAAATGGCTTCTCTTAAATAAAGGTAGCCTTTAATGTGAGCAGGGACGCCAATCTCATGGATGATGCTTGTAATGCTGGCATCCAGGTTCTTAGGCTTTGATTCTGCAATCGATCGTGAAGAACCAGATTTCTTGAATACCGGGCTTGATTTTCCGCTTACCTGACGGATATGGCTTACCAGGTTTTCCATATCGAATGGTTTCAATATGAAATAAGAAGCACCCAAATCCACAGCTTTCTTTGTAACATCTTCCTGTCCAAATGCGGTCAGCATAATGACATTAGGCATGACAGAACGTTCCCTGATCCTCTCAAGGACAGCCAGACCATCAAGATGAGGCATAATGATATCCAGTACAATAACGTCCGGTTCGACCTCCTCCAAAAGTTCCAGGCATTCCTGACCGTTATGAGCTACCCCGACGACCTCCATGTCATTCTGGGATGAAATATATTCCTCCAGTAAAGATACTAATTCCCGATTGTCATCTACTACACACACTTTAATTGAATTCACTACAATTTTCCTCCTCAATCCGATATTATCCAGATCCAATCTCTATTTTTTATTCTAAAGTAAATTTTCGACAAAGCAATAAGAAATCCTTTTATTTTTCGAAAAAAACTCAAAAATTAAATGTTTTCTTTAATTTACTCTTATTTTCTCTTAATTTCGACCTGATTCGATAAAGCATTATTGGTTTGTCGAAAAATCTTCAAACCCATTTTATCAGATATCTGAGGGCAAAAAAATCAGGGGCAATTGGAAGTTCTGAAATGGTGAACTTTAAACTAGATGTCGCATGGCTAGCTTATTATGGTTTGCTGCTTTAAAGCCTCTTCAAACTGCAAATTGTTTTGTTTCCTCTCGCTGTCCTATTAAAAAAACAGACGGTATTAACCGTCTGTCAGCTCGCTTTTTCTCTTTCTTCCTCATAAATATCTATCCCGGCTTCATTCAGCATCCACTCAATATGGACCCCGTATCCCGAAGTAGGATCATTAACAAATACGTGTGTGACTGCGCCGATCAATTTGCCGTCCTGGATGATCGGGCTTCCGCTCATCCCCTGGACAATCCCCCCGGTTTTTTCTAAAAGATCAGGGTCTGTTACCTTTAAGACCATCCCTTTTGTGGCAGGGAATTTCTGCGGGACCGTACTTACGATTTCTATATCATAAAGCTCTACATCTTCCCCGTCGACAACTGTCAAGATTTGAGCGGGACCTTCTTTAACCTGGTGCGACAATGTTATCGGCATGGCTTTATCCATCATGCCGTTTTTGATGTCCCTGTTTAGTTTTCCGAAAATACCGAATGGGCTGTTTCGTGTGATATCACCGATGATATCTTTTTCACCTGTGAATCTGGCCAGCTTCTCCCCCGGTTTACCATTGCTGCCCTTCTCAATTGATGTTACCGTGCTGTGAAGAATCTCTCCATCTTCAACTACAATCGGTTTCTTTGTGTCCATATCTGAAATGACATGACCAAGAGCTCCGTACTTCTTAGACTCGGGATCATAAAAAGTCATCGTGCCTATACCGGCTGCTGCATCACGAATATACAAGCCAAGCTTATAGGAATTTTCATTGCTGTCTTTCATCGGCTGAAGCTCAGTTTCAATCTTTTCTTTATCCCTTCTCAGGACCACTTCAAGAGCATCTGCATTTTCTCCTGCCTCTTGGACAAAAGGGGCCACATCTGCCAGCTTTTCAATCTTTTTCCCATTTATTTCTGTGATCATATCTCCGACTTGTATTCCCGCCTTCTCACCAGGGGATACTTTGCCGCCTTCGGTTTGCACTAAATGGTGACCTACCACCAGCACACCCAAAGTATTGAGTTTTACTCCAATAGACTGACCTCCTGGAATCACCTTGAAGTCTTTGATGACTTCAACGTCAACTTTTTTTATCGGGACGCCGGAAAGTTCCAGAAGGACCTCTTCCCTCCCAACATTGTCACCTTGGATGGTTAAGGCATCCTTGGTATCACTCAAGGCAAGTTTCGAATGTGATCCTGCCATTGCTGAGACTGAAGCAGCCTTCGGAAGAGTAACTTCTTCACCCTGCATCATGACTATATTGTTTGGTAATTGTATATATTCTTGTACTGGTTTCATAAAACCTATGAAGCAAAGTGAAACAAGGAGAATTCCACCAATCAGTTTCCTCAATAAATCTGAATTCATTTTTTCACTCTCCTCGCTTCTAATCCACACACACTTTCTTCTTGGCTACAGTTTTAATTTTGCCTTGATACAGAACATTTATAACCTCAGATAAAGAAAAAAAGCTACCCATTTTGGATAGCTGTGGGAATACTGTCAAAGGTGAATAGAAATTAAGAAATCAACCATAGTAAGTTTAAACTTAAACTATTGGTTCAATTTTATACCTGTTTCCCCATGGAAAAGGAACCAAAATTAAAAAGCTCCATAACCAGGATGGTTGTGGAGCTTCATGTTTCATTTACTTTTAATTGATTCAGCAAGGCCGAGCAGTTCTTTTGCATGTTCTCTGGTAAGGTCCGTGATTTCAACACCTGAAATCATCCTGCCTATTTCCCGGATTTTTTCCTCTTGGTTCAAGGACGTTACAGATGTACTGGTCCGTCCGCCTGCTGATTTCTTGGCGATATATAGATGGGAGTCTGCCATTGCAGCCACTTGCGGCAGATGTGAAATGCACATTACCTGTGAATTGATTGAGACCTGATAGATCTTTTCCGCAATGGACTGTGCTACCCTGCCGCTGACGCCTGTATCGACCTCATCAAAGATGATGGAGGTGATTCCCTGATGTTTGGAAAAGATGGTTTTCAGGGCGAGCATGACCCTCGAGAGTTCTCCGCCGGAAGCCACCTTGGACAGGGGCTTCAGAGGTTCGCCAGGGTTTGTGGAGATGTAAAATTCTATCTGATCTGCACCGTCTTTTCTATACTTAAAAGGCTGAGTCTCTGAAGGCTCTTGAATAAAACGCACTTCAAAAGTCGTCTTATCCATGTAGAGTTCCTTCAATTGTTCATGAATCCGGGCAGTCAGCCTTTTGGCAGCCTTCTTACGTATGCCCGATAATTGCTCCGCTTCTAAGTACAAGTCTTTCTCAAGTGATTTAAGCCGTTTCTCCAGATCATGGATCAGCGTATCCTTATTTGAGACGGTTTCTATTTCCTCTTCTATCTGCGCGCTGTACTCCAGAACTTCTTCAATTGAGTTCCCGTATTTCCTCTTCAAGGTATTGATCTCATTCAGTCGGCTTTCAATAATATTCAGCCTGTCCGGTTCAAATTCAAGCGCATCCAATTCAGCACGAACAGATCCAGCTGCCTCTTCGAGTAAATAATAACTATTGGAGATCGTTTCCATCAGCCCGTTGTATTTATCATCCACTCCCGCTGCACCTTCGATATGGCTCATGGCTAATCCTGCCCAGTCAAGTCCGCGCCCTTCACCTTGGATGCTTGTGTAACAGTTTTGAAGGGAATCAAACAGTCTTTCAAAATTCATCAATTTATTCTTTTCTTCTAATAGCGCCTCATCTTCCCCCGGCACAAGTGCCGCTTTTTCAATCTCTGAAAGTTGAAATTGGATCAGGTCAAGCCTGTGGGCCATCTCCTGCTCATTTTCATTATATTTCCTTAATCGGCTTTGTACGGTCTCGAATTCCTTAAAGACTTCTTTATAATTCAAAAGAGAAGATTTCAGTTCTTTCGAAGCAAATTGATCCAGCAAAGTGAGATGAAGTGTTTCATTCATCAGTTCCTGATGTTCATGCTGGCCATGAATGTCTATCAGGGTGGAACCCAGCTCCCTGAGAATCGCAATCGTCACAAGCTTTCCGTTTATGCGGCAGACACTTTTCCCCTGGCTGGAGATATCCCTTCTTAGCACGATCATCCCTTCTTCAACATCAATCCCGAACTCCGCTGCTTTTTTATAACAAGGATGGTTTTCATCTTCTAATGTAAACAATCCTTCAATTTCAGCCTTTTTCTCACCATGCCTTACAAATTCTGAGGAGCCCCTGCCGCCGACCAGCAGATGGACTGCATCTATAATGATGGATTTACCGGCACCTGTTTCACCAGTCAAAACAGTAAGTCCCTCTTCAATGGATATGGTCAGTTCATCAATGATTGCAAAGTTTTTAATCGAAAGTTCCTGTAACAATACTTTTTCACCTCAATTAGAGCATATCTAGAAATTGCTGCGAAATTTTTACTGTATCCTGTTCTGTCTTGCAAATGATCAAGCAGGTATCATCACCGCAGATGGTACCAAGAATTTCTTCCCAGTCAAGATGATCGATCAATGCGCCAATAGCATTTGCATTGCCCGGCAGAGTTTTCATCACCAGCATATGCCCTGCAGTATCAACCTTTACAAATGCATCCGTCAATGTCCTTTTCAATTTCTGAAGCGGATTGAACCTCTGGTCTGCAGGCAGGCTGTATTTATAACGGCCGTCCATCAGCGGGACCTTCACCAGATGAAGTTCCTTAATGTCCCGGGATACCGTGGCTTGAGTGACGTTGAAATTCGCGTTTTTCAATCGGTCAACAAGTTCATCCTGCGTTTCTATATCATTGTTGGAAATAAGTTCCCTGATTTTGATTAACCTTTGCCC
Organism: Bacillus salacetis; assembly: GCF_003581585.1. GTDB lineage: Bacteria > Bacillota > Bacilli > Bacillales > Bacillaceae_B > Rossellomorea > Rossellomorea salacetis. Next base: position 96,774 of record NZ_QXIR01000013.1, read on the forward strand.
TTTATTCATCATAACTCCCACACACCTCTTACTTGTTAAACTGCTGTATATTTATACTTCTATATTCATGTTAGCTTATTTGTATTATTATCACAATAAAAAACAATCCGTAACAGGTTTTCCCATTCAGGTGACATAATGCCGTGCTGTATGCGAATGAAAAAAGTATTCAATACTGTAACAAAAAGGGACCCGATTGTGAGAACGTAATTACACCAGAAGGGGGCACCCGCCGATTTGCTGTGCCATCCCGGATGGGTCAATAAACCAACTGCAATAAATCTCCTTGTCCAATCTGCCCTTCTTTGTCTGCTGCCAAAAGAAAAAGAATAAACGAGTCGTTTATTCTTTCTACTTTGCCTTAAATTCATTTTGGGCTTCGTCTACAATCGATTGTATAGGATAAGTCATGTGGTTGACGCCTGCTTCTTTCTCGCCTTCCCACAAAAGATGAATAAGAAATTCGATGTTTCCTTCTCCGCCTGTAATCGGGGAATAAGAAAGATCTCTTACGTCATATCCTTCACGAATAGCCAGGCTGACAATCTTTTCGATGACTGCCAAGTGGACTTTTGGATCTTTGACTATCCCTTTTCTACCGACTTGCTCTTTCCCCGCTTCAAACTGCGGTTTAATCAATGCAATCACATCACTGCCGGGAACCAGAAGGGTCCTAAGTACTGGCAGGATGAGTGAAAGAGAAATGAACGATACATCGATTGTCGCAAAGCCAGGCATATCTGCAACCAGATCCTCGGGTTTTACATACCTGAAGTTGGTTCTTTCCATTACGATAACTCTTTCATCCTGCCTCAACTTCCAGGCAAGCTGATTATATCCAACATCAAGAGCGTATGATAATTTCGCTCCATTTTGGAGGGCGCAATCTGTAAAGCCTCCTGTTGAGGATCCGATGTCTATCATCGTCTTTCCTTCGACGCTTAGATCAAACTGTTTTAAGGCTTTTTCCAGCTTCAGCCCGCCTCTGCTTACATACGGAAGAACATTTCCTTTCACCGTAAGCGGGATATCTTCGTTGACTTTTTCACCGGGTTTGTCAAGCCTGGATTCCTTAGAGTACACTAACCCAGCCATGACTGCCCGTTTTGCTTTTTCTCTTGTTTCCGCTAATCCACGTTCCACAAGAAGTACGTCTAATCGTTGTTTTTTTACTTTCATCTTCAAGCCCTTTTTTGTTTTTTTGGTGTCATGGAGTGAATTCGATCTACGACATTCTCGGTCGTCATTCCGATTTCCTTCAGCAGTTCTTTTACGCTGCCATGTTCAATGAATTTATCAGGTATTCCAATACGTTCGATTGTCACATCATTAAAGCCATGATCATGGGCAAATTCAAGGACCGCACTGCCGAATCCTCCCTGAAGGACAGCCTCTTCTATCGTCAGAATCGGCATATTTTCACCCATTATGCCTGACAGCATCTTTTCATCCAGCGGCTTAATGAAACGGGCATTAACGACCTTGACGGAAATCCCTTGTTTTTCAAGCTGTTCTGCCGCTTCCAATGCCATCGGAATGGTTGTACCGAAAGTAAGGATTGCAGAATCGCTGCCTTCTCTTAATACTTCCCATTCACCAATTGGTATAGTCTTCAAATCCTTGTCCATTTTTACGCCCAAACCGTTTCCTCTTGGGAACCTGAGGGCAATCGGACCATCATCATAGTTGATCGCTGTATTGACCATATGCTGCCCTTCATTTTCATCCTTCGGCATCATCAATACCATATTAGGCAGGTGGCGCATAAAGGAAATATCAAAGACCCCTTGATGGGTTTCTCCATCTGCACCGACAAGGCCAGCCCTGTCGATACCGATGAAAACATTAAGATTCTGCCGGCAAATATCATGCAGGACCTGATCGTAAGCTCTCTGCAGGAAAGTTGAATAGATGGCAAGGAAAGGTTTCATTCCCTGAGTCGCAAGACCTGCAGAAACCGTCGCAGCATGCTGCTCTGCAATCCCCACATCAAACATGCGGTCAGGGAACTCACTTGCAAATCCTTCCAGTTTCGAGCCTACCGGCATAGCCGGAGTGATGGCCACAATCCGCTCATCCTCCCTTGCCAGCCTGCGGACCGTTTCACTTACTAAGCTGCTCCACGCCGGAGGGGCATTTACAGGTTTGATCAAATCACCTGAATCCATCTTGTAGGGGCCGGTACCATGCCATGTTCCTTTGGTGTCTGTCTCAGCGGGTTGAAAGCCCTTTCCTTTCTTGGTGATCACATGCAAGATCACTGGACCTTCCGTTTTTTTAGCATATTGAATATTATCAAAAAGGTCATTGTAATCATGGCCGTCAATAGGGCCGAGGTAAGTAAAACCCATTTCCTCGAAAAACATCCCGGATACAAACAGGTACTTCAAACTGTCTTTGACTCTCTCAGCAGTGACAGTCAGCTTGCCGCCTACAGCTGGAATTTTTTTCAGGATATATTCCAATTCATCCTTCACCCACTGATATTTCCCTGCCGTACGCAGCCTTCCCAGCACATTATGAAGGGCTCCTACATTAGGGGCTATGGACATTTCGTTATCATTCAAGACGACGATCATATCTTTTTGTTCATGACCGATATGGTTCAAAGCTTCAAGTGCCATGCCCCCTGTCAACGCACCATCCCCGATTACCGGGATAATGAAAGAATCTTCTTTCTTTACATCCCTTGCAATGGCCATTCCCATTGCAGCAGATAATGAAGTGGAGCTGTGGCCTGTTTCCCAAACGTCATGTTCACTTTCCACCATCTTCGGGAAACCGCATAAGCCCTTATACTGCCTGAGGGTGCCGAATTGACCCGCACGCCCTGTCAGGATTTTGTGGACATAAGACTGATGCCCGACATCCCAGAGGATTTTGTCTTTTGGACTGTCAAAACATTTATGAAGGGCAATCGTTAGCTCCACCACTCCCAGATTGGGGCCGATATGACCGCCGGTTTTTGATAAGGTCTCTATCAGGAATTTTCTTATATCACCGCTCAACTCTTCAAGCTCTTGCTGTGATAACGACTTTAGAAAGGAAGGGTCTTTAATTGATAACAGATCCATCCAGTTCACCAACTTTCATAACTAAATGTTTGGTTTCAATTTTCACGTTTTTTTCGCTGTTTGTCTTTTTTATCTCTTTTGTCTTTAATGATGCTGATATGAAATTTATCCTCAACAAATTGTAACACTTTTCCTACTTGAAAGATAATATCCTTGGAGTATTGTATAGCCAATGTCTTACCAAGGGCTTTTCCGCCTACCGTCAAGGCAGCAATCAAGCTTGTCAGAAGAACATTGAGGGAATATTCCACTGGCGAACCGCTATTGATCTGCAGATCAAGCGTCAGCCCGATGAGCACTATGGCTGCTGCAGCACCGCTTATGATGCCGGAAATGTCACCGATCACATCATTACAAAAGCTGGCAAATCGGTCCGCATTACGAACGATTTTGATGGACTGCCGGGCACCATACACCTTTTTGGCGGCCATAGCATGGAAAGGGGTTTCATCGGCAGCCGTGGCAGCTATCCCAAGCATATCAAAAAAGATACCTATGAAAACAATGATAAGCACTACGATCAGGCCGATCACCCAGGTAACTTCGTTTAATATCAAATTAGAAAAGATTGAAAAAAGAGCCGCTAACACAAACGTGATAACGGCAATGCTAATACTCCATTTTATTGAGTTTTTCATTACGTCCTTCATAAAGGCAGTTACACACCGTTTCTTAATTAAGAATCTATGTTATTGAATACGTCTGAGTTCGTCATATGTAGAAGGGATGGTCATACATTAAGTAAAAATTGCAGCTTAGGTCCAGTAGGTTTTCCCAATCAGGTACCGGATGTCGCCATACCGGCGGTTTCCCTTTAAACCCGACTTAACTGTGTCACCAGCAGTTAGACTGGATTACCACTTAGTCCGCACCATAATCCTCAATATATGTCACAAACGGAACAGTCTAGGAGTTTTCCTCAACAATCTTTAACCAGGTTCTTAGCCTCTTTTGCAAAGTGGATTTCATATGGGCGAAAAAGTACATATCAATGGCCAACTGATGTGTACCTTGTAACCATAATCCCCTCTCACTTCACTCAAGGCAGGCTACGCTGCTAGCGGTTGCTGCCGCATTGCAGGTCTATACTCCGTCCTGATTGCTCATGCATAATGCCGGCCTGGACGGAACCTCCGCGGTGCAAGGGTCAACGCCCACATGCCATTGTGGATCGCCCTTGCACCTTACTCCCAGCTTCGACCCAAGGCTGGGCGCCTCAAGCCGAAACAAGGAACTTCATCGATGTGCCCTTTAGTGGATTTTTAGGCCCACCTTCGGAACTGGTAGCTTGACTAGAATACTGCACCATCCCTATTCAATTATCTTCATTGTAGCATAAATTAAACAATTTCTCAAATAGGCAGATTAATGATCCCTTGATGCAATCAAATCAGCAATTTGGAAAAGGAGGCCGTTACCTATATCCGATTCAGCCAGTGCTTCCTTGCTTTTCTCCAAATGAAACCTGAGCTTTTCCTTTGCGCCTTCAAGAGTCAAAATCGCCGGATAGGTGCTCTTGAATTTATTGATATCACTGCCGACAGGCTTACCGATTTTCTCTTCGCTTCCTTCTACATCCAGGATATCGTCCTGAATTTGGAAAGCAAGCCCGATATGGAAAGCATAGTCTTTCAGCAGCCGGATCTGCTGTTCTCCTGCATCTGCAAGAATGGCGCCTGCCATCACACTATATGCAAGCAGCCGGCCGGTCTTGTTTCTGTGGATGTATTCAAGCTCTTCCACCGATAGGGATTTGTTTTCGCCTTCCATGTCTGCAGCCTGGCCGCCGACCATTCCTTCAGGGCCGGCCGCTTTTGCTAACAATGAAATCAACTGGAGCCTCTTTTCGGCAGGAATGCCCTTGGTGCCGGCAAGCACTTCAAAGCTGTATGTGAGGAGGCCGTCTCCTGCCAGGATTGCTGCTGCTTCACCAAACACTTTATGATTGGTCGGTTTCCCACGCCTGAGGTCATCATCATCCATGCTCGGAAGATCATCATGGATAAGGGAATATGTATGAATCATTTCAAGGGCTGCAGCAGCATCCAGACCGATTCTCGGATCTTTTCTAAAGGCTTGCAGAGTCGCGAGGAGGAGAATAGGACGGATCCTTTTGCCTCCGGCTTTCAGGGAATAGTCCATTGCTTCTTTCACCGTTACGGGGGCATCCAGTCTTTGCATCAGTTCATCCAGCTTGCTTTCAACCAGCTCTTTATATGTTCCGGTAAACCCTTCAAGCGTTATAGCTGTCACGAATTCTCCTCCTCAGACAAAGCGAATTCTTTTTCTCCTTCATCAGTCATCAATTTCGTCATTTGTTTTTCTGCATGTTTTAACGTGTCATGACAGTATTTGGACAATTCCACTCCCTTTTGGTATTGATCCAAAGCCTCCTCCAATGGAACTTCTCCTTCCTCAAGGCGCTGAACAATCTTTTCAAGGTTTTCCATTGCTTCTTCAAATGACATTTTTCTCTTTTCAGCCATCACTTATCACCCTCCTCAATAGTATCAACATGGCAATGCAGTTTTCCATCCTGCAGGTGTACGGTTATTTTTTCCCCTTCTGCCACCGTACTTCTTGTTTTGACCAGTTTATCATTATGGGAATAAACAAGGCTGTATCCCCTATCCATGATCTTTAACGGGCTCAATGCCTCCAGCGTGGATATGGCCCTTCCGAATTCGTTCTGCTTATGCTTTAAAATGTTGGTGAAATTGATTTGTAATTCTTTAGCCAAACGATCATGCTGCTCATTTTTTTGCTTCCAAAGCCTCCCGGGATGGACCCTTTTCAAGCCGGAAGCCAGATGTCCCAATTTATCAGCCTGACTGTCCATTCTCAGCTGCTGTGCACGGTTGAGTTTATCTGTCAGGCGGTCGATCGCTTCGATCTTCTGTTCATACAATTTGCGGGGGTTCCTGAACACAATTGAGGATCCGATATTCTTCAGCCTGGCCCTTTCGCTTTCCAACCGTGACTTCATCCCTCTGATAAGCAGGATTTTCCGGCTCAGAACCCTTTCCAGGAGCTCATCAATGTGGGGAACAGCCAGCTCTGCAGCTGCAGTCGGAGTGGGCGCCCTCATATCTGCAACAAAGTCGGCGATCGTAAAATCCGTTTCATGTCCGACGGCAGATATAACCGGGATCGTTGAATTGGCAATTGCGATGACCACTGTCTCCTCATTGAAAGCCCACAGTTCTTCTATTGATCCTCCGCCACGGCCTGAAATCAATACATCGATCTCTTTATTTTCATTCGCTTTCTTAATACAATCGGCAATTGACCTGGCAGCACGTTCCCCTTGCACCAATGCAGGATAGATCAAGATCTCGCCAACAGGATATCTGCGTTCGATCGTTGTGATGATATCCCTTACCGCAGCACCTGTCGGAGAAGTGATCACCCCGATTTTCCGCGGGAATCTCGGGATCGGCTTTTTCCTCGCTTCATCAAAAAGACCCTTCTTTTCAAGCTTTTCTTTCAACTGTTGAAAAGCAAGGAAGAGGTCTCCAATCCCATCTGGCTGCATTTCTTTTACGTACATCTGATATTGGCCCCCGGCCTCGTAAACAGAAATATCGCCCCTGACCAATACTTTCATTCCATTTTCAGGATTGAACTTCATTGAAGCATTGGCAGAAGAAAACATGACAGCCAAAATCCTTGCTCTTTCATCTTTAAGAGTAAAGTACATGTGGCCGCTTGAGTGTCTTTTGAAGTTAGAGATCTCCCCTTTGACATAGATCCCCGAAAGATGCGGATCTTTATCAAATTTTCGTTTTATGTATTTTGTCAACGCCTGGATTGTCAGGTATTGAGGGTCTTCCATTGGTTATGCATCTCCCCTCTGTCCGGGTATGTGTTTCCATACTGATGTGGATTTCCTATGTATAATCCTTAACAAAAAGCTGCTTCCTTTGGATGGAATGCAGCCTTTAGTTAAGGATCATTATTATTTTAACAAAAAAACCGACAGGATGTCCCGATAAGATTCTTTATGCTTCCAGAAGACTTCTTCTGGCACTTTTCACAGTATTGAACATAAGCATGGTTATTGTCATTGGACCTACGCCTCCAGGTACGGGGGTAATGTAGCCGGCTATATCCAAGGCACTCTCAAAATCGATATCACCGCAGAGCTTACCATCTTCATCTCTGTTCATCCCCACATCGATGACAACAGCACCCGGCTTGATATCGTTCCCGTGAATGAACTTGGCTCTTCCAGCAGCTGAAATCAAAATATCCGCATCCTTTGTGTAAGATGACAGATTTTCCGTTTTAGAATGGCAATAGGTCACTGTGGCGTTTTCCCTCAGGAGAAGCTGCCCTGCCGGCTTTCCGACTATATTGCTGCGCCCTACCACCACCGCATGTCTGCCTCCGAGCTGAATGTTTTCATATTCCAGCATCTTCAAGATCCCAAATGGGGTACAAGGCAGGAAGGCATCTTTTCCTATCATCATCCTGCCAATATTGACAGGATGGAATCCATCGACATCTTTATCCGGGGATATCTGATCAATCACGTTTTCAGTCTGAATTCCTTCAGGCAGCGGCAGTTGGACAAGAATCCCGTGAATGGAAGGATCCTGATTCAGCTGGTCAATCTTTCCCAGCAGTTCCTTCTCACTAACATTATCATCATACTCAATTAACACAGAGTAGATCCCCATCTCTTCGCAGGTCTTTCGCTTCATCCTCACATACGTTTGTGATGCTGGATTTTCACCTGCCTGGATGACAGCCAGACCGGGGACTACACCTTCTTGTTTTAATTGTTTCACTTCTTCTGCAATGGAATTTCTATAAAAATGGGCAATCTTCTTTCCATCGATCAATTTCGCGGGCATATAACTCCCCCTTACTCACTGTTCTTCAATCATTGAATTCACTTTGGAAAGCACACCGTTGATGAATTTCCCTGACTGGTCATCACCGTATGCCTTGGCAATTTCAATGGCTTCATTGATGACCACTTTGTTAGGCACGTCATCAATCTCCAGCAATTCATATACAGCAACCCGCAGGATATTCCTATCCACTTTCGCGAGCCGGTCAAATGACCATTTTTCAAGGTTTTCCTTGATCAATCCGTCAATCTTTTCTTTATATACTGCCGCACCTTTGACAAGGGCTTCAAGATATTCGTCAGAAGGTGCATCTTCGTATACATTTGTCAATGCCTCATCGGCAGTCATTCCGGACATATCCATCTGAAATAACGCTTGTAAAGCCTTTTCACGCGCTGTACGTCTTTTCATTACTTTGTACTCCTTTAATCTCATCTGATTTCATCATATCAATGATAATAGCATAACTGAGCCTATGAAAGCACGTAAACACCAATTAATCCTCTATTCAGAAAATTTCACGACTGCGTATACACCGCCAAAAAAAACTGTGCCGCTTGATTTTCACTCGGTCAAGCTGGACATCCGCCGGGATTCCTGCCGAAGCCTGCCTGCATGCTGAACTTACAATACCCGGTGACAATCGGTTCCATTCGACGAAAGAGACTATGGCGGCAATGATTAGTAAATCAATATAAGCCATCCCTCAAATATTCGGCCATACAAACAAAAAACCAAAGGCACGGGCCCTTGGTTTTTGCTTTTAAAGTATGGAGCTTTACTGCTCTTCCTCGAGCTCCTGTTCATTCTTCTGGTTCTCAAATTGTACTCCAACGACATGGATGTTGACTTCATCCGCTTCCAGAGCTGTCATGTTAAGAAGCGCTTGTCTGATGTTATCCTGGATCTTCTGAGCGGTACTTGGAATTGAAACTCCGAACTGCATGATGCAGTAAACATCAACTTGGATGCCTTCCTCTGCAAGTTCGACTTTGACTCCCTTACCATGATTCTTTTTGCCCAGTCGTTCCACAACACCGCTGGCAAAATTACCGCGCATTTGGGCAACGCCTTCCACCTCGGAAGCTGCAATGCCTGCAATCACTTCAATTACCTCGGGTGCTATTTCAATTTTACCTAAACCGTCTTTCCCATGTGACATTTGAAGCAGGGCTTGGTTTTGGTTTTGATTTTCAGCCATGAATGTACACCTCCACTGATTTCGCCTTTACCATATTTTTATTATAACACAGCTTTCATCAGGACTTCATTACCTCATGCAATTCCAGGAATTTCGTGTTGAAATCGCCGCTTACGAATGTTTCGTGATCAAGCACCTTCAGATGGAACGGGATGGTTGTGTGGACACCTTCAATGACGAACTCACTTAATGCCCGCTTCATCCTGGCAATTGCTTCCTCCCTTGTCGCACCGTACGTTATCAGCTTGGCGATCATGGAATCATAGTAAGGAGGAATCACATATCCCGGATACGCAGCGGAATCAACCCTTACTCCAAGCCCTCCAGGCGGCAGGTATAAGTCAATCTTCCCTGCGGAAGGCATAAAGTTCTTTTCCGGGTTTTCAGCATTGATACGGCATTCCATTGACCATCCGTTGAATTCGATATCTTCCTGCTTCAACGAAAGCTTTTCACCGGAAGCCACCTTGATCTGTTCCTTGATGAGGTCAACCCCTGTCACTTGTTCGGTAACAGGATGCTCAACCTGGATTCGGGTATTCATCTCCATGAAATAAAATTTATTGTTGACATGATCAAAGATGAATTCCACCGTTCCTGCACCTGAATAATCCACAGCTTGTGCAGCTTTTACTGCTGCCTGCCCCATCTGTTCCCTTGTTTCGCCATCAAGCGCAGGTGATGGAGTCTCTTCAATCAGTTTCTGAAGACGTCTTTGAATTGTACAATCCCTTTCGCCAAGATGAATGACATTCCCAAAGTTGTCTCCAAGAACCTGAATCTCAACATGACGGAAATCCTCGATGAATTTCTCAATATAGACACCTGGATTGCCGAAAGCCGTCGCAGCCTCCTGCTGGGTGATATTCACACCTTTGATAAGGTCCTGTTCGGTCTTTGCCACGCGGATCCCTTTTCCTCCCCCGCCGGCGGTTGCTTTGATGATGACGGGATACCCGATATCCTCTGCCAACGAAACCGCTTCTTCTGCATCCTTCACGATTCCTTTGGAGCCGGGGACGATCGGCACTCCCGCTTCTCTCATTGTCTCTCTCGCCACATCTTTCGTACCCATCTTCGAAATGGCTTCAGGCGAAGGGCCGACAAACGTGATATTGCACTCACGGCACAGCTCTGCAAAATCGGCATTTTCAGCGAGGAATCCATACCCAGGATGGATTGCATCACAATCCGTGAGCTTTGCAACACTGATAATATTGGTGAAATTCAAATAACTGTCCTTACTTGCTGTAGGGCCGATACAATAAGCCTCATCAGCTAATTGTACATGAAGCGCTTCCTTGTCGGCCTCGGAATAAACGGCGACACTTTCTATTCCCATTTCGCGGCATGCACGGATCACACGTACGGCTATTTCTCCTCTATTTGCGACTAACAGCTTTTTTATCATATTGATCGCTCCTTATTCAGGCTTAACCAGGAATAACGGCTGACCGTATTCTACCAATTGTCCATCTTTTACTAGGATTTCTACAATTTCGCCTTTCACTTCTGCTTCGATTTCATTGAATAGCTTCATTGCCTCGACGATGCATACAACGGAATCTTCGCTGACTTTGCTTCCCGGCTTTACATAGGCACCTGCATCCGGAGATGGCGATTGATAGAATGTACCAACCATCGGCGAGACAATCTTATGGAGGTTTTCATCTGATGCCGATGCAGCCGGCGCTGTTTCCCCGGCAGGAGCTTCCGTTGCTTTAGGAGACTGCACAGGCGCTTGGGCAGCCGGCGCTGACACTACTTCTTCCGCTTTATGTACTTCGTTATTTTGGATTGCTGCTTTTTCTTCTACATACGTAACAGCCTTATTCTTTTTCATTTTGATTTTAGAACCATCAAGTTCATATGAAAACTCATCAATGCTTGATTGATCAACAAGTTTAATCAACTCGCGTATTTCTTGAATCTTTAACATAATGACACCCCTTAGAGTAATTAATCAAAATTAGGACTAGCTACTAATATCATACGATAAGACCTTGTAAGAATTCAATATGAGAATGAAACTAATCTTTCATGTCCGGCTGTATTTAATAGTTGGCCCTGTTTCTATTGTAAGCTTCTTTTGGATTTTTTCAAAACATTAGGTTGGTTGACTCTATTGGGGGCTGTTTGGTCAGTATTGACTAGTTGGCAGCGGTCGTGACTGCGCAGTTGTTGGTGAGCTGTTTATTAGATCTGATTTTTTTGGCACCGCTGCTTTTTTGGTCCATTCCTTGTTTTTTACTTATTCACAGGGGTGGCATTCCACACAAAAAAGCCTGCAGCTCTAAAAGCTGCAGGCTGTTCATTTATCAGTTTGCCGGCTGGAACTGGACGGCTACTTTTTGCATGGAGCCAATTTCATCTGTTACCAGGCGGATGATTTTGTTTGCCTCTGCGGTGGAATGTTCTTTTGCTTTAACAGTAACACGTACCTGCTCACCATCCGCTCTGACCAATGCATCTTCGTAGCCCATTGTCTTGATCATCGTTTCAAGCACTGTTTCAGTTGTGGCAAGCTCTTTAAGCTGATCCATTTGTTCGATTGCTTCATTTTTTTCCTCTATAGAAAGGTCAGCTGAGGCCAATTTGGTTTCCAAATCTTCTCTGCTCTTGGATCGCTGGTCTAAAAATTCCATACGAAGTGTTTCAAATACTTCGTCTCCTGCGGCTTCCGTCACAATATCCACTTCACCGTCAGCAGCCGTTTCTTCACCCTTGGATGTTTCTTTCGAAGCTTCCTCACCTTGTGCCGGGCTGTTCTCATCTACATTTGCCATATCTGCTGCCTGCTGTGAAGGTGAAGTGATGTAATACACAGATAAAACGATCACAAGGCTCAACATAGTCAATAACCATACAGTTTGCTTTTTCAATAACATATTTCATTTCCCCCTTAATTTTTAGGCATGACCGCTACACGATGGCTGGGAACATCCAGTGCACGCGTAACAGATTCAATGATCCATTTTTTCACTTGTATATTATCAGCACCCTTTGCTACTACAAGAACGCCGCTGATTTTAGGTTTTTTCGTTTCGAGAATAATAGGGACCTCTTCTTCACCCTTTCTGATGATGACGAGCTGCTCATCCGAAGATTGGTCTTCGATTGAACGGTTCCCCCCTTCCCGGTCAGTTTCCTTGGTCACCTGGGTTTGCATGGAATTGTTTTTCTCATATACTTTCCGCTCTGTGGATTCCACGTTGACGACAATGGTTGGATCACTCACTCCTGCTATTTGTTCAAGTGCTTCCTTCAACTGATTTTCGTACCGGTCCTCATAATCTTTCATTATGGAATCTTTGGAATCTTTATTTCCAAAAGCAGGAACCTCTTCCTGATCCGGATCGCTTTCAGTTTTCATGACCATCGCTGCCTCCCGGTCCGTGCCTCCCCACATGTCACTGATGAGCATGAAGGCCACACCAAACAGAAGGACGATCAAAAAATAGTGGAACTTACCCGGCTTTTTCCCAGGCGCCGCTGTCTCATCTGAATCTTTCATTAAGAGCTGCTGCAAGGCTTTTAGAGGACCTTTATCAAATTTCATTTCTTTTTCCTGCACCTCCTTCGATCGTGATCACTAGTTTGTCCTCTGGTATATCCCATTTTTCCGAAAGCATATTAGTTATCTCATGATTGCTTTCTTTCATGACAGGGATATTTTCGCTCGTATCGATTTCTACTGGTTTCACTGCAGTGACTGTTTCTTCTTTGGAGGTATCCAAATGAATTGACACAGATAAGATGCTCTCGGGCAGCTTATCAAGGTCTTCCGCGTCCAGCTCGATATGCTGTACTGTTAAACCATATTGTTCGATCATCTCCTTTTCTACATCATCTTTCATTTGGACAGCCATCTGTTCTAAAATATATGCACGTTGTGAGGCTTGTATTTCTTTTTTCTTCATTTCTACCGAATTTTCTACTGAAGCTGTTTGGACAGTACCCTCAAAATCGATTTCTGCAAGAGCTTCTTCAAAATCAGTGGCAAATAATTTTAAGATCGGGGTCAGGATTATCGTAATCAGAAGCAGCCCTGTAACGATTTTTGTATATTTCTGCATGTTGGAACTTGGGAGAAGCATATCAATCACACTGGCAAGCAAAATGAAAACGATGATATTGGTTACCCATTCCGTTAAAAATGACATCTTCCCCCTCCTTATCTCACCATTAAAGTGATATTCCCAGCAGCTATCATGATCGTAATGCTGAGAAAGAACATAAACGAAACAATCGCAAGGGCAGCAAATACATAGATGACGCTCTTGCTGATCGTATCCAGGCATGTGATGACCGGTCCTCCACCCAATGGCTGGAGCAAAGCTGCTGCCAGTTTGTAGATAAGTGCAATCATCAGGATTTTCATTGCAGGGAATGCGGCAATCATCAAAAGGATCGCTACACCTGCTATCCCGACCGTGTTCTTGAGAAGGACCGATGCACTAATGACTGTGTCTGCTGCATCCGTGAACATCCTGCCGATAACAGGCACAAAATTTCCGGTGACAAACTTTGCTGTTCTTACCGTTATGCCATCAGTCACTGCTGCAGTGGCACCCTGCACCGATATAACCCCCAGAAACACAGTCATGAAGATGCCGAGCAGTCCGATACTCCAGTTCCTTAACAGATTGGCGAGCTGTGTGACCTTGTATTGGGGCGACATGGCGCTGACGATACTGAGCAAGGCAGAAAGGAACAACAATGGAAGAACTATATTTTGGATAAGCAATCCGCTTGTATTCATCAGGAAGATAATGACCGGATGAAAAAAGGCGGCGGAAACCATTCCTCCTGATGATGCAATGAGTGCCAGAAGCAGGGGAATCAAGGCAAGGATAAAGTTAATCATCGTCCCAATCGCCTCTTTTGTATATTCAATCGCAACATGAAAACTATTAAGGGCAATGATGATCAGTACCATAAAGACAATGGCATAGGCAACCTTGCTCACATTCCCTCCTTCAAATGAGTTTTGCAGAGATTGCAGGAACATGCTGAATATCGTCAGCAATATCAAGGTGCCAAGGAGCTTTCCATTCGTAATCAATTCCTGGAAGGCAAAATGAAAAATTCCAGAAAACCATGCCTTAAAGGAGAACTGCTTGTCCCCTTTTATAAAATCGACCAAGCTCCCTTTCTGGCTCTCAGGCAAGAATCCTCCATATTGGGTCAGCACATCTTCCCAATAAATCTTCAGTTCGTCTATTTCCAATCTTTCCAGTTGATCTTCAAGCAGTTTTTCTCCCACTGGAGTGTCCTGTTCTGCGTCTTCCCCTTCTGCTTGAACGGCGGCCGTTCCGAGAATTAGATAAAATAGAGTACAACATATAATTAAAAATAATCGACGCATCTTTTCACCTCTATCGGCAGCAGAATCCCTATCCATTCGGTATCATATTGATGATTGTTTCAATGATGACAGTCAGGATCGGCACTGCCATTGCTAAAATTAGAACCTTCCCTGCCAATTCCACCTTTGCAGCCAAGGCACCCTGGCCCGCATCTTTTGTGATATGCGACGCGAATTCAGCTATATAGGCAATCCCGATTATTTTCAGGATTGTTTCCACATAAATCATGTTGATATTGGCGTTGGCAGCCAGTTTTTCAATCATTCGAATGATTTCGTAAATCTGATCTACCAGAAACAAGAAAATGGCGCAGCCAACGAATACAACGAGCAAGAAAGCAAAATTGGGTTTTTGCTCTTTAATGATCAATGCGAGGAAAGTGGATACTAAGGCAACTCCGACTACTTGTATGATTTCAATGGCTGATCCCCCCTCACCCTTGGAAGAGAAACACTGATTTTATCTTCTGGAATAAGTCATCAACAATCGAAGCAACCATAAACAGAATGTATATGAATCCGAAAAGTGTAACCCACTGGGCATACTCCTTCTTCCCAACCTGGTCCAGTATGGTGTGAAGGAACGCTACCACTATACCTACACCCGCTATTTTGAAAATAATATCGACTTCCATTCCCATCTTTTCCCCTCCTGATCATTACAGCAATAAAATGATGAGAAGCAGGCCTGAGAGAAACCCTAAACTTTTCGTCATTTTTTCATATCTCCTTTGCTTTTCCAATGCCTCTGCTTCTTCCCGTTCCAAATGAGTCAGTGTCAGCAGAATATGTTTTTGCTGGGTTAATCGGTCATGCTTTCCTAGGCTTTCACCGAATTGGGCAAGAATTTCGTATTCACTCGACTTTAAGGCGGTCATTTTCCATACTTCTTTAAGGCTTGCCTCCCAGGCCTCGCTTACAGTCGTTTCTTCAGTAGTGATCTTTTTAGAAAACACCTCGAAGAACCAGCCGACCGGTCGCTGAAGCTGCTGGGACAGCTTACGCGCAGCTTCGTGCAGAGGGGTATGTCCATACATGATCTCTGCTTCCAATGATTGCAGAGCCGATTTTAGTATCCTCAATTGCCGCGGCCTTTCGCTCAGATACCTTGAAGCTTCAAACCCTGCCCAAGAGGTTGATAGGATGATAAATACCGCACCGATGATCTTTATCATTTATGTCACACTCACTTTTCCCAGCAGTGACTCCCCCGCTTGATTTTTGATATCCCTGACCATCCCCGGATTCTCTTCTCTGGACAATTCAATAAAACGCTCTATCACATTCATTTCTATGATTTCTTTAAGATAAGGACGCTTTGAGACCTCTTCAAGCGTGTTACCGTGAGTTGTCATAACCAGGGTGATTCCAGCATTCACTGCTTCCAGCATGGCCTGGCCATCTTCCTTGCGCCCAATTTCATCTACAACGATGATATCGGGACTCATGGACCGGATGAGCATCATCATCCCTTCCGCCTTCGGACAAGCATCCAGCACATCCACCCGCGGTCCGAATCCCAGCTGAGGAACCCCATGGACACATCCGGCTATCTCTGACCGTTCATCAACAATCCCTACTTTGTATGGCTCTATCTTTTCATCTGGAATCCCGGTGGAGACCATTCGTGCTATGTCCCTTAACATAGTCGTCTTCCCTGTTTGCGGTGCTCCGATTATCATGGTGTGTTTCCACCTGCTGTCATACAGGAGCGGGGCTAAAGGTTCGGCGATTCCGACCGCTTCTCTTGCAACCCTGATATTGAAAGACGCAAGATGCCTGATCGCCTTAACCTTCCCTCCATCCAATATCACTTTTCCGGCGAGACCTACCCGGTGTCCGCCTTCAATAGTGATATATCCTCTTTTTAATTCCTCTTCCAATGTATAAAACGAATGGTTCGCTAACTTATTGATCAGCTGCTCACCATCTTTCCTAGTCACGATATAAGGAAGAAAATACGGTATGCCCCTGGCTGTCACCTCCAGCGGCCTGTCAATCCTGATTCTTATTTCTTCAATCAGCGGCTGGATATGGGGTGGCATTGCAACGATTTTTGCGGCGATAGTTGATGGAACGATTGATAGGATCTCTTCCATATTCCCTCCTCCTCAATTAACTGTTAACAATTCTTATGTCTTTGGTACATGCCATTTGTTATTAAAATGTATTCAGGGAATAATAGAATATGACTTTATTTGAAGAGAAAAGGGGCAGCTGTTTAATCCATTAAAGCACTAAAAGGGACTGTCCCTCTTAGT
Organism: Bacillus salacetis; assembly: GCF_003581585.1. Lineage (GTDB taxonomy): Bacteria > Bacillota > Bacilli > Bacillales > Bacillaceae_B > Rossellomorea > Rossellomorea salacetis. The sequence goes on from NZ_QXIR01000013.1 coordinate 113,537, forward strand.
GCTTTAATGGATTAAACTATTGAAAAGGCTGTTTTCGCATATATTGATGCTTTCGGAAAAAATCCCAGGTGCCGGACTTTCCCCTGTATTCGAAGGTTTTACTCTCGAAAAAGAAAGAGCAGCTCTTTTCTTGCTGATCACCGGGGTTATTACAACAATTTACCAGGATTTTATTTTGAAATTTGTATTGAATAGCAACAAATTTTATGAAAAGATCCATAA
>NZ_QXIR01000014.1 GCF_003581585.1 Bacillus salacetis
GCAACCTTCCCGCCGGCTCGTCTTATGCCTGTCGGGACTGATCAAGGCGCTTCCGCTTTTTAATTAAAAAAGGTGTAAAGATTAATTCCTTCTTTACACCTTTGGTGAATTTATTATTTTTGGTGGAAAAAGTCAATGAAAGCCTGGTAGATTTCGATAGCTTGATAAGATAAAAGCGTCAAAGCAGTGAACGAGAACACTCCCATCATTAAAAAACGAATCCACATATCTTTCCCCCCTTTTGAAATCAAATGTTTGTTTGATTGTTCAAAAGGGATCTATCCACGTAATTTGATTGATGAAAAACCGGCATAAGCATAATCAGCCTTCTGGATAAAGAAGCATTCTGATTACTGGCCATTGCCAGGCATAAGATCAGGAATATGAGCAGGACCTGCGTTTCAGTGACGACGGCTTTGCTTTTGCCGGAATCGTAATGATCTCCAGGCTGGGCAAGATCGGTCAAGTGATGATCCATTAAAGTGCTTTCCTGAACAGCATTTACGGAATAATGTCCGAATCCAATACTGTTTGTGAGGATGGCGAATATCATGAAGCCGATTAAGAACAGAAATCTATTCATCTGTTATCCTCCTCCAAAAAGTATTAGTATCATTATATTCCTCTTGACCAAAATAAGCACTAACTATTTTGTACCTATTTATGTTATAGCTGTTAATTTTACTATTAATACACGAATCTATCCAGAAAATTGTTTCCGCTGGTTAATTTGATAATCATTCCTGCCCTGCTGTTTGACAGCATACATTGCCATGTCAGCTGCCTGAAGGAGTTCATTTGTATTGCGGCTGTCGTCAGGAAAGAAAGATGCCCCGAGACTGAAAGTGATTTTGACCTCCTCTCCAAAAACCCTATAGCCTTCTTCATTCGCAGCAAAGAAATTCTGTATGATTCTTTCAACGTCTTCCTTTGAGTGCCTTCCTTCAAGAAGCACGACAAATTCATCGCCGGACCGCCTCGCAATGAAGGCATCCGATGGGAACTCCATTTTGATCTTTTTGGTGAATTGGATCAGCAGCTCATCCCCGTATGAATGGCCCAGACTGTCATTAATGGCTTTGAACTTATCAATATCAATAAAGATGACAGCAAACTTTACCTCTTCATCTCCCAACGATTCCTCAAATAACGTTTTCAACCTGCCTTCCAATGCTCTCCGGTTCCAAATGTCCGTCAACTGGTCATGAAGGGCCATGTGCTTTAAACGTGAAGTTGATTTCTCCAGTTCTGTGTTCTTTTTCCTGAGTTCCTCCGTCCGCTTATTCACTTGGTTTTCCAAATCCCTGGCAAGATCCTGATACGATTTGGTGATATCCCTAAGCTGCGAACCGGCCAAGAGCTGCCTTGAATAGACCAGGATGATGATCAACAGGAGAACTGAGCCGGCCACTATATCCATGCTTGAGCTTGCAATCAGGAACAGGATGATGATGCTTCCGATATTGACCAGGCTCCTGAGGGCTGGATAGGCTCCATCATCATAGTTGAAGGAATTGCTTCCCGTATTCAAAGGGGCTTTTTTCCTGAGCAGCTCAATAGAGGCAATTCCCTGCAGGATAAGACCGGAACTCCATAACACTTCCAGCAGGCTGTTGGGTTCAAAGCTGCCATAATACAACGCCATCACGTGGAAGCTGTCCCCTATAAAAAATAACCCGATGGAAGCAGCAAATAACAGCATTGGTGCCAGCGGGAAAAAATATTTCTTCACGAACATGGTGGCAGATAAGGCAAACAGCAAAAGCAGTTCCAATGCCGGATAAATAAAAGAAGTCACGCCCAGTCCATAAGCGACTCCAGCTTGAATGTACAGCGGGTGAAACCAGTATACCCACAAGATCGTCGTGATAGTAAAAAATATGATCAGGATATCTATTGAAAAATAAATCACTTGATACCGATTTTTCACAGCGAAAGTCAACAACGAAAATGCGGTTATTATCATTAATATATTGAGTATGTAAAGCAGGTTGCTCCCGAGGGGAACAGAGACAAAACTCTCCTTAACCTTTTCTTCATAAAACCAAACCAACTCAGCCGCCGCATAGAGAAAAGTGCCAGTTACCAGCAAGCCTAAAAATTTGCGCTGCAGCCCCTCAGATTTTCTATAAGAAAGAATTTGAAGCATCAAGGTAAAAACTATGGCTGCGGCAGCCAGCATACTTACACCATATGCCTGGACGTTTCCATCAAAATAGACGAGCCACCCAAGAAACAGAAGAGAAAAAGCTGTCAAACCAAGCAGTGTAGTCTTTAAGTAATTAAGTTTCTTCATGTCATCGCCCTATTCCGTTTATTCAAACAAATGCATTTAGATAACATCTGCTATTCTCCTGAAAATCCATTTCAATAGCAACACATCTGCTCATTGTGCACTTTACCCTGTTAAAGTGAAAACAAAACTATTTTTGTTACTTTTTTACCAGACTATAAGAACTACCGGCCTCTTCATTGTCCAATTCTTCTTACAGGCCAAAGAAAAGCTGTTTGTTTTGGCGCGCAGCAAAGGTGGACGTTTTGGTTATTCGATATCCCTGCCTGCCACAACGATTGTTCATGAATCACTGATTCTGCCTCATGCAGCTTCCAGGTTTCATGGGCAATTTCTCCCTTATATACCTCTCCATCCTTCACTGTCCACAAACAATAGCGTTCCGTCAGCCAGTTGGTCAGCGGATTCTTCTTCTCAGGCAGAGGTGCCCCGGGTGTATACTCAATCCACAAACTTTCAGCGTTTGTTCCTTTTTGAATCCTCCTGGTGCTGAAATGGATGCTGCCTTTTTCGGCCGCCATTTTCATTTCTGCCTGATAATAGGGCAGGTGAAAGAATTTACGTGCGCCGGCTGTGACAGGGAGATGGTTTGCATCAAGGCTGAAAAAATAAACACCGGGATCACCTTTATAAGTAACGTAAGTGCGGACATTGCACTCAAGATAAGATCTGGCAAAAGGGATTTCAGGCAGCCCACGCCCGCGCATGTGGTTAACGGCAAATGGTACAATCCCTACCCACGCACTCCCTTGAAAAGTGTCAAGTTCCAGTTCGCGGGGAATCTTATCTTCAAGAACATCAGCGGGCACTTCCCAGTGGAGGAACAATAGATGTTCCCATGTCTGCTTCAACAGCCAGCCCCTGCCTGCTTCATTCATCATGCTTCCTCCTTCACTTCCTGTCTCTCTTTAATTTACACATATAACTGCATGGCCAAACGGTCCTGACGCATTGTTACGTTTGCATCCGATGTCCTTCCGGGAATAAAGTAATCAACAGTGAGAAGGGGGCGGCGGATTTGAAACTCAATAAATGGAGCTATTCCAGGAGATACAATATCAAAGCAAGCTTTGACCGCTTCCCGAACTCCACGGTCCTTTTCAGGAGGATCAAGGATTACTATTTTGTATACAATGTCTACTGGTCGACTCACGACCCCATTGTTGGACGCAGGGACCTTGAAGAAATGGAGCTGCTTCTTAACAGGGACCTTGGCTCAGAAAGAGAGTACATCAACCGGCGGAGCCGCGGCTGAATCGGTTGAGTGCCTGGAACAGCTTCCCTTTTTGTGCCAGGCATGCTCACTCATCCCCCAATTAAATTTTTCCACCCCTATCCATCTGCTTTTAACACCTTTATAATATGAGGAGATAGTAAGAAAACAATAGAAAAGGTGCAGTTTATATGAGTATATTAACAGTTAAGAATCTAAGCCATGGCTTTGGCGACAGAGCCATATTCAATGATGTATCCTTTCGTTTGCTGAAAGGGGAACATATCGGCCTGATCGGGGCAAACGGGGAAGGAAAATCCACCTTCATGAATATCATTACCCGCAAACTTGAGCCGGATGAAGGAAAAGTTGAGTGGGCAAAACGAGTACGCGTCGGTTACCTTGATCAGCATACTTCCCTCGAGAGAGGAATGACAATCAGGGATGTCTTGAAAACTGCCTTTCAATATCTATTTGATATGGAAACAGAAATGAACGAGCTGTTCGGAAAGATGGGAGACGCTTCACCTGAAGAACTTGAAAAGCTGCTGGATGAGACAGGCACACTGCAGGACGCACTCACGAATAACGATTTTTATATAATTGATGCAAAAGTGGAGGAAATCGCCAGAGGGCTGGGGCTCGATGAGATCGGCCTTGAACGCGAAGTCCAGGATCTCAGCGGCGGGCAGAGAACCAAAGTCCTGCTTGCAAAGCTGCTTCTCGAGAAGCCTGATATCCTTTTATTGGATGAGCCGACCAACTATCTCGATGAGCAGCATATCGTCTGGCTGAAGAGATATCTGCAGGAATATGAAAATGCGTTCATCCTGATTTCGCATGATATCCCTTTCCTTAACAGTGTGATCAATCTCATCTATCATATGGAAAATCAAGAACTTAACCGCTATGCCGGAGATTATGATGATTTCCAAAAGGTTTATGAAATGAAACGCCAGCAGCTCGAATCAGCTTACAAGAGACAACAGCAGGAAATCTCAGAGCTGAAAGACTTTGTTGCAAGGAACAAAGCCAGGGTATCCACTCGGAATATGGCCATGTCCCGCCAAAAGAAACTGGACAAAATGGATATCATCGAGCTGGCAGGCGAAAAGCCCAAGCCCGAGTTCCACTTTAAACAAGCCAGGACATCCGGCAAGCTGATCTTTGAAGCCAAGGACCTTGTCATCGGGTACGACGAACCGCTTTCCAAGCCGTTGAATTTGCGCATGGAACGCGGTCAGAAAATCGCCTTGTACGGAGCAAACGGAATTGGAAAGACAACATTGCTCAGAAGCATTCTCGGAGAAATCAAACCTGTTTCGGGGGAAGTTGAACTTGGGGAACATCTTCACATCGGGTATTTCGAGCAGGAAATCAAAAATGCCAATTATAATACGTGCATAGAGGAAGTCTGGACGGATTTCCCTTCCTTCACACAATATGAAGTTCGTGCAGCGCTTGCCAAATGCGGATTGATGACCAAGCATATTGAAAGCAAGGTCGAAGTGCTGAGCGGAGGAGAAAAAGCCAAGGTCAGATTATGCAAGCTGATCAACAAGGAAACGAACCTATTGGTCTTTGATGAGCCGACCAACCATTTGGACGCAGAGGCAAAAGCCGAACTCAAACGAGCATTACAGGAATACAAAGGAAGCATCCTTCTCATCTCCCATGAGCCTGAATTCTATCAGGACATCGCGACTGACCTTTGGAACTGTGAATCGTGGACCACAAAAGTTTTTTAAAGATTAGAAAGAAGGGCTTCAGGATCGTCAGGATGCAGCGGAATTCTCTCTGCATCCCTCCCCTGGAGCTTTTTTGTATTGACAGAAATGATTATTGACTGTCATAAAGGGAAAAGTTCAATAAACATATTAAATGGAGGGATAGGATGAAATTCAAACCAGCAGGAACAGCCTTTTTATTATCTTTCAGCCTGATCGCTGCGGGCTGCAATAGTGAGGGTAACCAGAATGATGATTCAGAATCAGTTCAAGAAACCACCAGATCTGAAGATAGCAATGATAATACCTCCGCTTCTGAGGAAGTAACTGAATCTCCTGATAACTCTCAGGAAAGTACCAATGATCAATCAGCTGGGGATGAAAACGAGACCGGCTCTGAAGATAATAGCAATGAGCCATCTTCACAAAGTGATGAGCCATCCGCAGGCCTTCCAGAGGGAATAGAGCAAACCGATTATGAAAGTGAGGACAGAGCAGCTCAAGCTATCGAGAACTACCGGGAAGTAGAGCAGACCAACACTGACCTAGGCCATTCCATCCAAGCACTTGTCGAAGGAGCCACCGGACACCAATATATTTCATGGAATGAGGGGCGTTGGCTTATCCAGATGGACTTCCCTACTGATTCCCAATATGCATATGAGCCATATCCCGAGGGAGTCGAACTTGCCAAAGAGGTGGTGGAGTATCTTGAATCCCACTATCTTCCTGCTCCTGAAGACCGTGGAATGATCAGTATCAATGGATTTTCAGATTCACCGGAGACGGTCATTCAGTGGCAAAAAGGAAAATCGGTTTATGAAATCACTAATAATAACGGAAAGCCGTTCAAAGCGATCGATAAAGCAGTCGAATTCGGGGAAACGGAAAGGTCATCAGGATGAAGAGAAAGGGAAAGGCCGGAAAACAGAGATGTGTTTCCGGCCCTTTCTATTTGTCTATATCGCTTTTACAACCCGTAAGTATAATGGAACTCTGTATGCTTCTTGAAACCGAACTTCTCATAAAGCTTCTGTGCTTTAAAGTTATCGTGGCTGGTTTCAAGGGTCAGCCCTTTTGCGCCAGTTTCCTCTGCCAGCTGCTTTGCGCTGTTAAGCAAGCACTCCCCTGCTCCCCTCCTTCTGGCTTCCTCTGTGACGAATAAATCATTCAAAAGCCAGTGCCTTTTCAGTGAAACGGATGAAAAGATAGGGTACAGCTGGGTGAACCCCAGTGGTTTCAGACTTCCTTCTCCCTCCTCTAAAGCGAGAAAGATGACAGATTCCTCATTCTCCATCCTTTCTTTTAAGAAAGCACGGCAGCTCTCGATATTATTTTCCTGATTATAGAAAATTCTATACTGATTGAATACATCCGAAACAAGGTCCAAATATTCGATTCCAGCTTTGACCACTTTCATTGCAGTCCCTCCTTCTTGGATTCATTCAATTTTATTGTTGTATAGCCGCTGATATTCATTCTCCAGCTCCCTTTTACAAGATGGATACCCTAGTTTCCCTGAGAGTCTTCATGCAGGATGTAAACAGTGGCCCTTATAAAAAGCAGATCCCCTCCGCCCTTAATTAGCAGTAAAGTAAAAAAAGACCATTATTAAAGATTTTATAGTAACATTGTTTATAGATGATTACCATAATTTTCTCAAAATTCAAAGGAGAAATGTGTTTTGAAGAGACAAAGTGCTGATTTGATTATCAAAAGTGATGCAATTTTTACAGCAAACACCCATGGAACAATTGATGGTGCGCTCGCTGTCAAGGACGGTAAAATAATCGCCATCGGATCAGAAAAGGAAATTGAACAATATAAAAGCTCTCACACAAAGGAAATCTCAGCATTTGGAAAGCTTGTGCTTCCGGGATTTCATGATTTTCATGTTCACTTGTGGCTGGGAGCGATGTTTCAGGAGTACGCTTCACTGACCTCATGCAGCAGTGAAGAAGAAGCGGCTGAAAAGATTGCCCGCTTTGCCGATGAGAATCCCGGCGACCCCTGGGTACTCGGATTTGGCTGGCACCATGTCAGATGGCCAGGCCAAAGACTGCCCACCAGACATACGCTGGACAGGCTCATTCCAGACAGGCCGGTATTCCTTCTGAACGAGGAAGCTCACAGTGCATGGCTTAACACAAAAGCATTGGAAATACTCGGGATAGATGAAAATACTGTCGAGCCTGAGTTTGGGAAGATCGAGAAAGACAGTGCAGGTATACCTACCGGCTTCCTTTACGAAACAGCTGTGGGACTCGCGGTCAGTGCTTTTGAACTCCCCCCCGGTAAGAAGGCGCGTTTAATGAATGCCTTTATGAAAAAAGCCGGTAAATGCGGAATTACATCCGTGGGAGACATGCTTCCGTTGCCGGGCTTCACACTCGGCGATCTGGAAGAATACCAGAAATATGATAAGGAAGACAGATTGACTGTCCGCATCCATTTCATGGTTCCGCTCGATGGAAACTTGGAGGGTATATCGTATTACGAACACTTCAATTCGGATAAACTTCAATTCTCCGGACTTAAACAGTTCATTGATGGAGTCCCTCTCACTTATACAGGTTTCCTATTGGAGCCATATACAGACAGGCCATCAACAAAGGGCGGGACAATTTACTCCAGGGAAACATACTTCAAATGGATTGAAGAAGCGGATGGACAAGGGTACAGAATCAGGCTCCATGCCTGCGGAGATGCAGCAGTAAGGCTGGGACTTGATGCCTTTGAGCATGCACAGACGATAAATGGCAAAAGAGATTCACGCCATGCCATTGAGCATATAGAAGTCATTCATCCTGCCGACATTCCCAGATTTTCAAAGCTGGGCGTCCTTCCTTCCATGCAGCCCGAGCATTTGGCTTCGAGTTCCTTGGAAACCCATGAATATCATGATCGATTGGGACCTGAGAGGATCAATTTCACCTGGCCCCTCGGGGTTTTAGAAAAACATGGCGCACAACTTGTATTTGGAAGCGACTATCCAATCGTCGATCTGAACCCCATGCTTGGAATATACAGGGCAGTAACCCGGATGCACGAGGACGGCACACCAGATGGCGGCTGGAATCCCCAGCATAAATTAAGCCTGGCGCAAGCCTTGATTCATTACACGAAATCTCCAGCATACGGCAACTTCCGCGAGAAGGACCTTGGGACTCTTGAAGTTGGTAAAAAAGCCGACATCATCATTCTCGACCGCAACCTGTTTGAGCGCAGCACCGCTGAAATTAAGGATGCAAAAGTCCTTCTGACCATAATGGACGGCAAGATTGTCTTTAAGCATGAAAATTTTGCGCTCTTTACTAAATGAAAAAAGCACAGATTTGGTGCTTCCCCTGAAAGTCAGATATACCATTCTGACTTTCAGGGGACCGGTACCGTTTCTGAGCTTTTTTCTTATGGCTCTTATCGTAAACTTTGTTGCTATTCACTATGAATTTCAACTAATATCCTGGTAAATCGTCGTAACACCCCTGTGAGCAGGAAAGAAAAGAGCTGCTCGTTCTTTTTCGGGATTAAAACCTTTGTACCGAAAGCAACAATATAGGCGAAAACAACCTTTCTTATAGAACCCCGGAGAATAATCTTGCGAAAGATTCCTTCGCCCTGACAATGACTCCCCTTTTATAATATTCCACTGGACGTACCCTGACACTGTCCTTCATATCTTCCTCATAGTGGGCAGAAAGATCCCGGATAGAGCTGTTCCCCAGCAGGAAGACATTGACTTCGAAATTCAAATGAAAGCTCCGCATATCCATGTTCGCTGTTCCGACAGACGCAAGATTACCGTCAACGATAATAATTTTCTGGTGCATGAATCCTTTTTTATAAGAGTATATTTCGACTCCGCAGCGGATCAGCTCCGAGAAGTAGGACCTGGTTGCATATTGGGTCAGGAACCCGTCATTGGTCTCGGGAACCATTATCCTGACTTCAACACCTCTTGAAGCTGCGACTCGCAGTGCTGTCCTTATGGATTCAGTCGGCACGAAATAAGGTGTTGCAATCCAGATGGATTTTGTTGCGGATGAAATAAGTGAATAATATAAGTCACTCATGATCCCAAGCTGTGTATCCGGGCCGCTCGCAACGACCTGGACAGCTCCGTCCAGGTCTTCAGAAGGAATTTCAGGATGTTCCTGATACTTTTCCAGGATCATATCCCCGGAGACATATTCCCAATCAAGCAGGAATACAGTATGAAGCGTGAATACTGCTCCGCCTTCAAGCATCATATGTGTATCACGCCAGAAACCGAATTTCTCGTCCTGTCCTAAGTATTCAACCCCTACGTTCAATCCGCCGACAAAACCGGCCACCCCGTCTATGACAATGATTTTCCTGTGGTTCCGGAAATTGAACTTCTGATTGAAGAATCCGTACTTCAATGGAAGGAAAGGCTGTACTTGCACACCTGCTTCCTGCATCGCGCGGATATCCTTAGAAGACAGATGCATGCTGCCGACTGCGTCGAAAATAAACAGAACTTCAACACCAGCCTTTGCCTTTTCGATCAGGATACTGATGATTTCCTTGCCAAGGCGGTCCGACCGGAAAATATAATATTCCATATGGATATAATGTTGTGCAGTCTTTAATTTTTCTTTGATTGCACTGAACGTTTCATCGCCATTCTTTAAGATTTTTGTAGTGGATGAAGTGCTGATCGGCGACCACGCCACCTTATTGGCAAAGCTCGCAAAACTTCTTTGATTATCCTGCAGGAAGGATAAGTCAGGGGTGTTTTCATTCTTGAGGAGCCTTTGCCACTCTTCACGGTCGTTCTTGCGTTTATTCTTGAATAGATAACCTTTTAAATATAACTGTCCTGAATATAAGTAAAAGAAATACCCGAAGACCGGAAAACACACCAATACGTATATCCAAAGCAATGTGTGCTGTGCAGACCTGTTTTCAAGCAGGAGCGAGAATACGGTAATCAGGATGATCAGAATATAAACCGAAGCAGCACCTGCTTTTATGTATGCAGGAAATCCCGTATAAAGAAAGATATAAACACACGCAATCAAAATAATGACAAATAAAAATTCCAGCCTTCTTTTCATATGACCAATCCCTCACGTTTCTGAAATGCTCCCTATCCTATTGTTTCACATTTTCCAGTTCATAAGCTGAGTAAATATATTTATGTTACATGTGAAAGTTTTATTTGTATTCCCTATTTTATTTATCCGCTAACCTTATTCATAGTTTAACTATTCATAAATAAGGAAAAAGAATACTATTACGCACGAAAGGATGATTTATAATGAGTAAAGATAACGGCATGAAAGATAAGTTGAAAGGTGCAGCAAAGAAGGCCGAAGGGGAAGTCAAAAAGCAAACGGGCCGTGCAGCCGATAACCATGAGCTGCAGCGAGAAGGCATGATGGATAAGGGTGAAGGTAATGTTCACAAAGCTATTGGTGAAGCAAAGGATGATCACCGCCGCTAGAAAAAACCCTATACCCTTGAGAACAGCACTCTGAGAAATTCAGAGTGCTTAAAATTTCTCATAAAATGAATATATGAGGGGAAACGTATAAATATCTCTGCAGAGGAGGCTAAAAAATGCTTTGGACAATAATAGGAATTCTGATTGTGCTATGGATACTGGGACTGGTATTCAAAATTGCCGGCGGCATCATCCACATTCTTCTAGTTATCGCAGTCATTGTCCTCGTGTACAAGCTTATTGTAAACAGGGGCAAACGATAAAGAAGGGCCGGATTGAACAGCTGATCAATCCGGCCTTTTTGCAAAATAAATTCTTTATTCATACCTAAGTTCGCCAGCTAACCTCGACTCTCCTGCAAATAAACTCTTCATTCATACACGAGGCGGCCAACTACCCCATACTCACCTGCAAATAAACTCTTCTATCCTTCTACAATTTCTCCGCCATGGAGGCGTTTCTTGGATACTTTAAGCTTTAGTTCTTCTGCCATTTTCTCCAGGAAACTTTCTTCTCTTTTGGTCACGATGGAAATAATTGTTCCGTAGGCACCCATCCGTCCAGTCCTTCCGGAGCGGTGGATATATTGTTTCGAATCTGTCGGAAATTCAAAGTGAACGACGTGGGTCACACCCGTGATATCAAGGCCCCTTGCTGCAACATCAGTGGTCAGGAGCATTGGTACTTTCCCTGCCCTGAATCGATCCAGTGAGTGCTTTCGCTCCATTTTACCGGATTCTCCTGCCAGCACTTCAAGGGAAGCCTTTTGATACTTCAGCTTTTCTTCCACTTCTGATAACTTTTCAAGATTATTAAAGAAGACCAGGGCTTTTATGTCTTTTACGTTCGATAGTTTCCGAAGCACTTCTATCTTATCCCTCTGTTCTGATAACAGATAACCGTGTTCAACCTTTGCTGATGAAACGACCCCTTCGTTAATACGGATGACATCATAGGTCTCCATCAGTTCAGAGGCCACCTGATCCGTCACATCAGAAAGTGTTGCAGAAAAGAAAAGAAGCTGTCTGTCAGCAGTCGTAGACTTGACGATCTGGCGGATATTATTGATATGTTCGTTACCGATCATTAGATCAAATTCATCTACAACGATGGTTTTGATTTCATGCATTTTAAGCTTCTTCATTTTAATTAATTCCATTATGCGGCCAGTTGTCCCGACCACTATTTTCGGTTTCTTTTTTAGTTTCTCTATTTGGTTCTTCACATTGGCTCCGCCAATCAGTGCTATGCTGTTAATCCCCGTTCCCTTCGTCCACTTCTGGATTTCCTGATGGATTTGCATGACCAGTTCATGGGAAGGAGCGAGTATCAAGCTTTGCGCCTGCATTCTCTTTTCATCAATGCCGTTAAGGATTGGCAGAAGATAAGCCAAAGTTTTCCCTGTTCCTGTAGGGGATTCGCAGACAATATTCTTGCCTTCCAGTATTTCAGGAATCGCTTTTTGCTGAACCTCGGTTAACTCGGTGAATCCAGCGTTATTCCATGCGTCCTTCAAAAAAGGTTCTAGCTTTGATAGATAATCCATTTATTAGTTCCTCTCTCTATTAAAGATGCTGTAGTTCATTTTACACGAAGTTCAAAAGAAAAAACATCATGCTAATGGCAAAGATATTGTGACTGTGGTACCCCTGCCCTTTTTACTTTCAAATGTGATTTCCCCCTGGTGGCGTTCAATGATCTTCTGGCATACTGCCAGCCCAAGCCCAGTCCCCTTTTCCTTTGTAGAATAAAACGGCTCACCCAGGCGGTCTATCCATTCCTGATCCATTCCTACTCCGTTGTCTTCAATATTGACCAGCACACGGTTGAGATCCTTTTTCGTTTCCACCCTTGCTACTCCCGTTTCCTCGATTGCTTCAACCGCATTCTTGATCAAGTTGATAAATACCTGTTTCAGCTGATTTTGATCTGCGTTGACATACAGCTTTTCAGCATCAGGTAAAAATTCTATTTTAACATTATCCAAATTGGCCTGTGCCTCCATCAGAACCAAAACCTGTCTGATGATGTCATTCACTTCCTCTCTGCCGAACTCAATGTCCTGCTGTTTACCCAGAATGAGCATTTCCCCTGAAATGAGATTGATTCGTTCAATTTCCGACAGCATGACAGAAAGATGTTCATCCTCCGCTCTCTTCGTTATCTGCATTAGTTGAACGAATCCTTTTAAAGAGGTCAATGGGTTGCGGATTTCATGGGCAACCGCTGCTGCCAGTTGTCCGATAACCGACAATTTTTCCGAAGCGATCATCATCTCTTCGTTTTCCCGGTAGTGAGTTATATCCCTTCCTATCCCGAAGACCCCGATGATTTTTTCATCAACTATTATGGGAACAAGCGAACAGCGCAGCAGCCGCTCCTTTTTCGTCTTGCTGAGTATTTTCATTTCAAACTTTTCAGGTATGCCATCAAGCGTATTGTTGAACATCCGCCCAACGTCTTCCTTATTTTCATCATGAATCAGAAAGTTTAAAGGCTGCCCTTTAAGCTCTTTGAGAGTGTATCCAATGATATTTTCTCCTTCAGGATTCAGTGCGACCAGGTTCCCGTCCCGAGTAATTTCGAAGACAGCATCGGGATTATTGTTAAATAAGGACTGATAATGCTGATTGCTTTTTTGAAGCTGGTTTTCTTTACTTCTTAACCTTTCAGCCGAATCGACCAATTTCGATGCCCGCTTATAAATGAGGGCATATATGACAATGCCCGTCATCAAGATGAAGAACCAGCCTTTATACTGCTGAAAAAACATGAAAACCCTCATATCATTATGGGCCAGCGCCAGTGAAAGTCTGTCAGAAAAGATGACCCACAATGCTCCAATTATTACATAAACAATCGCAATTTTCCCTGCTATTTTTCTTGATTCTTCCATAGTCAACTTCCTCTGTCATTTCAGGTGATTTTATACTTCTATATTACCTCAGTTCACCCAATTTATGTTATCCGCTTGATTCTTGTCCTTCTTTTTGAACGTTTCATTCTGCCCGCGGAAGGTTATTTAAGACAATAAGTGAGGTGAAAATACGATGTGGAGAAAGTACAGATGCAGGGATTTCAGCAAAACTGGAAACGTCACGCTTCCAAATCAATGGCGGCAGCAGTTCGGGCTGATTCCAGGAAGGCAGGCAGAAATCTGCTATGATCAGGATTCCATTGTCATTAAGAAACCTGAACAAAACAGCACTAATAATAAACGTTATATCTCCGAAAAAGGCGCCATTCATATTCCTAAAGAAATCCGTGAAATCAGCGGCATTCAGCCACATCAAGAATTCTGCCTGTTTGTCGATGAACAGGACAAATGTTTTATTCTGAAGGTCATATAAGCTGGTTTGAAAATGTACGGCAAAACAAAAAAGTGAAGACAGTTTTCTCTTCACTTAAAGAATCATACTTATAAACTTTTGGGGACTTTGATAACCTTAACTCCATGAGCTTCTAACTCATCTATTTGAGCTTCTGTAGTTCCATCATCCGTTAATATGATATCCAGTTTCCTGAGAGGGTACATGCTTGTGAATAATTCTACCCCTACTTTTGTATGCTCGATAAGCGTGATGATCCGGCGGGAATTATCATACACCTTTTCATGGAACAGCGCTGTTTCCGGAGCGGCAGTACTTAATCCTCTTGTTGTCAGTCCGCCGCCTGCTGCAAAACAGAGATCATAATGAAAGCGTTCGGCGAACTGGGCAGCAAGCGGATCTGTGATATTTCCCGAAGCTTTCATTTTCCCGCCGATCACATATGTATGAATGTTTTCAAATTTCCTCAGCTGATAGGCAATTTCTATAGAATTTGTCACGACAGTAAAAGAAAAGTCCATCGGGATGTAGGGGAGCATGGCAAAATGGATGGATGTCCCGCCAATGAACACAGTCTGGTCAGGATTGATATAGGCTGCTGCCTTCTCGGCTATCTGTTTTTGGCAAGGCAGGCTCTCTCCAAAACGTTCCTCATTATTTTTTGGTGCCGTCCTTACAGCGGGCAGGGGAATGGCGCCGCCATGAGTCCTTTTCAATAACTGTTCACCCTCCATGATCGATAAGTCCCTGCGAATGGAATCGATTGAAACATCAAAGTGCTCAGCCATCTCTTTCACGAAGACCCTTCCCTTTTTTTCAAGGATTTCAAGGATTCTTTTCCTTCTTTCTTCAGAGAACATTTCTCCCACCCTTTCCTCATCTTACCTCACATTATTGCTGTTTTTTTCTTGTTTTGTCAATTATCCGTTTCATGATTGTTCCCTTTATGGTGCTTTCAATGATGATTAATGTATCGCTCAGATGATCATCTCACTAAAAAGACCTTATCCTGTTTTTGTCCCTTTTGGAACACCCTCATGTGACCAGCAAAAAAACCAGCATGCAGTACTGGTTTTCCAGGATTATATTTCAATTCTAAATGAACTCCCCACCCGACTGACCACCCTGCTGTCATTCAATTTGACAAGTGTTTGTTCAAAGCTCTTCTCTGAAACCTTATGGGTAACAAGGATAATCTCTGACACACTTCCTCTTTTGGGGTTCTGCCAGATCTTTTCGACACTGATTCCCTCTGTTGAAAGTAATGCTGTGATTTCTGCAAGCGCTCCGACTTCATCTTCCACCACAAGTCTCAGGAAGTACTTCTTGAATACCTCTTCCGCAGTCTTCATTTTTTTTTCAAACTGAGGAAATGCCGCACTATGCCCGTTAACTCCAAGCCTCATATTCCTCATTACACCGACAAGGTCGGATACCACAGCAGTCGCTGTCGGGAGGCTTCCCGCGCCCGGCCCATAAAACATCGTTTCACCTACTGCATCACCATAGACATACACCGCATTATTCTCATTTTTCACGGCAGCAAGTGGATGAGAAACCGAAACGAGGGCAGGCTGGACAGTAACATCAATGCTGTCATTGTCTCTTTCAGCTGTTCCGATGAGCTTCATCGTATATCCAAGCTGCTGCCCATACTCTATATCCTCTTGGGATATTCCTGAGATCCCTTTACATCTGACATCACTAAGTCCTACATTCATAGAAAATCCCAGGGTGGACAGGATTGCCATTTTCCTGGCTGCATCCGTTCCTTCAACATCCGCTTCCGGATCTGCTTCAGCATACCCCAGTTCCTGTGCTTCCTTTAATGCCTCCGAATAAGACATCCCTTCATCGCTCATCTTGGTGAGAATATAATTGGTAGTTCCGTTAACGATCCCGATGATTCTTTGGATACGGTCGGAAGCAAATCCATCGACTACACTCCTGAGAATCGGTATCCCACCGGCAACACTTGCTTCATAGAATAAGTCGCATCCATTTTCAGAGGCTGCTTTCAAAAGATCATGACCGTATAGTGCCATCAGGTCTTTATTTGCTGTTATTACATGTTTTTTATTTTCAAGTGCCTTCAGTAAAAGCGTACGAGTCTCCTCTATCCCCCCCATGACTTCCACGATGATATCAATGGATGGGTCCTCAATGATTTCAGAGGGATTTACTGTCACCATCGCAGGGTCCACTTCTACACTTCTCTCCTTGGCAGGGTCCTTCACAAGTATCTTTCTAATGTGAACGGTACATCCGACTCCATGTACCAATTTATCCTGATGGTTCCGGATCACCTTTACAACCCCTGAGCCCACTGTACCCAGTCCTAATAACCCTATTGATATGTTTTCCAATTAACAGCCTCCGTTCAGTTTCCTTTTTGATATTTTAAAAATGTATTCAGCATGTTTTCTCGTATTCCTGCAAAAACTTAATTTATTTTTCAAGTTGCAGAAAGATTGATTGTATGATAGATATGTAATGTAAGGTAATTTCATATTTTTCACAACACTAGGGGTGCGTTTATGCTGAGAGAGACATTTAGATGTCTTAACCCTGACTACCTGATCTAGGTAATACTAGCGAAGGGAAGTGGCGGACATTTGTATGCAAATGACAGACAGTAGATTTCTACTGCCTGTATTTCTCTTTACATATAAAATTGCACCTGGCCACTTTCTCTCATGAAAGTGGTTTTTTTGTTGTAAATGAATGAATTTACGATTGGAAGTCAGAAGAAAATCAAACTGATTAAAGGAGGATGGACTATGCAATTCAGTGACCGTTTATTTGAAAAAGCAAAGCCGATTTGGGAGAAAAATCATCAGCATCCTTTTGTCCAGGGAATCGGACATGGAACATTGGAACAGAATAAATTTCGGTTCTACATGGTTCAGGATTATGTTTATTTAATGGATTTCTCTAAGCTTTTCGCTCTGGGTGCAGTCAAAGCGAAGGATACAAGGACAATGGGCAAGTTCGCTCAAATGCTTGATTCTACGCTGAATGTGGAGATGTCCCTCCACAGGCAGTACGCTGAGAGATTCGGAATTTCATCAGGGGAATTGGAAAACGCAAAACCTTCTTCTGTTACATTGGCTTATACCCACTACATGCTTCATGTTTCTGAAAATGGAACTCTTGCAGAATTGATTTGCGCCCTTCTTCCCTGTATGTGGAGTTATTGGGAGATCGGCAAAGAATTAAACAACATCCAAGGAGCTGCCGGGCATGAATTATATGGTGAATGGGTGTCCATGTATTCATCCGATGAATTTGGCTCACTTTCCATTTGGCTGATTGATTTACTAGATGAATCAGTGGTTGGAAAAAGTGATGAAGAATTAAACAGCCTGGAAGAGATTTTTCTGAACACGAGCCGTTTCGAGTATATGTTTTGGGACATGGCCTACAAAGAAGAGATGTGGCCGGCAAATGAATAGGCCAATGCTTGAACTGGAATCCATTTCATTTTCTTATACAGAAGACAAGATTCCTCACCCAGTCCTAGTACTTGATAAACTGTCTCTGTCTATTGAACCGGGAGAGTTCGTTTCGATTGTAGGTCCGAGCGGTTCGGGAAAAAGCACGCTGTTCCGGCTGATTACAGGTTTGGAGCAACCAGGGGAAGGAAGGATTCATTTCGAAGGAAAAACAGCAGCTGACCGGCTGGGCCTTGTCGGCTATATGCCGCAGCAGGATCTGTTAATGCCATGGCGAACTGTACTGGAGAATGCAGTCCTCCCCCTCCAGCTTCAGGGATACAAGACAGAACGCGCAGCAGAAAAAGTCCGCGGCCTGCTGAAAGAGTTTGGCCTGGAAGGGTATGAAGACAGATATCCACATAATTTATCGGGCGGAATGCGGCAGAGGGTTTCTTTTTTAAGGGCTGTAATAAGCGGCTGCAATCTCCTGGTGCTGGATGAACCATTCAGTGCATTGGATGCCATCACACGGCTTTCCATGCAGGAATGGCTGCTGGAGCAGTGGACAAGGAATGGAAAAACCATTTTATTCATCACTCATGATGTGGAAGAAGCATTATTCCTATCTGACCGTATTTTGATGTTCAGCCAAATGCCGATAGCCTCCGTAAAAGAAATAATGGTCCCGCTTCCCCGGCCCAGAAAGTTCGATGACTTAACAGATGCAGACATACAAACCATTAAGACTGAATTGATTTCGGAATTAAGAAAGTCAGCCTCTTTCCGATGAGAGATAGGAGATATTATATTGCTTCCAGCCTGATGATCCTTTCTTTACTGGTTATCTGGCAGATCGGCGCAGCCTTATACAATAAGCCGTTCATTCTGCCGGCTCCCGGCGGTATCCTGGCAGAATTATGGGAGCTCAAGTGGGTTTTGCTTGGCACACACTTACCGGCAACTCTTCTGACAATATTTTTCGGTCTGGCACTTTCTATCATTCTGGGAGTTTCCCTTGCCGTGGCAATGAATTTCAGCAAGTCTATAGAAAAAACCTTTTATCCGATTTTGATAGCTTCACAGACCATTCCCATTATTGCCCTGGCGCCGATATTCGTCCTTTGGTTCGGCTATTCCATCTGGAGCAAGGTTGCAGTCACAATTCTTATCACATTCTTTCCCATCACAGTAAGTACATTTGACGGACTCCGGTCAGTCAATAAGGAGTTAAAGGAACTGATGCTGACGATGGGTGCCCGCAAGAGGCATATTTTTCGTGAGTTGAGCATTCCTTCTGCGCTTCCCTACTTTTTCTCAGGGTTGAAGGTTGCCGTCACCTTGAGCGTGATAGGTGCTGCCATCAGTGAATGGCTTGGGGCAGAAGCCGGACTTGGGTACTTCAGCCGCAGGATGATGACACAATTCAATGGTGCCGCCGTCTTCGCACCGATTGTCCTTTTATCCATCGCAGGGATTTTGTTGTTTCTGTTTGTAAATTGGCTTGAAAAAACAATGTTAAAATGGAGGAAATCTTTATGAGAAAAACACTATTGTTTACACTTAGTTTGTTCTTGATCTTTATGGGCGGCTGCTCACAACAAGAAGATGCTTCAGCAACTGACCAGAAGGAATTGGAAAAGATGACGATCATGCTTGATTGGTACCCCAACGCGGTACATAGCTATCTTTATGCAGCACAAGAAAAAGGTTACTTTGAAGATGAAGGGCTTGATATAGAAATCAAATTTCCGGCAAATCCTACTGATCCGATCAATCTCTCAGCAGCTGGAAAAATTGATCTGGGCATCTCCTACCAGCCGGATGTCATCACTGCGAGGATCAATGAAGGCATTCAGGTTAAGTCTGTTGCCGCGATTGTACGCTCCCCTTTGAACCACGTAGTATTTCCAGAAGACAGTCCCATCAGGTCGCCAAAGGATCTGGAAGGGAAGAAAGTCGGATATCCCGGGATCCCGCTAAATGAAGCTCTATTGGAAACAATGGTGAAGGGAGATGGCGGTGACCCTGACAAGGTGAAAATGATTGATGTGGGTTTTGATCTCGGCTCGTCCATCGTCAGCGAAAGGACGGATGCTGTGATCGGCGCCTTCATCAATCATGAAGTTCCCGTTCTGGCGCATGAAGGCTATCAAACCCGGCATTTCAATCCCGTAGAGTACGGAGTTCCTGACTTTTACGAACTGGTTCTGGTTACAAATGATGAAACATGGAATGAAAAAGAAGAGAATATCAGGGCATTCTGGAATGCTGCTGCCAGAGGTTACAAATTCATGAAGGAAAATCCGGAAGAAGCCCTTCAAATCTTAATGAAGAACCAGGATGAAGCCAACTTCCCGCTTATAGGAGAAGTGGAAAAAGCAAGCTTGGAAGTCCTCCTGCCAAAAATGGATTCGGAAGATCAGGAATTTGGCAGCCAAAGCAGTGAGTCCTGGCAGGAAACAATGGACTGGCTTGAAGAAACCAGACTGATAGAGAAAAAGATAGAACCTGAAGAATTATTCGTAGACATTACAGGATAGGCATATTGGAAGAAGGTAAAAGCTGTTGAGCCGTGCTTAACTCATAATGAAAAAGGGACCCCCGGAGCGGTGGCGTCCCTTTTTGTTGTATGGGGAATACCGGAATCCGTCCTGGTGTTCCTACCTAATATTAGCGAAGATTTCTACACAGCTTTTTCAGGAATATCTTTATGAATAGGATCCTGACCGGCTCTTAGGCGACTTTTCTCTTGGGATTCTCATCTATCTTGGACTCTATGGCCTTGCTACGTGCCTTTCCCCTTTGAAACCTTAGCCTTTTTGGATCCTGACCGGCTCTTAAACGACTTTTCCCCTTTGCCTAAATCCCGAACAAATGCTAAGACCTTGTTTTGCTCTTCTAAACCCGCTTTGAACTAAAACTAAAATCCCCTGAGGAAGTTTTTACCGAAATGGTGTATTTTCCTTCGCCTTCTTCTGCCACAACACGATGATCGCCCCTCTCCTGGTACTGTAAGCCATCCATTTCAAGATCGGCTTCCCCCGAATTACCTGTAAAATCCAATTTAAAGGATTCCGGCTTTTTATCGAAGTAGAGCATTACGTCCCCGCTCGAGGCTTCCGCATCTATATTCCCAGTTAACTCAGGGGAGTGGAGATCGATTTCCCCTGAATTGGTTTTTGCCTTAAAATCCCCCCGCCACTTCTTGGCAATGATATTTCCGGAGGATGCTTTGGCGTCAATCTCTTCAGCAGTCAGATTTTGGAGTATGAGCGTCCCGCTGTTAGCCTTGGCATAGATTGAAGGAGCGTCGATTTTCTTTAGTTCAATACTTCCGCTGTTGGCTTTGCTTTTAAATTCGCTATGAGCCTTTATTCCGGATGCTTCCACTTCTCCGGAGCTCGCTTTGAAATGAATTTCTTTCCCTTCCAAGTTCTTTGCCACAATTCCACCGGAAGAAGTTTCAGCTGTAATCATTTCATACACCTTATGAGGCACTCCGACACTAAGTGCCAGTTTGATGATTTCGATTCCCATACTGAAGCTGTCATTCCGTTCCACACGCACTTTCACATCCAGTGCATTCCCGTTTATAAGGGCATCCACCTGAACTTTGTCTCTCAGCTTGCTGCTTATCTCACCTTTCAGTTCGATGCTGATATCCTCGCCTGAATCTGCAGAAACAATGATTTCGGTTGAGGAGGTATCAATGTTCAACCTCTCGACCCCATGTCCCTCTAAACTCTTATTCCAAAAAAATTCTTCTGTTTTCTTTTTTAAACCCAGCATCTTTTCACTCCTTAAATTTCTCTTACTTACACTATTCAATAGCGGACCTGTTATCCCTTTTATTTACAATAAAAAAGGGGCAGGCCGTTTCCGCCCATCCCCTTGTGAAGGTTATTCCATCCACGTGTACATATACTTCTCATCTTCAACGTCATGCGCTTTCTTTACAACTTTAAGAGGCCGGAAAGTATCAATCATGACGGCCAGTTCTAAGGTTTCTTTCTTACCGATGCTTTTTTCCGTTGTACCTGGGTGAGGTCCATGAGGGATCCCGCTTGGATGAAGTGTGATCGACCCTTCACTGATCCCCTTTCGGCTCATGAAGTTCCCTTCTACATAATAGAGAAGTTCGTCGCTGTTTACGTTGCTATGGTAATAGGGTGCCGGAATGGATTCAGGATGATAATCATACAGGCGCGGCACAAAAGAACATACGACAAAGTTGTGTCCCTCGAAAGTCTGATGGACCGGAGGCGGCTGATGGACACGCCCTGTAATCGGCTCAAAATCTTCAATATTGAATACCCAAGGATAAAGGTATCCGTCCCAGCCCACAACATCAAGCGGGTGATGGTTCAACACATGGGAATTCAGCAAGCCTCTTGATTTGGTAATGACTTCGAACTCCCCTTTTTCGCTGTGTGTCTCAAGCTTTTCCGGCCCGCGGATATCACGTTCACAAAATGGGCTGTGCTCCAGGAGCTGTCCATACTCATTACGGTACCGCCTTGGCGTAGTGATTTGGCTGAAGGACTCCACAAACAGGATTTTCGTATCTTCTTCAGGGATGACTCGATAGATGGTGCCGATCGGAATGACAACATAATCCCCTGGACGGTATGTCAAGGTTCCGAACATGGTTTCCATGGTTCCTTTTCCACGGTGGATGTAGAGCATTTCATCGCCGTCACCATTGCGGTAGTAATTATTCATTTTTTCCGTAACGAGGACCGTGCCGATCAATAAGTCATCATTCCCAAGCAAGTATTCCCTTCCTTTTAGAGCATCGCCTGATTTAGAAACATTATCCGTCAGCAGATGCCGGTGCTTAAGCTCCTGATTTTCCTCATACTCAGGGAGATAAGGCCCGATCAGTTCAGCTTTTGCCACTTCTGTCGGCATATGGTGATGATACAAGATGGATTGTGTTCCCGAAAATCCTTTCGTCCCCATCACCTGCTCACGAAAAAGGCTTCCATCCTCTTTTTTGAACATCGTATGTCGTTTATGCGGGATTTTCCCCAATGTGCGGTAATACATTAAAATCCTCCTTCCCTGATCTCATTTCTCAACTTTCCTAATCCGGTAATCTCCAGTTCGACAGTGTCACCCTGCTCCAGCCAGCGGTGGACATCCGTTCCAAGCTCAAGGATACAACCTGTACCAACCGTTCCTGAACCGATGACTTCACCGGGATATAATGTTACATCGGCTGATGCCCTCTCTATCATTTCAGCAAATGTATAATGGATACTTTTGAAATTCCCCTTTGAAAGCTCACGCCCATTTACTTTCGCCGTCATCTCCAGATTGTAGCGGTCTCCATCACGGTAAGTTTCCAGTTCATCCTTCGTTACAATATAAGGGCCGATGGATGTAGCGAAATCTTTTCCTTTCGCCGGTCCTAATCCCACTTTCATTTCTTCCCGCTGCAAATCCCTGGCGCTCCAATCATTCATGATACAATAGCCGAATATGTACTCATCAGCCTTTTCTTTACTGATGTTCCGGCCTTCCTTGCCGATGACACAGGCAATCTCCAATTCAAAATCCAGCCACATGCAGCCGGCCGGCCTCTGGATGGTATCGCCGTCGCCTTTCACAGCAAGATGATTGGTAAAATAAAACACCGGCATTTCATACCATTCTGGTACAACATCCAGCCCGCGATTTCTCCTGGCTGTTTTGACATGTTCTTCGAATGCGTAAAAATCCCTGACACTGACTGGGCGTGGAATCGGCGCCTTGATTGATATATCTTTAATGGAATGGGTGCCTTCACTTCCAGCAGTCATCCCGCTCAAAACCCTCATATTTTCAGCACTATTTTCTAAAAAGGAAAGGATGTTATCCGGCAGGGACCCTCCGCTTGCTTCATGCACATCCACTACTGTGTTTTCATCCTGCAGGTAACCCAGCCTGACTTTTCCTGCCTGGTCTTGATAAGTAATGAACTTCATGGAATCACCTTTTCCTGACCATTTCAAATGTATCTGCCATCGGCTTGGTATACATCTGTCCTGCCATCCTTCCGACTGGTTTCAGCTGCTCTGTGTCTATTTTTCCATCGAAGTAAAGTTCATCAGCCACTCTTACATATTCGACCTTCCCTATGACAAGGCTCCCCGAACCGGCACCTTCCCCAAAATGAAGGACTTGATGGAGCGTACATTCCAGCTGGACTTTGCTTTCTTTCACTGCGGGAGGCGCCACCATTACAGAATCCAGTTTGGTCAATCCCGTTTCTTTAAACTCATCGACATCAGCTTCAAATTCGATTGCCGTGTTATTCATCTGTTCTGTAAACTCTTCACTGACTACATTGATCACGAATTCTTTAGTGTCTTCAATATTTTTGAGGGTGTCTTTCTTGCTTCCGTCCGTTCCCTTCCTCATTGGAGAAAAACAGACCAGCATCGGATCGGCACTGATAGCTGTAAAAAAACTGAAAGGGGCCAGGTTTGCTTTCCCGTTTTCATCTACTGTGGAAACAAATGCAATCGGCCGCGGGACGATCGATCCCACAAGCAGTTTATAAGCATCCTTCCACTCGAGCATATCCGGTTTAATTTCCATGAGAGCCCTCCTTCTCTTTTGCGATCACCTGTTTCAAGCCTTGAATGAATGTTTGGTTGTCTTTTTCCGTCCCGATTGTGACCCTCACCGTGGTCGGATATCCAAGCAAGGTACCTGCACGGACAATGATCCCATGCCTCAGCAGGCCGGCTGCCGCGATATCCCCGCGAATTCCGCAATCGACCATGATGAAGTTGGATTGAGAAGGAAAATAGGATAATCCCATCTTTTCAAATTCAGTCTGAAGGTAGTTCCGGCCTTGTTCGTTCATGGCAGCACACTGTTGTATGAATTCCTGGTCTTCCATTGCGGCTATGGCGGCTCCCTGTGCCAGCCTGCTGACATTGAAGACATCCTTTACCTTTGTCAGCTGGGTCGCAATTTCCTCATTCATGACACCAAAACCGACACGAAGTCCTGCCAGTCCGTAAATTTTTGAAAAAGTCCTGAGAACAATCAGATTATCAAATTGATCCAAAAGCGGAATGCAATGCAGGTAATCATCCGTAGTCACATATTCCACATAGGCTTCATCGACGATAACCAGAACATGTGAAGGGACACTTTCCAAAAAGTTCCGGAGTTCCGCTTTTCCATTGATTGTTCCAGTAGGATTATTGGGGTTGCAGACAAACACCATTCTTGTCTTATCTGTGATTTTATCAAGCATCCCTTTTAAATCATGGACTCCCTCCGCCAGGGGAACAATGACAGGTGTCCCACCCTCAAGGAATACATTGGTTTGATACCTGGGAAACGTAACATCAGCCATGACTGCTTCATCACCCTCATTGATATAAGCCCTTGTCAGAAGGCGGATGACTTCGTCAGATCCATTTCCGAATACAAGCTGTTCCTGCCTGACATTGAAAAACTCACTTGTTTTGTTCTTCAATTCCTGGGCCATTCCGTCGGGATAGAGATAAATATCGGCCCCGCCTGTACTGAGGTATGCTTTCACTCTGGGAGAACATCCATATATATTTTCATTTTCCGATAGTTTGCGGATTTCCGAGAGTCCGAGCTCTGTCTTTATATCTTCCATGCTTTTACCAAGGACATAGGGTGCAATCTCTTCGACTCTTTTTCTTGTTTTAAATTTCACGACCACCTTTGACCCCCGCTTTCTCTATGAAACTTCTATATTAAGAGCTTTTGAAAATAAAAGGGCGTCCCCCAAGGTCCCACTCTTCTTGTGAAGGATTTCAGTGTGATCCCGTTCCTTGTATGGGACGTCCCTTTATGGGGAGACGCCAATCCTTAAGAATGGCGTCCCAAATTATTTTTATAGGTTCCCGCGGCGTTCCTGTTCGCGTTCGATGGATTCAAATAATGCTTTGAAGTTTCCGTCACCAAAGCCTCTTGCCCCTTTTCGCTGGATCACTTCAATGAAGAATGTTGGCCTATCCACTACAGGTTTAGTAAAGATCTGCAGAAGGTAGCCTTCGTCATCTCTATCAACTAAAATCTTCAACTCTTTAATTTTGGAAATCTCCTCATCAATCTCACCTACGCGTTCTGACAGCATGTCGTAGTATGTGTCAGGAGTTTCAAGGAATTCCACACCATTTTCTTTCAAAGCGGCAACCGTCTGGACAATATCTTCTGTCAGGATGGCGATATGCTGTACACCTGGTCCGTTATAAAATTCAAGATATTCCTCGATTTGTGATTTCCTCTTGCCTTCTGCCGGTTCGTTGATCGGGAATTTGACACGGCCGCCATTGTGCATCACTTTGGACATAAGGGCTGAATATTCGGTATTAATGTCGTCATTGGTGAAGTGTCTCATTTCCTTGAAGCCCATCACCTTTTCATAATAGGATACCCATTCTTCCATTCTCTCCACATTCCCTACCACATGGTCAACGGCAATGATACCGGCATCCTTGACCGGAATGCTCATTTCCATAGCTTCGAAGCCAGGCATGAATACACCTTTATAATCCTTGCGCTCAACAAGTGTATGAATCGTATCCCCATATGTACCGATGACCGCCTTTTTGATTGTCCCGTTATCATCGGACAAGGTCGTTGGAGGGGCAATTTCTATGGCACCGCGTGATACGGCTTCACTGTAAGCCTTTTCAACATCATCCACAGCCAGGGCGATATCTTTGATCCCATCTCCATGCTTCTTAACAAAGGAGGCTACACGCGTGCTTTCTTTAAGTGAACCTGTAACCAGGAGGCGGACTTTATTTTGCTGTAAAACATATGAAACCGTTTCACGATTTCCTGTTTCAAGCCCGGAATAAGCAACAATCTTGAATCCGAATGCTGTGCAGAAATAGTGTGCTGCCTGTTTCGCATTTCCTGTGTAGTATTCTAAAAAGTCTACATCTCTTACCGGAAAGAAATCTTCTACCTTCTGGTCTTGATTTACTTCAGCCATTTTACCTTGCATATGAACAACCTCCATTAAATTTTATTTATTATTCTAAATATTATAATAGTTTTTGGATTAGCTTTTCTCAAGAGCGGGAGTTAAAGCGGAAACGCATCACCGCGGTAAAGCGTTTTATACTTTGGAAAACTCTTTTTGCTTAACCGGGGGAAGGTGCACCGCCCTGCCTTTTAATGCTTCCATTGCTTCCTGGAGACTCTCGCTCGTATTTGGATGCGGGTAATATGGATAAGAGAAATCTTCATCCCTGCCCGCCATCTCCATTCCTACTGCGGCTCCCGGGATCATTTCCACCGCACCGATTCCCATCATATGGATGCCGAGGATCAAATCATTTTCGCTGTCAGCAACAACTTTTATTACCCCTTCCTTTTCACCAGAAAGCTGGGCAAATCCGTTGCCGCCCATTGGATAGGTGCTTACGGACACATCATATTCCTCTGCTGCTTCTTTCTCTGTCATTCCGATCGATGCAATTGGCGGTATCGTCTGGGCGATGACAGGCAGGAGTGAATCGTCATATTCAGCAGGTACATCTGCGGCATTTTCCGCTGCAACCTTTCCTTGTCTGATTGCTTTGACAGCCAGGGGTTGACCGCTTGTCACGTCACCGATTGCAAAAATACTTTGAATGGATGTCCTGCAGGATTCATCGATTTCTATGAATCCATCATTTGTAAGGTTCATCTTCAAACGGTCTAAACCTAAGTCACCGATATTAGCCGTTTGGCGGGCTGCCGAGAAAAAGTAAGGAGTTTCGAGTGTCACGGAATCCCCGCCTTGCTTAACGAAGGTAACGGATACTCCATCGCTTGATTCGGCTGCTTCTTGGGGTTCAAAGCCGGTCATCAGCTTCACCTTCATTTTTTTTAACACCCTCGCAAGCTCTTTGTTGATAGAATCGTCGAACGGAAGCTCTCCATTCAATACAAGAGTCACTTTCGTACCCAGTGCAGCAAAACTGGAGGCGGCTTCTAGTTCTATGTAGCTGCTTCCATGGACGATTAATTCTTCAGGAATTTCCCTTAACTCATAAATGGAAAATTCATTTAGGATCCGGCTGCTGTACCCCGGGATGAAAGAAGGTTTCTCTCTTTTGCTGCCAGTAGCAATGATGGCCGATTGAAAGGAATACACCGTAAATTGATGGCCGTTTTCCACACCGATTTTATTTTCGGCCAGAAATGAAGCTGCCCCTTTTACCACTTCCACTTTATTGGCCTTGCAAAGTGAATCCACACCTTTTTTTAATTGCCCTATCAAGCTTGTTTTATATTCCTGAAGCTTAGAGAGATTCACAGACACAGAGCCTGTTCCAAGCCCCATTTTTTGATAGTGATCCAGCTCTTTGTGCTTCCTTGCGAGCTGTGTAAAGACCTTGGACGGAATGCACCCCTTATTCAAACAGACGCCGCCAAGTTCTTCTTTTTCGATCAGCAGGACAGACAGCCCAAGCTGTGCCGCTCTTATGGCAGCGTGATAGCCTCCAGGGCCGCCGCCGATAATGATCAGTTCGCGTTCTTCTGCCAATTCGCCCACTACCATTTATATCAACTCCACAATCATTAGATTTGGATTTTCAATCAGTTCGGCAAACCAGTTGGTGAAGGCAACTGCTGTTGCTCCGTCAGCCGCCCGATGATCGAATGACATGGAAATATTCATCATCGACCGGATGACGATTTCATCATCATCATTGACCATCGGCCTTTTCTTGGTTTTGTGGAAGGAGACCAATGCCACCTCAGGGTAATTGATGATCGGTGTGGCCCCGATTGAACCACCCATCGGTCCTACATTGGAAATCGTGAAGGTGCCGCCCGTCACATCCTTCGACGTAAGTTTATTTTCCTTCGCTTTTAAGGTATACTCCTTCATTTCGGAATGAATGGCCTTTAGGGATTTATTCTCAACATTTTTCACAACCGGGACAATCAGGCCTTCTTCAGTATCGGTTGCGACTCCTATGTGATGTTCCCTGATAAACGTGATCTGCTCTTTTTCTTCGTCCACCCTGCTGTTGAAAATCGGAAATTCTTTTAGGGCCAGGGAAAGGGCTTTTACAAAAAACGCAGACGCGGAAATATTGGTATCCGCCCGTTTCAGCTGGGATCTAAGCTCCATCAAATTCGTGACGTCAATTTCCTCAAAATGAGTGCAGTGAGGAATCGTCATCAGGGACGACTTCATTTTCATACCGATTTGTTTGCGCCTGCCCCTGAATGGAATGCTTTCCTGGCTTTCTGCAGTACCCTGATTCGTTTCCGTTGCCTGATCCTCCATCTCCTTTTCGGCTGGTTGAGTCTGGACTGTGTTACTGCCCTCTATGAATCTTGTAACATCTTCATCTGTTATCCTGCCGGCTGCGCCCGTCCCTTCTATTTCTGTAATATCGACGCCGTTCTCCCTGGCGATTTTCCTTGTATAGGGAGAGGCAAGGATTCTTTTTCGATTCCGGGGGGCAGCAGGTGCAGATGACATAGAAACTGCTGCCGAAACCGGTTCTGCCTTCTTCCCTTTTTCTTCAGGTTTGTATCCGGCTGCCTCCATGAGCAGCACAACCGTCCCCACTTCTATTGTTGTTCCTTCTGATACCAGAATCTCCTTGATTGTACCTGCAGAAGGAGAAGGGATTTCCGCTGTCATTTTGTCCGTCTGTACTTCAACCAATGGCTGGTCCGCCTTTACGGAATCACCGGCCTTTACGAAGAAATGGCTGACATGCGCTTCCGTCATTCCTTCACCGATATCATGCAATTTAACTTCCATCCTCTTCACCCCCTAAAAATCCGCTGCCTTCTCAACAGCCTTCAATACTCTTTCTGCAGTCGGCAGATAGTAATCTTCGAAACCGAAATACGGCACAGGTGTATCAAATCCGGTAACCCTCTCGACTGGTGCTTTCTGATACAGGAAGGATGTATCGTTGATGATGGCCAGGACGTCATTCCCAACACCGCCGGTGGCATGAGCTTCATGAACGATAACGGTTCTTCCTGTTTTCTGTACCGATTCTGCAATGATATCTATATCAATCGGATAGAGTGTCCTAAGGTCGATCACTTCACAGCTGATCCCCTTCTCTTCCGCTGCTTTTGCTGCCTGGGATGCCACGGGAACCATTGCTCCCCACGCGATGATGGTGACATCTTCGCCCTCCTTGACGACCTTTCCCTTGCCAAGCTCAATGGAATATTTCTCTTCGGGCACATCTTGTTTTGCTGCCCTGTAAATCCGCATCGGCTCAAGGAAAAGAACAGGATCCGGATCTTCAATGGCCGCAATCAGCAGCCCTTTTGCATCGTAAGCATTGGAAGGGCAGACGACCTTAAGTCCCGGCATATGTGTAAAAATGGCTTCGGTACTGTCAGAATGGATTTCCGGGGCGCGGACTCCCGCTCCGTATGGGGCACGGACGACCAGCGGACAAGTGAAGTGCCCCAAAGTCCTTGCACGCAAACGCGAAGCATGGGTCATGAGCTGCTCGTAGGCAGGATAGATGAACCCAAGGAACTGGATCTCGGCCACTGGGATGAATCCATTGGCCGCCATGCCGATGGCCGCACCGATAAAGCCCGCTTCACTTAACGGTGTGTCCAATACCCGCTCTTCACCAAACTCTTCCTGCAAACCATCCGTAGCCCTGAAAACCCCTCCGTTGGTTCCGATGTCTTCTCCCAGAAGGAGGACGTTATCTTTTTCCTTCAGCATGACCCTCATGGCATCCGTAATGGCACCAACCATTGTCAGCTTATTCGTTTTCACAGCCGTCTTCATCATCCTTCACCCCTTAACTGCTGAAGCAGCAGGTCTTTCTGTTGAGAGATTGTCCATGTCGGCTTTTCAAACACATAATCAAAGATCACTTCTGGATCTGCTTCAGGATAGGCTTCCAGCTCCTCGACAGCCTGATCCACTTCTGCCGTATATTCTTTCTCAACAGAACCGGCCCACTCCTGATCCCACCAGCCCTGCTTCTCCATGAATCGCTGAAGGCGGGCGATCGGATCGCCAAGCTTTCTGCGTTCATCACTTTCTGACTGATCTCTGTATTTCGTCGGATCATCGGCTGTTGTGTGAGCGCCATATCTCCATGTCACCGCTTCGATCAATGTCGGGCCTTTTCCATCCCTGGCCCTCTCCAATGCTTTCAAGGTTTCAAAGTAAACAGCGAATATGTCATTCCCATCTATGCGCACCCCCGGAATATCGTAGGCAAGTGCCTTTTGGGCGATGGTTTTTGTTTTCATTTGTTTTTTGACGGGTACAGAAATAGCAAATCCATTATTTTGGTTAAAAAAGACAACTGGGGCATTGAGTACGCTTGCCACATTCAGGCCTTCATGAAAGTCGCCTTCCGAAGTGGCTCCGTCACCAAAATAAACAATGGCCGCATTCTTTGTGCCCTTACGCATTTCCGCATATGCTGCACCAGCAGCGTGCGGA
This sequence comes from Bacillus salacetis, assembly GCF_003581585.1. GTDB lineage: Bacteria > Bacillota > Bacilli > Bacillales > Bacillaceae_B > Rossellomorea > Rossellomorea salacetis. Next base: position 30,908 of record NZ_QXIR01000014.1, read on the forward strand.
AGCTGGGTGGCAATCGGGATGCCCGGCGGAAAAATCTTTTTGCCTTCAGGCGGGACGCAGCCTTCATTTCTGCCTTTCCAAAACAACAGGATGTTTTTAAGAGAATGGCCGAACGTCATTGCGGCACCATGGTCCCTGTAGGAAGGGAACATCCAGTCATCAGCCTGCAGTGCAACTGAACTGCCGACCTGTGAAGCTTCCTGTCCTTCAAATGGGGCATAGGTTCCGATCCTCCCCTGCCTCTGCAAGCTGATCGACTTCTTGTCGAATATCCTGATCCTGACCATATGACGATAAAATTCCTTGGCCAGGGATTCGGTAATGCTGTTGTCTTGATTACCAAGAAGATTCCCATCATTATCGATTATCCTGTAAATCGGAAACTGTTCTTCCATTTCTTCACCTCTATCTCTAAACTGGAATGCTGATTAAGTGCGCACTGACCACTTCGGTCTTTTCATATGAGAGAAAAAGCTGTTCCGGCGTGAACGCGTTTGGATTAGGTTTTCACAGTAACGGTTTGCAGCCTCTTCGGATGTAATGCCTTCTTTCTCCGCCTGAGCATAAATTCTTTGCAGGGAGTTGTAAATTGTCCGTGTCTTCTGCAGGACACGTTCCTTATTTGGCTCATACAATTCATCTGCCACCTGGATAAGCCCCCCTGCATTAACAATGTAATCCGGCGCATAGAGGATTCCCCTTTCATGCAGCCTTTTTCCATGTCTGGTATCAAGCAGCTGATTGTTGGCTGATCCGACGACCGCTTTGACCTTAAGCTGCTCGACTGTGTCATCATTGATGATGCCTCCGATGGCACAAGGAACAAAAACATCAGCATCGACTGAATAGATTTCATCTCCGGACACCACTTTGATAGCGACACCTTTCTCGTTTGCCCTTGAAACAAGGTCATCTATCGCATGCTGATTGATGTCGGCAATATATAATTCAGCCCCTTCATCCATAAGGCGTTCAGCTACTTTCACCCCTACTTTGCCAAGCCCCTGTATGGCATAGCTTCTTGCTCCAAGGTCTTCTGTTCCCCAAACCGTTTTGTTGGTGATTTGCAATCCGTATATGACACCCATTGCCGTCGGAACCGATGAATCTCCGCTTCCGCCGTATTCCTCGTCCACACCCACGATGCAGTTTGTTTCTTTCAAGGCATAAATAAAGTCTTCCGGTGTTGTCCCCATGTCGGTACCCGTATAGAATCTCCCATTCAATGATTCTACGAATTGACCGAAGGCACGGAATAATTCAGGATTTTTGTCTTTTTGCGGATCACCGATGATGACAGCTTTGCCGCCGCCAAAATCAACATCCGAGGCTGCGCATTTATAAGTCATCCCCTTTGAAAGCCTCAAAACATCTTCCAAAGCTTCCTCAACAGACTTATAAGGACGCATCCTGCAGCCCCCTAATGCCGGTCCCAGCGTTGTATTATGTATGGCTATGATCGCCTTTAAACCGGTTTCCTCGTCATTGCAGAAAACCACTTGTTCATGCTCACGAATTTTTTCAAACATATCCATGAAATCATCTCCTCATACCCTTTGATTTGAAACCGCTTACAAATCCCGATAAATTTAATCGGTGATTATTCTCCCTTTTGTCCCATCCTATTAATTTTCTCTTTTGGCAGGATCACTTGCTTGACTTCCCCTACCCCAATCAGGCCATTCTCATTTCTAGCCTCGACTTTTGTGATCACCACATTTGACCGCAGTTCGGTTAAAGTTGCTGTGATGGTAACACTGGTCCCCTCACCGCTTGGAGCGATGTGCTTCATTGAGACCGCTCCCCCCATACCCTCTTCTCCTTCTTCCAGGTAGGGAAGGATGATCTTCCTGGAAGCCCATTCCATATGATAGACCATGGATACAGTCGAGTAGACCGGGTGGACAACTTCCCCGTCGAATTGGGCAAACATTTCAGGAGTCACCGCAGCGGTGATTGATGCTGTCTGTCCCACCATCATTCCGGACTTCATATTGCCCCTCCTTTTAAAGACCCCTTTTCAAAACAAAAAACATATAACGTTAATTCAACGATATAATAACATTTTGTATGATAAATAGTCAATAAATTGTAAAAATTTAAAACATTAATAATTCTTTTTTGGTGTACATTACCTATCAGGTCAGCAGTCTATGCTGTGAGATTTGCAGGGAGGAGTAGTGGAAGGAATTTTTAGAGGGATGGAAAATTTCAGGGGTGAGGGTTGAGACGTATTACAAGGCCAGCCTGAGTGTTCTGTGTTAAAGGATACTCTCCATACGCAACATGAATTTTTGGAAAAATCCTTATGTGGTATCATTTTTTGAATGCATAAGAAATGTCCCTAACAAGGATCATGCCTGATTAATTGCTTTTTTGGGACATCATTTGATCAGCCGGGCAAGATAATGCAGGAAAATGTATTGGATTGGGGCATAATCTTAAGTGTCTGATACAAATCATGCTGGAATAAGTGCTTTTTTTATACATCATTAAGAGAGTAAACAGTTATTATGCAGGAAAAAGTGCCTTTTTAATGCATCATCTGACCGCAGGGCAAACAATGGTGTATGAAATATACTTGATGGATGTCGAATGCAGAAAATCTTCCAACCATGTGGTCGTTTTACACATCGCAGGGATTCGATGCATTCATTGACACTCTATGACACAGTCGATCTCCTTGTCACCGGCAATCGATGTACTCATTCGTCCCACCTGCTCCAGTGGATTCCCTTACCCCAAAGAGAATCCCCATAATAAAAAAGGATGGGGCCTCCATCCTTTTTAAGTCACGCCAATATTGCTTTGTCGCTTGCCATCTGTGTTCCTCTGATACGTTGGAACTCTTTAAGCAGGCCTTCCACAGTCAAATCTTTCTTCTGTTCTTCGTTCACTTCCAAGATGATTTCGCCTTTATCCATCATGATCAATCTGTTGCCCAGGTCGATTGCCTGCTGCATATTATGGGTGACCATCAGTGTCGTCAATTGGTACTTGTCAACAATTTCCTTGGTCAGGCTGGTAATCAGCTCAGCACGGGAGGGATCCAGAGCGGCTGTATGCTCATCCAGCAATAGGATTGATGGTTCTGTAAAGGTTGCCATCAGCAGGGAGAGTGCTTGCCGCTCTCCTCCGGACAGCAGCCCTACTTTGGCATTCAGGCGGTCTTCCAAATTGAGGTGAAGCGACTCCAGCACTTGTTTAAAGTACTCTCTGCGTTTTCTTGTTACACCGCTTTTCAGTGTCCTCTTTTTATTTCGTGCATAAGCCATAGCCAGATTTTCCTCAATGGTCATTGTCGGTGCTGTGCCCGCCATTGGATCCTGGAAGACCCTGCCTATCAGCCTGGAACGTTTGAATTCTGATACCCTTGTAACATCATTGCCATCAATGATGACTTCGCCTGTGTCGGGTGTAAGTACTCCGGAAATCATGTTCATCAGGGTCGACTTCCCTGCCCCGTTACTTCCGATAACGGTTACAAAATCACCGGGATTCATGGTCAGGCTCACATCGCCAAGGGCAACTTTTTCATCTGGTGTTCCTTCATTGAAGATTTTATGGATTCTATTTAATTGTAACACTGCTATCATCCTTCCCCTTTGGAGTTAGCGCGAGCTCCTGAAGCCGCTGGGCGTGTTTCGCAGCCTTACGTTTCTTTTCTTTATATCGGTCCATGACCTTTGGCATAACTAATGCAAGGATGACGATGCTGGCAGTGATCAATTTCATATCACCAGTTTCCAGGAATTCAACCCTAAGGGCCATACTGACAACAATACGGTAGATGATGGCACCGCCCACAACCGCAAGTGTTGTCCTAACAATTGTTTTGGTACCGAATAGAGCCTCACCGATAATTACCGAAGCCAATCCGATGATGATCATTCCGATACCCATCCCGACATCGGCAAATCCGCTGTATTGGGCAATCAGTGCTCCTGAAAGGGCGACCATTGCATTGGAAATCCCCAAGCCTAAAATGATCAGCGTATTCGTATTGGCAGAAAGGCTTCTGATCATCCTTTGGTTGTCACCTGTCGCTCTGAGTGCCAATCCGATTTCGGTTTTCAGGAATCTGTCTGTCAGGAATTTAATCAGGAAAGTCACAATCACCATGAAGAACAGGATTCCCCATGTACTTGGCATGAAGCCCCCCAAACCGACAGCCGTCAGCATATTTTCCATGGCGGAATCGATTCCCATCTTAGCCCAAAAACTTTCCACATGTGTAAAAGAAGTATCCTGATTTAACAGAGGCACATTGGATTTGCCCATGATTCTCAGATTGATCGAATACAGGGCAATCATCATCAATATCCCGGATAAGAGAGCATTGATTTTTCCAAATGTATGAAGAATTCCGGTAATACACCCTGCAGCAAACCCTGCAAAAACAGATACGAGTGTTGCGGCAAATGGATTCACTCCGCTTACAACCAGGGTGGCAGCAACTGCCGCCCCCGTTACAAAGCTTCCATCTACAGTCAAGTCTGGAAAGTCCAGGATCCGGAAAGATAGATATACTCCAAGTGCCATGATGGCGTAGATGATTCCCGATTCAACAGAACCAAAAATTGCGGTAAACATGTTGTATCACCCTTCCCTATTCTAAGGCTCTTTTCTCACGCTTCTTGTCTTTTCAATCCCCATTGTAAAGACAGCATACTGTTTACCCAGAAAGGTCTTGGTAAGCAAGAAAAAAGAACGTCTTATGATTCCGGGGAAAATCCCCGGAAGTAACCATCAATAAATTCACAGTCTATTCTAAGAACTCAACCAGGTCGGCCCATTCATCCTTGATTTCCAAGCCTTGTTCCTCTGCAGCAGCCTTGTTGAAGGTCAAGACAGCGCTTTCAGGAGTTTCCACATTGATTTCCGATGGCTTCTTTTCTCCATTCAGGATTTTCACAGCCATCAAACCTGTTTGATACCCAAGGTCCTCATAGTTAAATCCACTCGCTGCAACACCTCCGCGCTTAAGGGAATCCAATTCGCCAACGAATAGCGGGATATCTTTATCATTTGCCACGGAAATGACGGATTCAAGAGCAGAAACAACCGTGTTGTCCTTAGGGATGTAGATAGCATCGACCCGTCCGACAAGTGACTCGGCTGCCTGCTTAACCTCTGCGGAAGTAGAAATGGAAACCTCTACAACCTCGGCCCCTTTTTCTTTCGCAATCTCATTTACTTGCTTAACCTGAACTTCAGAGTTCTGCTCACCCGAATTATAAATCACCCCGATGGTCTCTGCCCCCGCTTCATCCACCATGAAGCCGACAGTTTGCGGGATGGCGTCAGGATTCGTATCGGTGGTCCCTGTAATATTCTCGCCCGGCTTTTCAAATGACTCCACCAGACCGGCACCGACAGGATCTGTAACAGATGTGAACACGATAGGAATTTCCTTTGTTTCATTCAGGACATGCAATGCACTCGGAGTGGAGTTGGCAAAGATCAAGTCCACTTTATCGCCAACAAGCTTTTTGGCGATACTCTGGGAATTGCTTTGATCGTTCTGGGCATTCTGCACGTCAAATTTCACATTGTCCCCTTCTTTGTATCCGTTCTCTGCAAGGGCTTTTTTAAAGCCTTCATATGCCGCGTCCAATGAAGGATGCTCAACAATCTGCGTCACTCCGATTGTATACGTTTTATCCCCCGATGCTGCATCTTTTTCACTGGAACACCCGGCTAGCATCAATGACCCTGCTAATACAGAACTCAATAACAGCAAACTCTTTCTCAACTGAAATCCCCCTTTGTTCTATTAAAAAATATTTATATACAGGAGCATGTACCCCTCTATATCAAAAAAATCTCGCAAAAGATGGATGGTTGATCATTAGGTTCGCTCTTTTCAAACGCCGGATTCAAAATCACTTCAGCGCTTTATTGTGATGAAAAACAACCTCTGCGTAATTACAACGTTATAGTATCACCGAAGTTGCAAGAAAGTCAACAATATTCCGAAAATTAAAAATTGTTATCATTATATAATTTTTCCATCAGGGTTTCCAGGCCTTTAAAACTTCAATTGCAATTATATGCCGGCTTCGAATTCAAGAAAAAAAGACGGGCTGAGCCCGTCTTCTAATCTAATATTGCTGCTCCGGCAGCTAAATATTCTTTCGCTTCTGCTGTCATTCTTTTAAATAACTCCTGGACAGAAGGTATGTCCTCAATCAGGCTGCTTACCTGTCCGCCGTTGATGAATCCTTCATCGAGCCTGCCTTCAAGAGCACCTTTTTTGTGATAGTCCTCAGAAGTGACCCTGGCAAAATCTTCAGGTGCCATCCCATCGCTTTCGTATTTCAATAGTGTCTCTGCATATGGGGTCTTCATGATTCTGCGGACGCGGCCTGCAGATCTGCCGACAATGACAGTTCCTCTATCATCGGCTGCCAATAAGGTATTTTTATAGTTTTCGTGGAACGGCGCTTCTTTTGTGGCAATCAGCCTGGTACCCATCTGCACACCGGATGCACCAAGTGCCAGCATAGCTGCAAGGCCTCTCCCATCGCCGATTCCACCTGCTGCTACAACCGGAACATTAACGGCCTGCGTAATCTGCGGTATCAATGTGAGAGTGGTGGTTTCAAGACTGGAATTGATCCCGGCTGCTTCATACCCTTCGGCGACAATGATATCCGCCCCGGCTTTTTCAGCTTTCACCGCCTGTTTTGCAGAAGCAACAACGCAAATGACTTTGATTCCTCTTTCTTTGAAAATAGGAACCAGAGGGGCAGGATTGCCTGCGGAAAGGGAAACAGCCTCCAAGTCATACTTTAATACAAGGTCCACCATTTCCTTCAAGTGACCCGTTACTGAGATTGGAATATTCAGGGCAATCGGTTTTTCAGTCAGCCCTTTTGTTTTTAAGATAATCCCCTCAACCTCATCGCCATTCATAGTACCGGTTCCAATCGTTCCAAGTCCGCCGGCTTCCGAAACAGCAGAGGCCAGCTGTGCATTGCTTATATTGCCCATTCCTCCCTGGAGGATTGGATATCGTATGCCAAGGATGGAATTTAAGTTGCTCACCTTACTTTGCCCCCTTTATTCTAAAACCTTTCTCTTTCCTGGTAATTACATGGACAGCCCTAATAAGCATGGAAGATCCAGCTTCCATAATGATGACACGTTCAATCTATAAGACTGTTTAATCCAAAATCAATGGATGGTCAAACATATTATAGGATTGATCTTTATTCCCCATCTCGTTTCCTTCTTGATAGACTTCCTCAAAGAAATGGGATGCCGGCTTTGCAAGGACTTTATAGTACTCTCCAAAAAGGGAAGCGGCATGTCCGCCAAGCCACTTCTCCGGCAGCAGTTCTTCCGGAAGGCCGGGATCAACAAAGAGGAATTTCCGGTATTCATGCACCAGTTTAGTCCTTTCAACAAAGCATTCGGCCTCCGTCATTTCACCTTTTTCAATTTTATTTTTATCAATGATGAATTTCTGGCTGTACTCCGAAATGAAATCTGAATAACGTTCATTGATTTCCTGCAGGTCCCAGCTTTTGCTGATGATTCGCTGATCTTCATCGGGTCCGTCATATTTGGCGATGAAAAAATCGACATATTGCTTGATGTCATATTTATCTATCAGATCATAAACCTGTTTTTCCAGTTTGTTCGGTGAAATCCAGCAGCTGTTGGAAAGAGTGCCAAATCCGCTCCAGACCAGTTCCTTCCGGAGTTCATCCCTGACATTTCGGATTTCTTCCGGAATCGTATACATGAGGATTCTCCATTGGCCATCCCATGTTTCGGTCTGCAGCTTGAATATCCGATGGGCAGCCTCTTCCATCCGCTTCAGGCCTCTTCCGGTCAATGAATAATAACTTTTGTTTCCCTGCTTTTCTGACTGGACCCATCCCTGCTTATTCATTCTGGAGATGGCCGCCCTGACAGCCTGGTCGTTATGGCCGAATTCCCTCAAAAGCTTGATGAGGCTTCCTATCCATATTTTATTGCCATAATGGCGGATATAATCTCCATATAAAGTGAAAATCATCGATCTTGTATTCAACCTGTTCGCCTCTTTCTTACTCCTAACAAGACATTTTGTTAAAATAATTATTTTGTGACGTCAAATTTACGTTGACCATTATTCTATCATAGTACGATATCACTTTTAAAATTAAAAGCGTGACTTTTATCACTTTTATGAAAATTAATATTATACTGCCATACAGGATGATTATTATATTAAAAAAATTCCATAAAGACATACGCCTCTATGGAATTATGGATGAAAGTCATTCAATCCGTTCTACTATCGTAGCGATTCCCTGGCCTACACCAATACACATTGTTGCCAGGCCATGCCGCACTTCCCTGCGTTTCATTTCATAGAGAAGGGTTGTCAATATCCTTGCTCCGCTCGCTCCAAGGGGGTGACCGAATGCAATGGCTCCCCCATTGACATTGACGCATGCCGAATCAAGCCCAAGCTCTCTTATGCACGCAAGTGACTGAGAGGCAAACGCTTCGTTTAATTCTATCAAGCCGAAATCATCTTTATTCATGCCAGCCCTGTCCATTGCCTTCCTGGACGCGTATATAGGTCCCAGGCCCATTACGGATGGTTCAAGGCCTGCTGTGGCAGATACCACATACTTAGCCATCGGCTTCAGCCCTAGTTCCCCGGCTTTTTCCGCGCTCATCAAAAGCAGGGCCGAGGCACCATCATTAACGCCGGAAGCATTCCCGGCAGTTACGGTCCCGTTTTCAAATAACGGCCTCAACTTAGAAAGCTTTTCCATACTGGAGTCAGGACGGGGATGCTCATCCCGGTCGATCGTAATATCATTCCCCTTTCGATCCTTGTAAACGACGGGAACAATCTCTTCATTGAAGATTCCGGATACCATGGCTTCCTTCGCCTTCAGCTGGCTGTGAAGGGCAAACTCATCCTGCTCTTCCCTTGATATATTGAATTTCTGCGCAACATTTTCTGCCGTTTCCGGCATGCTGTCTGTTCCGTATCTCTGGGCAAGCTTGGGATTGATGAATCTCCAGCCGATGGTTGTGTCAAACATCTCCATATTGCCGCGCGGAAATTCCTTTTCTGGTTTCGCCATGACAAACGGAGCCCTGGTCATGCTCTCGGTTCCGCCTGCGATGAAGATACTCCCCTCTCCGGCAAGGATCGCCCGTGCTGCATAGTTGACTGCGTCCAGGCCTGATCCGCAGAGACGATTGATGGTGGTTGCGCTTATTTCCACCGGCATGCCGGCCAGTAATGCAGACATTCTCGCTACATTCCGGTTGTCTTCGCCTGCGCCATTGGCATTCCCAAGGACCACTTCTTCAACCTGTTCTGCCGGAAGCCCGGGATTTCTGTCCAACAGTGCTTTAATTACGACTGCCCCCAGATCATCGGGACGGACATTTTTCAATGCACCTTTATATTTTCCAATGGGCGTACGTACAGCATCGACAATTACGACTTCTTTCATTGCGGATCCTCCTTTATTGCTTCGTGTAGTCATAGACCCCGCGCCCTGATTTTCTCCCAAGCCTTCCTGCTTTCACATACTTCTCAAGCAATGGAGCAGGACGGTATTTTTCCCCAAGCTTTTCATGAAGATATTTAAGGTTATTGAGCCTGGCATCAAGACCTACAAGATCGCCTAATTCGAATGGGCCCATCGGATAATTCAAGCCTAACTTGATTGCCTTATCGATTTCCTCAGGTGTTCCCAGTCCCTCTTGAAGCATATAAAACGCTTCATTTCCGACAAGTGCTGATATCCGGCTTGTTACAAATCCCGGGAATTCATTGATGACAACAGTCTCTTTTCCCATCTGCTTAGCCGCTGCTTCCACATAATCTGCTGTTTCATCACTTGTTTCCAAGCCGCGGACAATCTCTACCAGCGGCATTTTATGTACAGGGTTAAAGAAGTGCATGGCAATTACTCTTTCGGGTCTATTTGTGAAAGAAGCAATTTCTGTTGGACTCATGGTGGATGTATTGGTAGCAAAATAACAAGATCCGCCGGCATACTCGTCCAGTTTTTCAAACACTGCTTTTTTGATCTCCGCCTTTTCAGGTACAGCTTCGATGACCAGGTCTGCCTCTTTAACAGCTTGGGCCATGTCCGTTGAATACGTTAATCTTCCTTGAGCAGAATCACTATCTTCCTTAGAAATTTTCCCGCGGTCGATCCCTTTTTGAAAAATAGAGACGAGCTCCCCTTGGGCACTGTCCAGCTGCCTTTGTTCAACATCAAAAAGCGTGGTCTGGAATCCGCCGACTGCGCTGACATACGCAATCCCTCTTCCCATCACGCCTGAACCGATTACGGCCAGTTTTTTCATCGTCCTGCCTCCTCCAAGTCGAGTTTCTTCATTAATATAAGCATCAAGGGACTGGTGCCTATCCGGAAGAACCGGATGGACCCTCAGTCCCGTACATGCTGATTATTTTATAAGCCGAATGGATTTAAAGGACGGCTTCCGAAGTATGAAATGATACTCTTTGTCTCTGTATATAGATCGAGCGTCTCGATACACAGCTCCCTGCCGAATCCGGATTGCTTGTAGCCCCCGAAAGGCGTGCCGGGGAATGCCGAGAATGGGCAGTTGACCATGACGATCCCAGCCTGGATTGCTTTTGAAACTCTTGTCGCTCTTGCGTAATCAGTAGTCCAAAGAGCAGAACCGAGTCCATAAACAGTATCGTTAGCGAGTTTGATCGCTTCTTTTTCATTGCTGAACTTCATCACGACAACGACCGGTCCGAAGATTTCTTCACGTACCGCTTTCATCTCATGATTTACATCTGTAATGATGGTCGGCTCATACCAGTGGCCGTTTTCGAAGCCTTCCACTGTTGCCGGTTTTCCGCCGGCAAGGATCGTCGCTCCTTCTTCCTTCGCAGACTGCACATATTCATCAATGGTTTTCACTTGGCTGTCATCGATGATGGCACCGATATGAGTTCCTTTGTCAGATGGATCTCCCAAGGATAGCTGTTTTGTTTTCGCCACGAACTTCTCCATGAACTCATCATATATGTCTTCATGTACATACAATCTTGAACGTGCTTCACAAGACTGCCCTGTATTATAGAAGATTCCGAACAGGGAACCATCGACTGCGGCATCCACATCTGCATCTTCAAAAACGATATTAGGCGATTTTCCGCCAAGCTCCAATGTCACGCGCTTCAAAGTCTGGGAAGCTCTTTCCATGATGTTTTTTCCGATTGGCGTTGAACCTGTGAAGGCCACTTTATCCACTTGGTCGTGCTCTACAAGGTAGTTTCCAATCGTAGAACCAGATCCAGGGATGACGTTGACCACTCCTTGAGGAACACCGGCTTCAACACAGATTTCTCCAAGAACTAAAGCTGTCAGCGGTGTAAGTGATGCCGGCTTCACGACAACCGAGCATCCAACAGCGATGGCAGGGGCGATTTTCCAAGCTGCCATCATCAATGGGTAATTCCAAGGGATGATCTGCGCGCAGACACCTACCGGTTCCTTTTCTGCAACGTTTTGGAACTGGCCTGGTACATTGTTTACTGAGCCTCGGTGGCCGACGATGGCACCGGCATAGAATTCAAAGTCTTCGATTGCCTGCATGACCTGGCCTTGTGCTGCTGATAACGATTTACCGCTGTCCATGATTTCCAAAGAAACCAATTCATTAAAACGGGATCTCATGATACCGGCGATTTTCATCATGATTCTTTGGCGCTTGTTCACCGGGAACTTCTTCCATTTTCCATTATCAAATGCATCCCTTGCCGCCTGGACAGCACGCTCAGCATCTTCAGTTGTCGCTTTTGCAACAGTGGCAATGGCTTCGCCAGTTGCCGGGTTATATGTAGTAAATGTTTCTCCTGATGAACTGTCTGTTCTTTCACCATTGATAATCATTCCATAATGTTCACGTTTTGTCTCAAGGACTTCGAAATTTTGTTCTTTTACAGTCGCCATTTTCTCATCTCCTCAATTTTATTTTCCCTGGAATACGGGCTTTCTTTTTTCCATGAATGCCGTTACACCTTCCCGGTGGTCGCTGCTCTGTCCGGCAATTCTTTGGCCGTATGCTTCTTTTTCCAGATACTCTTCCAAACTGGAATCATAACTTTCATTTAAATATCTTTTAATCAAGCCTATTGCTTTTGTCGGCATGCCGGCAAGTCTTTCAGCGTAAGCTTTTACTTCGTTTTCCCACTGGTCAAGACTAATGATTTTATTGGCCAGGCCCAGCTCCGCTGCTTTTTCGGCTGAAATTTTCTCCCCGAATACAGCAAGTTCCAACGCTTTGGCATGGCCGACCAGCCGTGTCAGATAATACAGGTTCCCTGAATCCGGTACGAGCCCTACATGAATGAAGGCTTCTACGAAACTGGCTTTCTCTGATAACAACCGGAAGTCACAGGCAAGCGCCAGGCTCATCCCCGCCCCGGCCGCAACCCCATTGACCGCGGCAATGACCGGTTTTTCACAGGCAGCCAATTCTTTGACCATCGGACCATAGTGATTCCGGAGGACTTCTCCATGATCCATGTCTTCACTTACTTCACTTAGATCCTGGCCCGAACAGAATGCCCTGCCTTCACCGGTAATGACAACCGCACGGACAGCTTCGTCGCGGGAAGCCTGCTTCATGGCCTTCGCAATCTCGGCGTTCATTTGGGCAATGAAGGCATTGAGTTTATCTGGTCTGTTCATTCTGATCCATGCCACTCCATTGCTGACTCCATAGAGGATCGTTTCAAACATATTGATGCCTCCTTTACTTCCCTTTATAGTCCGGTTTTCTTTTTTCAATGAAAGCATTCATTCCTTCTTTTTGATCTTCAGATGCAAAAAGAAGTGAGAAGTTCTTGCGTTCGTATTGCATTCCTTCATACAACGAATAGTCTACAGCCTTATGGACAGACTCCTTTATCAAACGGAGGGACAGCGGAGGCTGTTTGGCCAGTCTGGCAGCGAATTTCTTTGTTTCTTCCATTAACAGTTCCCTTGCTACCACACGGTTGATGATTCCCAGGCGCTGTGCTTCTTTGGCGGACATCCTGTCACCTGTCATCAGCCATTCCATTGCCCTTGTCTTGCCGATTAACTTGGTCAGCCTTTGAGTTCCGCCAGCTCCAGGCATTACGGCCAGATTGACTTCAGGAAAACCAAATTCGGCGTCATCTGAGGCAAACAGCATGTCACAGCATAAGGCCATTTCAAAACCTCCGCCCAAGGCAAAACCTTGAACGGCTCCAATGATAGGTTTTTTCACGACGGCAATCCGGTCCCAATCGGTGAACTGGTTCAGAAGTTCGAAATCAATGGCACTGTCATTGGCCATTTCATCGATATCTGCGCCTGCAGCAAACGCTCTTCCTTTTCCAGACAGAAGGATGACCTTAACTTCAGAGTCACGATCAAACTGTTCAAATGCGGAAAGAATCTCTGACACCATCTGCCTGTTGATTGCGTTAAGAACTTTCGGGCGGTTGAGTTCAACAAAACCAATCCCATTCTCCATACCGGCATTGATATACTCGAAGGTTCTATTCATTCACTTCTTCACCGATCATCAATGTAACGAGATCGCCGGCAAAAGACATTAGATCCTTTCCGGAAGCTTTACCTTCATCTGTTTTCAAAGCTGTCTTCAATGCGTCATGGCTGTCGTAAAACATTTCACACATAAGGTAGTACTTGCCTTCTCCGCCCATTGGCGAGCCGACGATTTTAGTCACTTTCATTTCTCTTAATCCTGGAATTTTAGCTGTGATCGGTGCATGAGTATTGAAGTAATGCTCGTCGAATTGTTCCTGGTTTTCAGGATGTTTATAAAGCGCGATCAATTTTACCATTGTATTCTCTCCCTTTTACATAATAGTAGATATTGGTTTCATTGCTTCGAATGGGTTCTTGCATTGTTTGCAGTACAGGATGCTTCTGCAGGCGGTGGGTCCGAAGATGTTTTCCATGGTGGTATATGGTGAATCGCAATATGGGCAATTGACCTTCCATCCGCCGTCATCTTCCAGTCTTTCCGGGGGCGGAGCGATACCGAATTCCTTCAGCTTCTCCCTGCCCGCTTCTGAGACCCTGTCTGATGTCCATGGCGGACTGAACAGGAAATCGACATCGGTTTCATGGATATGGGAATCCGCAAGAAGAACTTTCTCCACATTGCCCTTTATGATTTCCAGTGCCGGGCAGCCCATGAACGTCGGCAGCAATCTTACTGTTGCCTTCCCTTCCTGAAAGCCTGCCTTTTCCACCATTCCCAATTCAACGATACTGACAGAATCAATTTCCGGGTCTTTCACCTGCTGAAGTATGTTTACTATGAGTTCATTTTTTTCTGTCAATGGAATCATTCCTTTTACCAGGCTGCTGCCGGATCAGAGTTGTAGACTTCGCTCAATGTGCCGATGGCCTGATCAAGGTCAGGTGTATGCACCTTGTTCCTGCCGTTCCCTCTCTTCATTTCCAATTCAGGAACAGGAAGATTGCAAGATTCAAAGATTGGTTTCACAGCATTTTTCCAGCGGACCATGAGCATATCCCCGCCTTCGATCAGACCTGCTTTCGCGATTTCTTCTCCCTTATCTCCCAGTGACAGGACACCTGCAAAATCCGCTGCCGTCTTATCCACTGCATCCATCATGCGTTTTCTCGCTTCGCCCCCTGCATTCATCAACTGCGAGAACCATGTCTTCCAATGCAGCAGGTGGTAGTATAATTCCATGTTCACCTTCACTGCCGCATCAGCCAATGGCTGATAGGAAGAATTTTTCAATGAATCGATTTTGACCTTTTTCGCCTGGGCATAGAAATAATTTCTGACTACCGCGAAGGCCCAATCGTAATTCGGTTCCACAAGATAGGTTCCTGAACCATTGACTTCTTCCAAAATGATAGCGTTGCGGCGTTCTTCTGATCCCCTGGCATGGGCAAGGCTGTTCATTTCCCCTTCGCCGAGATCTTCAAGCAGCCTGTAGAACATTGCCGCATGCCCCATCGTATCCTGGTTGATGGATGAAAAAGCGACATCCTCTTCAATATGAGGAGCAAGCCCGAGCCATTCCGATCCTCTGTAGGCAGTGATGAAATCATCATCTGCCAATTGATATAGAAGCTCAACCAGCGCGTTTTTGTATGCCTGGTCTTTCACTTCCGCTGCACTGCCCACTGTCATGATTTCTTCGCCTTCCCTTCCCAGGATAAGATCTCTTTCTCATCCAGCATTTCCTGTTCATAGTGACGCCATTTTTTCTTTAAATACCCATAGCCCTTGGCATTCCGGTAATCCTTGTTGTCCAGGCGCTGAAGAGACTCCTTTTCTTCCTGGTCCATCTTCCTGATATCCGATCTCTTCACGACCCAGATATCTGTTGCAGGTTCCCTTCTCAGGAAATTTTCCTGTGCCATAACGAGTGCAATTTCCTGATTGGGCGCCAGCAGGCTGAACTGATGCTGCATCGGGGCATTATCTGTTCTTCTGCTGAATACTTCATACTCCTGGTAAAAATTCCTGCTTTTATCCGACATGTACACCGTCCCCCTTTATCCTGCCGCTGTATCTCCGCTCAGTGCTTCACGGACCCATGCGTTGTTTTCATAAGAAATCTTTCGAAGGCTTAATCTCTCTTTTGATTTTGGACCGTTATTCTTCACGATATCCTTGAATCGGCTCCAGTCAGGCTGCTGATACACCCACTCTTCTTTTTCCTTGTCGAAGTACATCGTTTCATCCGGGAGCTTCAACCCGAGTGAAAGGATTCTAGGAACATATTTCGAGAAGAAGTCCTGTCTCAGTTCTTCATTTGTTTTGGTGCGGATTCCATACTTAATCGTAATATCCTGTTTTGAAGAACCTGTCGTAGAGGCACTTCCCGGACCGAAGAACATCAGGAGCGATTCCCACCAGCGGTCGACTGCATCCTGGACCATTTCCTTCTGCTCAGTGGTCCCTTCTGCCAGTGCCATGATGATCGCTTCACCATGCTGGGCATGGAAGACTTCCTCAGCGCAGATCCGTTTCAATGCTCTTGCATAAGGGCCATAAGATGCCCCAAGCATGTTGGTTTGCGTAATGATGGCGGCTCCATCAACCAGCCAGCCGATTAGACCGGCGTCTCCCCACGTCGGGGCTTCCATATGAAAAACGTTATGAAACTTCAAATCTCCGGAAAAAAGATCCTGCATGATTTCTTCCCGTGTTTTTCCATAAGGCTTCATTAAATCTTCAGCAACACGAAGGAGCAGCTGCCCATGGCCCATTTCATCCTGTACCTTCGCCATGATGCCGAGTTTCCTTCCAAGCGTCGGGGCTTTCGGCACCCATTCTTTCTCAGGAAGCGCTCCCATTATTTCGCTGATTCCGTGCATGGAGATCAATTTAATCAAAGTCTTCCTATATTCATCAGGCATCCAGTCATCGGCTTCGATTTTTTCCCCTGCTTCAATCCGTTTCATAAAGTGTGCCATCTTTTCTTCTTCGGTCAGTGCCGTAAAAGATGCTGTATCACTCATGTAAAACCCTCCTTGAATAACGTATTTCTAACGTTGTGCATTTATGTTGTGATACTATTTGAAATCAAAAAATTTTATACTTCAATCCCGCTATTCCGCTTATCCAGTATCCTTACTGCTTTCCCTTCAGAACGGGGAATCGACTTTGGCTGATTGATTTTCACTTCCATCGATACGAGACAGCTGCTTTTCATGATATGCTGAATCTTTTGGGTGAGGAGGTAAATCATTTCATGTTCCATATTCTGTTGGAGTCCGGTGAACACCTCATCCTTTATTTCCACATGCAGCTCGACGCAATCCAGCGTTCCCTTCCGGGTCAAATGCAGCTGATAATGAGGCGAAAGTTCTTCTACGGTCAAAAGGTAATGCTCCACCTCTGAAGGATAGACATTGACCCCGCGGATGATCAGCATATCATCCACCCGTCCTTTCACACGGGACATTTTGACCGTTGTCCTGCCGCAGGAGCACTCATTATATGACAAGGACGCGATATCTCCAGTTCTATAGCGGATAATCGGAAAA
Organism: Bacillus salacetis; assembly: GCF_003581585.1. GTDB lineage: Bacteria > Bacillota > Bacilli > Bacillales > Bacillaceae_B > Rossellomorea > Rossellomorea salacetis. The sequence continues at coordinate 47,959 of NZ_QXIR01000014.1, forward strand.
GCTTCCTTTGTCAGCGATGTAAATACAAGTTCTCCTTCTTCACCAGGAGGCAGCACCTCCAGTGTAACAGGGTCGATGATCTCAGGAAGGAAGTGATCCTCCGCAATATGCAGGCCAGATTGGTCTTCGTGGCATTCCATGGCGACACCCGGACCGATTACTTCACTAAGTCCGTATATATCGCATGCTTTAAGGTTCCACTTTTCTTCAATCTTCTGCCTCATCTTCTCAGACCAGGGTTCAGCCCCGAAAATACCATACTTCACAGAAGTCTGGGCGGGATCCTTCCCCTGCTCTTCCATCTTCTCAGCGATATTAAGAATATAAGAAGGCGTTCCGCAAATGACCGCCGGCTGAAAGTCTTCGATGAGTGTTATCTGCCTTTCTGCATTTCCGCCTGACACTGGCACCGTCACCAAGCCGAGGCGCTCGCTTCCATAATGCAGTCCGAGACCGCCGGTGAATAACCCATAACCATAGGCATTATGCAGGAATTCACCCGGTTTTCCGCCGCCGATCGCAATGGCCCTGGCGACGATATCACTCCACATATCGATGTCATTTTGGGTATAGCCGACAACAGTAGGCTTTCCGCTCGTCCCCGAAGAAGCATGAACCCTCACAAGCTGATTTTGGGGGACCGCAAAGAGGCCGAACGGATAATGCTGCCGCAAATCAGCTTTCCTTGTGAAAGGAAGAAGCTTCAAATCCTCCAACGATTGAATATCCTCCGGCTTGATACCCCTGTGATCAAACTGTTCCTTGTAAAACGGGACATTAGAGTACACATTGCTTACAGTCTGCTGCAGCCGTGAAAGCTGGATCTTTTCAACGTTACTTCTGGAAGCGGTTTCAATTTCATGTAAAATCACTCACTGTTTCCCCCTTTATTTGACCATGACCCTTCCCCTGTTAGTCATCTTCCATTTTATATAACGCTTTTTATTCGTGATATGTTTATTTTGTTATATACCTACAATCAAAAGATAACGTGAAACCCTTGAAAAGTCAATATATTTTCTGAAAATTTATATTTTTACAGCAACTTTTGTTGTTTCATGGCGGAAAGTGAGAGAGGAGTACACAACTGCGCCCGCTTTCCCTCCCATCCAACATAAAAAAACGGACGATTCTCATCGCCCGGCAATCCTTACTTTCTTTTAAACCAAATGCGGTAAAAATCAATCCATCCCTGGGAATTGATCATGGCCTGCTGAATATCCTCATCGCTTTCCAGCTCAGACATATTTTTATACAGCGGCAGCACATGACAGTCTTCCAGTAACGTTTCTTCTATATTATATAGCTTCTTCATCCGTTCTTCTGGATTGGATAAACTTTTCAGGTGATTGACCTCATTCAAAATAATCTCTCTTTGCTCCTCGGGGAGATGGTGCCAGATCGGGCTGGTTTCAGCCAGGATCAATTGCAGAAAACTGAAATCTTCCTGCTCGGTGATTGTGGCACTGTCGTGGATGATATCGGCTTTTTCGATGTTCTCCTTTTTTAGCAGCTCCTCTGCTGGAAGGAAGTTATTTTTAATGTTGATTCCAAATCGGCTGCATCGCTGTTTCAGCCATTCGGAATCCTCCACATGATCCCTGTCCTGGAAGGTATACAGAAACAGCTCCTCCCCATTAAATATACTCTGTTCAAGAATCTTCTGGATTTCCTTTGAACCCTCATTTGAATAGGCCTTTAAAAAACCGGCAGCTGCTTCCTGGCGAAATTCCCCCAGTTCCTCTACAAGAACAGCTGGATCAATAATAGCTTTTAAAGCAAGGCGAAATAAAGGATCACCCATCGGTCCCGCTTTCCTGCCGTTGAAAGACAGGAACTGCACATTTCTCTCCACCCTTTTTACTCTTTTCCTGCTTTTGTCTCCCTCGTCTTTTTCACGATAGTAACCGAATTCCACTTCTGTTCTGCCTGGTGTCCTGTCCCCGGTCTCCTCAGGCACATTCCAGAACTCGACCGCGTCCAGAAACGGCCGTTCCTTGAAATAGTATTCGTTCGCTTCAAGCACCAGCATCGAACCATTATTTTTCACGAGGCGGAATGGCCCTGTTCCAATGAGTGATTCTTGAAAAACGGCACTGTCGGATGTCTTGCTTACAATTGATAAATGCTCATCACTCAAAATATGAAGAAGCAGAAAGTTGGGATGATTCAGCTTCAGCTTAAGGGCATATTCATCTAAGATAACCGTCTCTTCTACATTTGCCAGCATCCACTGGTAAGGATTATCCTCATACGACTGAAAACGATGGAAACTGTACTGGATGTCTTCGGAGGTCAAACGGTTTCCATCATGAAATTTCACGCCTTTCCTTATATAAAAAGTCCACTCATCTCCCGCTTGATTATGCTCCCAGTGAAAGGCGAGACGCGGCTCTACCACTTCTTTTTCTTCATTATATAAAACCAATGTGTCACAAACATGCTTTAGAATATGGCATTCCGACCTAAGGCTGGCAAGCATGGGGTCGAGCGGAGAAAATGGCTGTTTTCCATATTTCAGCCTCAATACATCCCGGGGCTTGTCATTTTTTGATTCCGCACTGTATCCAAATAGTGTATCCAGCCATAGCTCAAACCTTTCTTCCAGACCACCGAATTTCCCGCTGTATTCACTGATCATCTCCTGGGCTCCCGCCAGCTTCCCTTTTTTAACAAGAGTCTTGCTTTCATCAAACAAAAGATCTGCAGGTTCCTTCAAAAATGAAAGAGTTGATTTATTTCCTCTTCCCCTGCCTGGAGACCACTTTATCCATCCTTCCTGCTCCCACTTTTGAATGGTCAGCTTGCTGTTCCTTGGCGTACAAAACAATACCTCGGAAACAGCGGAAAGGGAAAGTTCATTTTCCTTTTCCAAATCTGTATTTAAAAATGAAAATAATCGCGCATAATGTTCTAACGTTTTCATAGAAGATTCCTTCCTTAAAAGATGAAGTGTTTTATTTAGTATTTCTACCCTTTTTCATCTTTTTCCTTCCTACTAAAATAAATCTACAAGAAAGGACTGATGAATGATGGTGCGAAAGCTTTTGAATCGCTATCCGGGTTTGGTTTGGATCCGGATCTTTGGAGAAATGCTGACAAGTGTGACGGGGGCCATGCTGGCTCCTTTTCTGATCATCTATCTTTACGACAAACTTGACGGAAATGTTCTCCTGCCGATGGTGATCGTCGGTTTGCAGCCATTATCAGAGATTATCATCACTTTTTTAGGAGGCGGACTGACTGACCGGATGGGAAGGAAAAAAATCATTGTTGCCGGACTGCTCTTGCAGGCAGGCGCAATGGCGGGCTTTATCTTTGCAAAATCGGTCTGGCTGTTCTCCTTGCTCTACATCCTGAATGGAGCCGGCCGGTCTATATACATCCCCGCACAGCGGGCACAAATCGCCGATTCAGTTGAGGCCGGGATCCGCCCTGAGGTTTTTGCTCTGATCAACACGGTCGGTGCAGCTGGAATGGCGCTCGGACCGGTGATTGGCTACTTCGTCTATACCCGGGACCCCGGGATCATCTTTGGACTGCAGGCCGCCGCATTGATGATTTACCTGGCTGTTGTTTTTTTCAAACTGCCCGAAACAATACCTGATATTGATGGAGAAGAACAAAATAATGAGATTCACAGACTAAAACTGAAATCCTTTCTATCTCAACATTCGTATGTTTTCAGCTTGATGGTTTTCAGCCTGCCGATCAGCTTTTTCTACGCACAGACAGAAACCAATTACCGCATTTATCTAGAAGATTTGTTTCCTGATTTTTTGGCGGTCCTTACAACGCTTGCCTCCATCAAAGCGGTTATGTGCATACTGCTTGAGATTCCACTGGTAAGGTGGAGCAGAAGATTCTCATTAAACAAAATCCTGATTCTCTCCTACAGCCTTTATTTTATCTCAGCGTTGTCATACGGCTTATCGACTTCGCTGCTGCTGCTCATCCTTACACAGTTGATGGTGACGATTGCCGAAAGCCTGGGATTGAACCGGCTCCTCAATCATATTTCAGAGATAGCCCCTTCCACTAAACGCGGACTCTACTTTGCGATATACGGAACCCATTGGGACATTTCCCGGATGGCGGGGCCTTTCCTTGGAGGATTGATACTGATAGAATGGGGCGGTGCAGCATTGTTTTCACTATCTGCATTCTTCCTTCTGGCTGGAGGAGCGGCACAATTATCCCTGCAGAAGATGTCCGGAATTTCCAGCTTTCCTGTTTTAAGGAAGTTCATGTTAAAATCAAAGTAAACTGACTTTGGGAGACGTTTATCATGGAATGGATAAAAGCAACTGATGTAGAATTGGAAGAGATTTATGAACTGGCAGGGGATAATAGAAGAGAAGCTGCAAATATTGATGCCCCAGACAACCGACAGAAAATGATAGAGACCTATGAGCATTCATTAAAGCATAATGCCTATTTCCTTTGTTTAAAAGAAAGGGATGTGCTCCTTGGCTGGATCATGATAGACAAGGCATTTGACTACCTCACCGGTGATGAAGTCGGCTGGATCAATGACCTGTATGTGAAGCAGGAATTTCGCGGAAAAGGCTACTCCATACTGCTTATCGAAGAGGCATTTAAGAGATTCAAAGACAATGGCTACAATGATGTAAGGCTGAATGTCTATACCCACAATGAAAAAGCCGTGAAGCTGTACGAACAAATGGGCTTCCGGGATGTCAGCAAATTCATGAAAGTTACATTATAAAAAGCTTGAGACCGCGGTCTCAAGCTTTATTTATGCCGACTGGCTGTCCTGCTGTTTTTTCTCTCGTTTAAAAAAGGCCGTACCTTTATGCATCAGGAGTTTGAATTTCTTCCATTTCGACTCCCGTTCCAATCCCAGCTGCTTGTTTAACACAAAGTAAATCACTTCCTCCACCACTGCGAGGAGCACCAAAACACCCGCTGCAATCCAAATCCACATTGCCATCTTCAACAGACCCCTTTCTATACCAACCGTCCTCTTTTCATCTGTATTCTTCTTAGTACCACAAAATGACAAATGGCTAAACGTGTATTTTTGATTCGAGCGGCGACTGCGATTCTGGGATTTATCGGCGTTTTTTGGAATTTATCAGCGATTCTAGAAATTTATCAGCGATTCTTAGGATTTTATCGGCGTTTCCCCCTAATTCATTCTTTTAGATTCTCCAATAAATAAAGACGGGATTTATTATTTCCTTGAAACCTTGTACAAGTCGCCCCTAATAATCGTTTTACAGTTGAACTGGAGTCGATCCTCAAAAATCGACGCGCTTCTGCATTCGTAATTTTTGGACATATCAAAAGCGAATAGTCGATCAAAGCTTTTATATGAGCGTGTTTAGCAATTGAATCGCATTTTGGACACACCCATCTTCCCTTCTTTCTTTTCATAGGAAGGTAATCGCAACCTGGACAATGAACACCAGTTAAGATTTCTGTTGGAGAAATATCATAATTATTTAGAATGTCAGGAATTTGAGGAGTGTGGCTTTGTAAGAGGAGGTTGGAAAGAAAATGGAGTCCGGAAGTGCTAATAATTTTTTCAGTATATTGCTTTTCCAGCTTGCTGATTTTAAAAGGGAAGTATTCTTTATGGATCACTTTTTCCTGGACAGTTTTATTTCCGTGGGTAGTCTGGAGAATCGCTTTATTGGATGTACTTATTACGAGTGTTTCTATTGGGAGGTTGGCGTGCATAGTATTCAGCCGCAACCACTTATTCAACTGGAATTTCTGTCTTTCAACTTGAACAATAGGATCGTTATAGGGCTCTACTACGTTTTCTTCAGTTATTCTTTTAAATTGATTAAAGTCAGGATCAAAGCTTAGTGTTCCTGCCATTCTTTTAATTTCTGAAACAATAATAACTTTCCGGGAAATTAGGAGGGTATCAATCTGGCAGTAATTTTTTCCATCAAATAACCTTAAACCGTGTAGAATATGATATTCGCTTTCCGATAAAAAGCTTATAAAGTAATCCAAACTTTGTTCTCCTTTATATCCTGCCGAACGATTTATAAGATGCTGGCTTACTACCCCCTTTTTCTCATGGTTTATTGACAGACGCCTATTTAATGCTTCCAATTTAGTTAAAAAAATTGGTTTATCCCGTTCTTTAATAATCATTGCATCACCTCTTTAATTAGTTCTTTTTATGATTCTCCTTCAAAAAGCTAATCCCTTTAAATTCTCATAGAATTTTTTTATCAGCGATTTTTGGAATTTATCGGCGATTCTAACGAACTTATCAGCGTTTTTTGGGATATATCAGCGATTCTTCAGATTTATCAGCGTTTTTCCAGGTTTATCGACCAACCGACACGCTTCGACACAGAACCCCACTCCACGACGCACCCAACCGCCCCTACCCAGCAAAAAAACCCCAGGCAGAAGCCTGGGGGCAGCAAATGATCATTTATCCAGTTTGAGTTTGGCGAGTGCGTCAGCAAGGGCGGTGTTGACAGGGGCGTCATCCTGCTTCTTCATATACTTATTGACGTCCCGTTTGGATACCTTGCTGTTCTTTTCTTTCTTTTTTCTTTCATTGAAGGTAGAAAGTTTTTCCCGGTGGCCGCAGACACATGTAAACATCTGGCCCTCACCTTCCCCGCGCAGATCCAGACGTTTGTGGCAGTTCGGGCAGCGGGCGTTGGTTTTCTTGCTGACGTTTTTGCGGTAGCCGCATTCCCTGTCCTTGCAAACAAGCTTTTTGCCATGCTTGTTTTTGACTTCCAGCATTAAGTTGCCGCAATCCGGGCATTTCGTTCCTGTTATATTGTCATGCGCAAACTTTTTGGTGCTGTTTTTGATTTCATGGACGGATTTTTTTGTGTAATCCTTGATTTCACTGATAAAAGCACTTTTGTTCAGTTTGCCTTTTGATATGGCTTCAAGCTTCTGCTCCCATTCGGCAGTCAGGGCAGGCGATTTCAATTCATCGGGGGCCAGATCCAAAAGCTGTTTCCCCTTCGAGGTGATCATGATGGATTTCCCTTTGTTTTCAATCACGCCAGAGTTGAATAATTTCTCGATGATATCCGCACGGGTGGCGACTGTTCCCAAGCCCCCGGCAGAACTGATGGTTTTGATGAGGTCCTGATTTTCGCCAGCCATGTATTTCTTTGGATTTTCCATTGCAGATAGAAGCGTCCCTTCATTGAACCTGCTTGGCGGCTGGGTCTGACCAGTTGTTCTTTCAATAGAAGAAACAGACAAAACGTCGCCTTTTTCAATCTTGGGCAGGGTCTGGTCCGCCAGTCCTTCTCCATTATCTTCACTGACGCCTTGGCGGTCGAAAATTTCCTTCCATCCCTGCTCGATGATGCGTTTACCCTTGGCTGCAAATTTCTCACCGGCTATTTCCGCTTCGATGGTTGTCTGTTCATATTGAAACGGAGGCAGGAACATGGCCAGGAACCTTTTCACCACAAGATCATATATCTTTCGTTCTTTGTCACTCAGAGAATTCAAGAATGCTGTCTGTTCCGTTGGAATGATGGCATGGTGGTCGGACACCTTGCTGTCATCGACAAATGCTTTTCCTAATTTCCCGGTACTCTTCATCGCTTTAGCCGCAAGCAGGTTATAGGGTTTGATCGAAACCGCCTGGATACGGTCTTTCAGAGTATCAACAATATCACTCGAGAGATGTCGTGAATCTGTCCTTGGATATGTCAGGACTTTATGCTGTTCATACAGCTTCTGCATGATCGATAATGTTTCTTTTGCAGAATAACCGAAAATCTTATGTGCATCACGCTGGAGCTCAGTCAGATCATACAGCTGTGGAGAAAAGCTTTTCTTCAGGCTTTTATCGACTGAAGTCACGCTCGCTTTCTTCCCGCCTTTCAGCTTCCCCTCTAATTTCTCCAGAAATTCTTTTGAAAAAGTACGGTATTCATTGGTCTTGCTGTCCTTCCAGGTGAGGATCAGGTCCCTGCTTTTTGCTTTTAACCCATAGAAAGGTTTGGGCTTGAAGTGTTTGATTTCTTCCTCACGCTTGGCGATGATCCCAAGTGTCGGCGTCTGCACCCTTCCGCAGGACAGCTGGGCATTATGCTTCACTGTCAGGGCACGCGTAGCATTCATCCCTACATACCAGTCTGCTTCAGAACGTGCCTGTGCAGCAGCATACAGGTTTTCATATTCTTTCCCGCTCTTTAGTTTACGGAATCCTTCCTTTATGGCCTTATCGGTTACAGAAGAAATCCACAACCGCTTAATCGGCTTGTTCACCCTTGCTTTTTCAATGATCCAGCGGGCTACAAGCTCCCCTTCACGGCCGGCATCGGTCGCAATGACGATCTCTTTCACGTCCTGGCGGCTCATTTGGCTCTTGACCGAATTGAACTGTCTGCCTGTTTTTTTGATGACCACGAGTTTAAGGTTTTCGGGCATCATAGGCAGGTCTTCAATTCTCCAGGTCTGATATTTGCTGTCATACGCATCAGGCTCAGCAAGTGTGACAAGGTGGCCCAATGCCCATGTAACGATATATTTGTCTCCTTCGATAAAACCATTCCCTTTTTTATGGCAATTCAGAACGGCAGCTATGTCCCTGCCGACTGAAGGTTTCTCAGCTAATACTAACGTTTTACTCAATCCAAACAATCCTTTCCTTTGCGAACGAGCGCATAGTATCTTCATTATACAGGATTCCCTCTCACAATTTAAGGAGGGACTTCCGGCCTGAAAAATAGGCTATCCTTGACAATTAACCAGAATAGAATATAATTAACCTTTGTATTCCGACTTGTTTTATATGAATTATGAGAATAGGTGATTAATATGTTTATAAATATAGAGGGTCTCAACAAACACTTTAATGATAAGGACGGCCAGCCTGTGACAGTTCTAAAGGACATCGGCCTCTCCATTGAAAAAGGGGAATTTGTTTCGATTCTCGGGCCGTCAGGATGTGGAAAATCCACCCTTTTGAATATTGTGGCTGGCCTGGACTCCGCTTCATCCGGCGTTGTCGAAGCAGCAGGGAAAACAATTAAAAAGCCAGGCAAAGACAGAGGAATGGTCTTTCAGCAGGCAGCATTATTTCCTTGGTTGAATGTCCTGGATAATGTCACTTTTCCCCTTAAAAAAGAGATGTCTAAAAAGGATGCTGCAGAGCAGGCAAAAAAATACTTGCAAATGGTCCAGTTGAGCAATTACCTTCACCATTATCCACATGAACTCTCCGGAGGGATGCAGCAGCGTGTGGCAATTGCCAGGGCTCTGGCGATGAATCCTGAAATTCTTTTGATGGATGAACCATTCGGTGCGCTTGACGAACAGACCCGCTCCCGTCTGCACATACAGCTGGAACAAATATGGATGGATACGAAAAAAACGGTGATGTTCGTGACACACAGCATCTCTGAATCCATTAAGCTTTCAGACCGGATCATCGTCATGGGTACGCGTCCCGGTACCATCATTGCGGACATTAAGGTGGATATCCCCCGTCCGCGTGAAGAACATAAAGAAGAGATGATCGCCATCGAAGAAGAAATCATGGTCCATCTCAAAAAAGAAATCGATAAAGTAGTCAGCGAGGAATTAGCATATGAAGCCAATAGTTAAAAAGATACTATTTTTTGCCGTAGTACTCTTGCTTTGGGAAGGTGGAGCCCGACTGGGATTATGGCCGAAAATCATTCTCCCTGCCCCTACGGATGTCTATCAGTCATTAAAAATCGGTTTTTCCGATTTGACCCTGGTCTATGACCTGATTGCCAGCTTCAGACGGCTGTTCATAGGTCTTGGGATCGCCCTGTTGATAGGAACCTCTTTTGGTGTCCTGCTGGCAAAATCCAAAACAGCAGATGAAACACTCGGTTCCCTGCTTCTCGCATTCCAAAGCGTGCCAAGTATCGTTTGGCTTCCTTTGGCCATTATGTGGTTTGGTATGAATGAAACAGCTGTCATTTTTGTTGTCGTGCTTGGCGGAACCTTCGTCATGGCCCTCAACATCCGCACAGGGATCAAAAACGTTTCACCGTTGTTTACAAGGGCAGCACAGACCATGGGTTCAAAAGGGATCGACTTATTCATCAGGGTCACCCTCCCTGCTTCCGTACCTTACGCAGTCACAGGTGCGAGACTTGCCTGGGCATTTGCCTGGAGAGCATTGATGGCCGGTGAACTGTTAAGTACAGGCCCGGGTCTTGGGTACACCCTCCGTTATGCTTCAGACTTCGGTGATATGTCACTGGTCATCGGCGTCATGATCATCATTGGTGTCATCGGCGCAATCGTAGACCAGCTGATTTTCTCGCGTATAGAGAGATCTGTCCTGAAACGCTGGGGATTGCAATAAAAAGCGGATGCGCCTTGAACAGCCCCGACAGGCATAAGCCGGGCCGGCGGGAAGGGTGCTCTTTACCCTTCATGGCGGATCGGCTTATGACCCCGAGGGGATAGGCGCTGGAGCTGGATTGATTAAAAAGCGGAAAGGGCCCGTTCAGCGCGTACGGACTGGAAGGCTTACGCATGAGATATAAGAAACACGGCGAATGCAGCAAGCGGATGTTGGTTTACCGCCAGGAGAAAAACCGAATATCACTTTGCACTTGCAGGTGAATTCCGAACACACTCATTTTCAACACTAACTTAGGAGGTACAACTATGAAAAAGGCATTCTTATTTTTTACCATTCTGTTAACGTTCACAGGGCTGCTTGCTGGATGCGGTACATCAAATTCAGCTGGAGGATCCGGTGAGTCAGGCGAAGGCGGGACCGTGACAATCGGTTACTTCCCTAATATCAACCACGTCCCTGCAATGGTTGCCAAAGACCAGGGCTATTACGAAGGACAGCTTGGCGATGGAACAACTGTTGAGTATAAAACCTTCCCTGATGGAGCATCTTTCATGACAGCTCTTAAAACAGGTGAAATCGATGCCGGGCTTGTTGGTCCGGGGCCTGCCATGAACAACTACTCTACTGGAGCTGATGTAAAAATCATCGCCGGAGGCTCCACTGGCGGAACGGTCGTCCTTGCACGAGCGGACAGCGGCATTGATTCCGCAGAAGATTTTCCCGGCAAGACATTCATCACCCCCCGTGTAGGATGCACTCATGACGTCCAGGTTGAAACATTCCTTAAAGATATGGGAATAACGTCTGAAAGAATCGGCGGGACAATGAAACACATCACAGGCAACCCTGCCCAATACCAAGCAATGTTCGAAACTGGCAAGGTTGATATCGCGGTTGCACCTGAACCTTGGGCAGCTGTCCTTGAGCAGGAAACCGGCGCGAAGGTAATCATCAATGCAGATGAAATCTCTTTTGGTGAAACACTTCCGGCTTCTGTATTAGTCGCATCAGGTGAAATGATCAAGAAGAACCCTGAACGCATCCAGAATATCGTCGATGCCCATAAAAAGGCGGCAGAATTCATCAAGGAAAATCCTGAAGAAGCAAAGGAAATCACAATCAAGGATGTAAAAGAAGTCACCAACCAGGAATTAAGCAAAGAAGTTGTGGATAACGCATGGGAAAGAATCGGCTTCACTTATGAAGTAGATTCCGAAGCAATCCAGGCTTTCGCAGATTCTTCATATGAATTGAAGTTCCTTAAAGAAAAACCTGACTTCAGTGACCTGATTGATAAACAATTCATTCAATAATGAAGAGAGGCTGATCCAGAATCCGGATCAGCCCTTTTTAACGGAGGGACAAATATGAAATGGCTTAAGATAGGACTTCTCTTGCTGGCTGGCCTTTTGTTCACCGGCTGTACCAGCCGGGAGGATATTGAAGAATCGTTTCCGATGAGTATGGAGGTTGAGGGCTTTTCAGCCGTCAATCAGGATGGCGAAAAGGTGGATCTCGAAGATCTCAAGGGCAGCATCTGGATTACTGATTTCATCTTCACGAACTGTGACACGGTCTGTCTTCCAATGACGGCAAACATGGCACATCTGCAAAACAAGCTCAAAGAGGAAAATCTTGAAAGCGGCGTAAAACTGGTATCATTCAGTATCGATCCGGAAAATGATACCCCTGATGCTTTAAAAGAATACAGTCAGCGTTACCAGGCGGATTTAAAGCAATGGACATTCCTTACCGGTTATTCACAGGAAGACATCGAATTATTCGCCAACCGGTCATTTAATTCCCCTGCTGCGAAGGTGGATGGTTCAAACCAATTCGTCCATGGAACATCCTTTTATTTAGTCAGCGATAATGGAACGGTTTTAAAACAATATGAAGGTGTCAGCGATCCTCCTTTTGAGGAAATCATTGCCGACATCAAGAAATTGAACTAATTCCCCCCGGCTTCTGATAAAATACTAATGTAGATTTTGTTCAGGAGTGTTTAATAAAGGCTCTTTTTGTAAACTTTGCTGTTATTTATCATAAATGCAAAGTATGGTAATTCACCGAAAAAGCCCCCTGCAATCCGGATTTTCTGACTTTTGAATACAGGGGGGAAATCGGGCTCTTGGGATCTTCCCGAGAGCAGCAAAAAATGCGAAAACAGCCTTAACTATAGAGGAGCAGTGAATAAGTTGCAATACGCTTTTAAAAACAAACTGGCTGACCGGCTTCCTAAGTGGAGCGGCGGCATTACATTATTATTACTTATAGCAGGCGGTGCTAAATATCTCGGAACCCTTTTCCCTCTCGTAGGAAGCATACTGTTTGCCATTGTGATCGGCATCATCATCAATAATACAATGGGAGTTCATGAGGTTTTTCAACCCGGACTCTCACTGACATTGAAAAAGCTTTTGAAGGCAGCAGTGGTCATGCTTGGTGTCAGCCTCAGCTTTACTGACATCCTTCATATCGGACGCCAGTCGCTGTTAATCATCCTTGTTTCTGTGATTTTGGGAATTGCCATAACAGTTTGGTTGGGCAAGCTGCTCAATATGGACCGCAAACTGGCACTGCTCATTGGGGTTGGAACAAGCATTTGCGGGGCAACCGCCATTTCAGCTGTCAAAGGGGTCATTGACTCTGATGATAACGAAACAGCCTATGCCATTTCAATCATCGTCTTTTTTAACTTGATTGCATTCTTCGCTTATCCTGTAATTGGTCATCTCCTTGACCTAAGTGCAACAGCGTTTGGGATCTGGGCAGGTACAGCCGTACATGATACTTCCTCTTCCATCGCTGTCGGATATGTGTATGGAAATGATGCCGGACAGGTCGCCACTACTGTAAAATTGGCAAGAACTTTATTTTTGCTTCCACTGATCCTGGTGCTGCCCCTTCTGTTAAAAACAAATGCGCAGAGCGGATCAAATGCTGCAAAGAAGGCATTCCCCTGGTTCGTCCTTATGTTTCTGGCAGTCAGCATCATTAACTCGTTCGGAATCATTCCTTCTCAGTTTGAAGAGTTCCTTACAGACATCGCCAAGTTCATCATCATCATGGTGATGGGAGCGGTCGGCCTTCAGGTCAACTTGAAGCAATTCGCCAAATTGGGGTTCAAGCCGCTGATTGCCGGACTTGTGGCATCCTTAACCGTTTCTGTGATCAGTCTGCTGATGATCATATATTTATAGAAATAGCAAAAGCTCAGTCTCTGCTGAGCTTTTTTCGGTTGTATCAACTTCCGGTCCTGAATGTCCTTGAAATAAAGTAAGATGCGCATCCCGCGGCAAGGAATAATATGACTCCGGGAACAGTGAAACTCCGTCCGAATGTGGTCCCGCTCGACAAAGGCATGTCCATCTCCCCGACTGCGCCTATGTCAGGGGTATACAAGGCGGTGAGGACAAGCCCCGAAATAAGCTGTAAAGCTGAAAAGATCACGAGGAAACTCACAAAGAAGATTAAAGCTTTTTTCATCATTCCTTCTCCTTTTCTCCTTTCTATCTTCACCATGTATATTTATATACGGGGTTAGTCCAGGAAAAGTTTCGTAGATATTAATTCGCATAGATAAAAAAGGAAAAAGAGTACATTCCAACTGTACTCTTTCACGGTCATTGATATTTGGCAATCAGGCCGCAAGCCAGACGCTTGCCTGCATCCCCCGAGGGCTGTGACCGGTAATCATCAGGACTTTGATGAATGATGACCGCTTTCCCCACAACATCCTGCGGACTGAACTTATTTGTAAAAAAAGTCATCCTGGCATATCCGTTGTTCGAAAACAGGACCGGGAAATCACCCGCATGGTTTCCATGAGGCTGGTTTGTTGGATTCCAATGACCACCCGCTGCTTTGAATGGCTCAGTTTCATCCCCGACTTCACAGTTCCCTTTTTCATGAAGGTGAAACCCATGTGGTCCGATTGGAGCTTGATTCCCTTCCGCGGGCTTGAACTGAGGGAGCCCGTTCACTTCCACGTAAACCTCTGTTCCGTTTGGAACCTCCCTGAAGATGACAAGCCCCTTAAGGCCGGGAGCCAATGGCCCCCCTTCCAGTTGGGCAAAGGAAATGGAAGGAACACACCGGTATGGCGGGTACCCATAATAACAGCCATGCTGAACACCATAATAATTAGTCATAATATCACTCCTCACTCATGCTTCTTCTGCCAACTATGATATGTCGTTACGCCCAAATTCGTGAATGTCTTACTTCTTTATGAAGTTTAGCCTATAATAGAGTAAACAGTTGAAGGAGAGACTTCCATGTCATCATCTGAGAAAAAGAAGATCAGCCTTGCGCAGGCTATGAAAGATAAACTCGCTCAGCAGAAACAGCAACAACCAAACGGCAAGCAGAATCGGCTTGTGAAATCGACACAGCCGCTCAAGAATCAGCTTACCAAGAAACCGAACAACCAGAAGAAAAGGACGGGGATTTAAATGGACGGCAGGCAGCGAAGCAGCATTACATCAGGAATTGAAGTCGACATAGTCTTAAAAAAAGACCAGAGGACAGGCAAAACGACAAGGGGCACTGTTAAGGACATCCTGACAAATTCGGCTGCACACCCTCACGGGATCAAAGTCCGCCTTACGGATGGACAAGTCGGAAGAGTAAAGAACATTTATCAATAGTCCTGCACAAAAGGTGCCCGGTACGAAACGCTGTTTTCGTACCGGGCACCTTTTGTTACGATATAAGCACATTGGGAGGTTTATGTGGTCTTCCGCAAAGGAATAAATAGAAGTGAACCTAAACAAAAGGAGATGAGATTTTGTCACAGACCGATTTAAAACAAGAAATTTTGAACGTCCTGGATAACAGCATGGTTGGTACACTGGCTACCGTTGTGCAGAACAAACCTCATTCCCGCTACATGACTTTTTTCAATGATGATCTGACACTTTTCACACCTACCAGCAGCGAGACGCATAAAGCGGATGAAATTGAGAAGAATCCATATGTACACATCCTGCTCGGTTATGAAGGTGAAGGATATGGAGATTCTTATGTAGAAGTCGAAGGAAAAGTCGAAATCAGCAAGGATGAAAGCTTAAAAGAAAAGCTTTGGAGCGACCAGATGAAAAACTGGTTCAAAGGACCGGATGATCCTGACTTGATCATTCTCGAAATCCATCCTTCCCAATACCGTTTAATGAACAAAAACGGCGAGGAACCGAAAGTATTGGATTTGTAAGCAAAAAAAGGCCTTTCCCATTGCGGGGAAGGCCTTTTTGTTTCACTATCATTACCCTAAATCAACATTATGGTAGACCTGCTGAACATCTTCCAGATCTTCTATAGCATCAATCAGCTTTTCGAATTCCGCCTGTGTATCTTCAGGCAGCTCGATATCGTTATGGGCAAGCATTGTCAATTCAGCGACAGTGAAGTCAGTGATTCCTGCGTTCCTGAATGCTTCCTGAACAGCATGGAATTGGTCAGGCTCAGCATAAATGATCACAGAATCTTCTTCTTCAAGGATGTCTCTTGCATCCACATCCTCTTCCATGAGGATTTCAAGAGCTTCCTCGGCACTCTTGCCTTCAATTCCAATAACAGCTGTGGATTCGAACATGTAGGCAACAGACCCGCTCACACCCATATTTCCACCGTTTTTCCCAAAGGCTGCACGGACTTCGGATGCCGTGCGGTTAACGTTATTTGTCAGGGCATCTACGATGATCATCGATCCATTCGGTCCAAAGCCTTCGTAGCGAAGATTATCAAAGCTCTCCTCAATACCGCCCTTTGCCTTTTCAATCGCACGGTCAATGATATTCCTGGGTACATTATATGTTTTGGCACGTTCTAAAACGAACTTCAATGCCTGATTGGATTCCGGATCCGGCTCTCCTTGTTTAGCAACAACATAAATTTCTTTCGCAAACTTAGAATAGATACGACTCGTATTTGCATCTTTTGAAGCTTTCTTTTCCTTGATATTATTCCATTTACGACCCATATTCTCCACTCTCTTTCAAATAGTAGCTGATCTTCCTCTCTATTATAACGCAAGAGTATGACGATTTTCGAGATTAAGACCCTAAATTATAACAAAACTCCGGATTTGACCTGCCGTCTTCCTCGATTGTTTCGATTATAATCTTCTTGATGACAGTACGGAATTCCTCATTGAAATTTTCTGTATCCCTCAAGGCGCGGTCAAAATCCTGAGTACCCGGCAGCCTTCCTACTGTTAAGTGCGGGTTATAGCTGACTCTTCTGAACAAGAACCCCTTCAGTATTCCGCTGTATAGCAAATCATGAATTCGAATGAGCTGATCGTTCCCTGTTTTTACATTCAAAAATAAATATTCCCCGTTATCACCGGTTATTTCCTTAAGCTTGATTTCGAACGGTTCCACGCCCAATAATTTTTCCGCCATATGTTCTTTCAAACAGTCTCCGGCAATATTGCTTGTGAAAGGAAAAACCAGAGTAATATGGGACGGTATCAGATTGTGCAGGGGATCATACTTCCTCCTTAGTTCCTGGATCAGGTGATTGTTTTCAAATTCCGGGAATACTGTAATCGATCTTTTAATCATCTCATAAACCCCTTTTTTGCAATTATATAGGTTGATTGTATATATCAATGATGATTTATAAAGGCCCTTTTCGTAAACTTTGTTGCTATTCAATATGTATTTCAACTAATATCCTGGCAAATCGCCGTTCAAACCCCGGTGAGCAGGTATGAAAAGAGCTGCTCTTTCTTTTTCCAGAGTAAAACCTTTGATTGCAGGGGAAAAATCCGGCACTTCGGATTTCTCCAAAAGCAACAATATATGCTAAAACAGAAGAAGCCTTTATAAAAGATTTCTGATTTAAAAATGGTATTCACCTTTCAGCAGCCAGGGGACCAAGTTCTCGGATTTGCAAAGTAAATTTGGTACATTCCTTCGTCAATTTGCCCAAAGAATCGGATGCTTTCTTGGAATCTGGTGCATTCCAGAGGGGAATGACCCAAATTTTTGAATACCCTCACAGAATTTGGTGCCTTCCACTCAGTAATAGTCCAATTAATCGAACACCAACATAAAATATGGTGCATTCCTTCGGGTATTAGACCAAGAAATTGGTTGACTCCATGAAACTTGGTACATTCCACACAATATTAGTCAAACGGATCCTCCCTATAAAATATGGTGCATTCCATAGCAAAGACCAAAATCACAACTTTTATCTCTTTAATCTTATCTTTATCTATGGTATATTTTCAGAAAGTTCAGGTTTTTATTATGACTTTAGGAGGAAAGCTTATGAAAGGTACAGTAAGATTAATTCCTTATGTCAAAGAAGAAGTCATGGAAACTGTTTCGGAGATGCCTGCAGGCGTAGACCTGGTACAAGCACCAAAGATTTGGAAAGAGGGATTTAAAGGTGCCGGTATCACAGTTGCCGTCCTTGATACGGGCTGCGACCTTGAACATGAAGATCTGAAGGGGAGAATCGTTGGTAAGCGCAATTTTACAGATGACGATAATGGTGCAGAAGATAATGTCACCGACTACAACGGACATGGCACACATGTTGCCGGCACTGTCGCTGCTAATGAAGACGGTAAGGGCGTTGTAGGGGTCGCTCCTGAAGCCAGCCTGCTTATCATCAAAGTACTGGCCGGTGAACAAGGCAGCGGACAATATGATTGGATCGTTAATGGCATCCAGTATGCCATCGACCTGGGAGTTGATGTCATTTCGATGTCTCTTGGTGGCCCAGCTGATCACCAGCCGCTGCATGATGTCATCAAACAGGCTGTTGCCAAAAATATCTCCGTAGTCTGTGCTGCAGGCAACGAGGGGGATGAGGATGCTGAGACCAATGAATTCTCTTATCCTGCCTGTTATAACGAGGTGATATCAGTCGGTGCCATCGACTTTGATAGAAAGTCATCTTACTTTACCAACTCCAACAATGAAGTCGATCTCGTAGCCCCTGGTGAAAAGATACTCTCTACAATCCCCGGCGGCGATTACGCTAAATTCAGCGGTACCTCCATGTCTGCACCACATGTCTCGGGTGCCTTGGCGCTCATAAAACTTTTGGAGGAATCGAGCTTTGATCGAAAACTTTCAGAATGCGAGGTATATGCACAGCTTGTGAAAAGGACCATTCCTCTTGGCTATCCAAAATCACTTGAAGGGAATGGACTCCTTTACCTTTCCGCTCCAGACCTCCTGATGGACTATTTGCAGCAGAAACAGTTTTCGCTGAGCGTCTGAAATAATTTGTATCAACCGGACACTGGATAATTCACACCATAAATATAAAAAAGCGAAAACAAAAGTTATGTAATCACTCCCTTGTTTTCGCTTTTCTTTATACGGTCATGCGGCGGCTTTCGAAAAATTAGTCCAACCCGGATCGACCGAGTCCGCTTTTTACTCAATCCAGCTTCAAGCTCATGCTGCCAGCGTACTTCCCGGCACCCTGAAATAAGTCCACATCGCCTCGCTGAATGTTGCCTTGCCGCTGTTTATTGCAATTTACTCTCTACCTGCTGACATACTTCATCAGCACTTAATCCGTTTGCTTCAATGACAGATCCTTGTGTTACCACGTTTGCGATCCCCATTACATTGGAATCCAGTCCTGTCAGTACACAGCAGTCACAGTTCTGCGCATCAGATTCCTGCTTCAATTCCACAACATCATGACCTTTTTCACGAAGTGCTTGTACAACATTTTGAAGAGATTCTTCTACTCCAATTCTTGACATGTCTCCACACCTCCTTAACATACTCATAGGATTTTCTATCATTGGCAAAGGTATTCATTTTATTTTTTGTTTTTTTGCTTTCCGCTTTTCTTCTGGCTCTGGCTCTGGCTGTTTCCGACTTGAAATTCATCTGCGCTGAATTCCACATCGTTCTTTCCTTTTTGCTTAGCGAGCTGTTCTGACGTTTGCTCGAGATTCTGTCTGCCCGGCTTGCTCATATCCATTCCTCCTCCATGCTGCAGCATAAGATAAATCATCAATAGTGTTTACAACTTCTTCCGGTAATATTACTGATTTCAGGAGATGAGAAGCAGGAGTTTATTCCTTCTTCAATGGGGTATTAATAAAGTATCAGCAACCAATTGTATGGAAGGAAGGATTATTTGATGGATCAGAAATTACAAGAACTAATTGATGGATTAAATGAAGACTTAGCAAACGAATATTCAGCACAAATTATGTACACAAACTATGCTGCAGTCGTTTCCGGCCTGCACCGTGCAGTGTTAAAGCCGTTCTTCGAAGGAGAAGTTGGCGATGAGCAGGGACATGCCCTGTACCTGGCAGAGAAAATCAAAACACTCGGCGGTACACCTACAACCACTCCGGCCCCTGTTAAGCAGACTGATAATGTCAAGGAGATGCTTCAGGAAGCGCGCCAGGCTGAGAAAGAAACAATCGACCGCTATAAAAAACGCAAGGAATTGGCAGAAGAATTAGGATACACAGAATTGGTCGTAAAGCTTGATGACCTTATTTCTGATGAAACTCATCACATGGAAGAACTGGACCGCATGCTCCTGGATCCTGCGTTTTCATAATAAGGGACAAATGGGGAAGCGCCCTGTTCTGCCCCGAACGTGGAAAATCGGGTCGGCGCTGATGGAGCTCCCTGTACCAGCACACCATGACTTCACATTTATTTACAAAACGGCATTCCCTGTTTTCAGGGAATGCCGTTTTGTTCAGTTTGAGTTGGTGGTTATATCACCGTGAAATCCTGCCACTCTTCAGGCAGCATCGCTCTGTATTTAGGAGTTAAGTAACGGTCATCCACCAGCACAATTACACCGGTATCCTCTTCAGTCCGGATCAGCCTTCCTCCTGCCTGCAGGACTTTATTCATTCCGGGAAACACATAGGAATAATCGTAACCGCTTTTTCCTGCAGCATTAAAGTGGTTTTTTATAATATCACGGTCCGCTCCCAGCTGGGGAAGACCAACGCCCACCACAATGACGCCGTTAAGCCTGTCCCCTTTAAGGTCGACTCCCTCTGAAAAGATCCCTCCAAGAACCGCAAAGCCAATCAATGATTTATCCCGATTATGCTGAAAAGCCTTTAAAAAGCCTTCCCGATCCTCTTCTGTCATTGCAGAAGCCTGTACAAGGACATCGGTATGAGGCGGTAATTCATCCATAAAGGCCTCATAAACCTCGTTCATATAGCGGTAGGATGGAAAGAAATACAGATAATTTCCAGGATTCTGTTTCAATAATTCCTGTGGCAGTCTTACTAGCGGGACAATTGTCTTCTCTCTGTCCTTATATCTCGTGGACAATGGTTTGATACGCACGTCCCAGTTTTCGTGCGGAAAAGGGGAAGGAATTTTAAACCGATAATCACCTGGCACGCCGCCCAGCAATTCAAAGTAATAATGAAATGGGAGAAGCGTTGCCGAGAAGAAAACCGCCGAAGAAAATCCCCTGCTCGTCTGGCTCAACAAATCAGATGGATCCAGACAGTAGAGCCGGACGGTGACTTCCTTTTTTCCGCCATCCACATAGGTTACATACTTTTCGTTATAGAGTGAAGCGGCTTTCACAAAGTTATTGGCTGCAAAATAAGTGTCAAGCAGCACACTTTCCCCGCTCTGGCCTATCAGTTCCGTTTCAGCAGCCGCTAAAAACCTTTGCAGGTAATCAATCAATTCAGGGAACTGCTCTTTATAGACAGCAGTCCGGTTCTCTTCACATCGCTTTCGCAAGTCAATGAAGAACCGATTGATTTCCTTTGCGCTCGAGGAGACTTCTTTATTTTGATCCTTGAAACTGCGACTAAGTTCCAAAAAGTCTGTTTTTTTCAACTCAGCTGAAAACATCGACCGCCCCCTGTCTACAAGATTATGCGCTTCGTCTGTGAGAAGGACGGTTCTCTTTTTCTGCGAATCTGTTAATCTTTTGAGGGATACCCGCGGGTCATAAATATAGTTGTAGTCACAAATGACCGCATCTGCGATATAGGATAGATCGATTGAGAATTCGAACGGGCACACTCGATGTTTCCGGCTGTATTTTTCAATGACCGGCCTGGTAAGGCGCGTTTCATTGCCGAGGATATCCAAAATCGCTCCATTGATCCTGTCATAGTAACCATTTGCAAATTCACAGACATCGCTCTGACAAACCGGCTCATCCTGTAAACAAGCCTTATCTTTGGCCGTGATGGTAAGGGTCTTGATTGCCAGGCCCCTACTCTCCAACAGTTCAAAAGCTTCTTCAGCAGTGGTCCTTGTTATCGTCTTGGCTGTTAAGTAGTAGAGTTTATCAATGGATCCTTTCCCCATTGCCTTCACACTGGGAAAAATCGTCGAAATGGTCTTTCCGGTACCCGTCGGAGCGTTAGCAAATAAAGTCTTCTTCTCGGTTATCG
Organism: Bacillus salacetis; assembly: GCF_003581585.1. Classification (GTDB taxonomy): domain Bacteria; phylum Bacillota; class Bacilli; order Bacillales; family Bacillaceae_B; genus Rossellomorea; species Rossellomorea salacetis. The sequence goes on from NZ_QXIR01000014.1 coordinate 69,678, forward strand.
TCTTATAAACAGCTCCCGCAAGGTTGCGCTGGCCTTTTCTGTATTCTCTGAATGGAAATCCAATCTCCTCTGCAGTTTGGTTTCTTTTTTCTTTATGTTCTGCAATCAATTTGGCAAACGGATAATACTCCTTGATCGTTGTGAGTGCAAAGTCTTCAAGCTGGCTGATGGTGAAGGTTTTGAGATAATGAAGGGTTTCTTCGGTATCCACCGAAATGTATGTCAGCCTGACACTGATTTTTTCCAGTCCATGGTCTTTAGCATAAATGAAGGCATAAACTTTTCCTTGTGCCCAGTGGACAGGATAAGCCTCCTCGTGAAGATCCGCCAAGGAAGAGCGGGTCGATTTGATTTCATCAATTATGATGCTGTCTCCCTCGAATATCAGGCCGTCGCATCTCCCCTCGACAGTAAACACCAATTCTTCGTATGGCAGCTCCCGGCTTAAGTACTCCTCTGCAAGGTCGCCTTCTTTGTAGGTCTTTTGAATTTTTTTATGAAGCCGGGTCCCTTCCGTCATGGAGGAGGATGTCTGGAACCTCTGGTCTATGCTTCCGGTTTTATACACATATTCCACCAGGTTCCTGACAGACACTTTTATTTCCTTCAAAACCATGCCCCCTTTATAGTGAATAAAATCAGTTGAATCTCCTTAGCTTCAACCGGTCTTCCGGATGAACACCACCTTGAGGTAATCGCCCTGCTTGAACTGGCTGATTGTCCGGAAATCTTCCGGCAGTGAGAACTGTTCCATCAGCTTATATGAACTTCCGCTTTCTTTAAACGCTTTGTCTATGAACCCTTTGAATTTCTTCATATCAAAGTTGCTGGCATTTGTGGAGGCGACAATGACTCCATTTTCCTCCGTAATGGCAATGGTTTGCTTGAGAAGATCCTTGTAATCCTTGGCAGCTGAAAAGGTATGCTTTTTTGAGCGGGCAAAGCTCGGTGGATCCAGGATGACCATATCAAACTTCAACTGTTTCTTTACCGCATATTTAAAGTAGTTAAAGACATCCATGACGATTATGTCTTGTCTTTCATAATCAATCCCATTGATGCTGAACTGCTCATTGGTCTTGGCTTCACTGCGGTTCGCAAGGTCGACGCTTGTCGTCTTGGCAGCACCTCCGGCAGCCGCAAACACTGAAAATGCCCCTGTATATGAAAATGTATTAAGGACCGTCTTTCCTTCTGCGTATTTGTCACGGATCAGCTTTCTGACATCCCGCTGATCGAGGAAGACTCCCACCATGGCACCTTCGTTTAAATATACGGCGAAGTTCACTCCGTTTTCCTTTACGATGAGTGGAAATTCCGGTCTCTCCCCCATGACAAAGTCATCTTCTTCAATATATTTGCCGCTTTGGGCGAACCGCTTCTTCTGATAGACACCTTTAACGTCAGCCAGCTGCCTGAGCGAGAGGACTATCTCATTTTTGAACTGATAGATTCCCTCACTGTACCAGTTAATCAAGTAATACCCGTCAAAATAATCAATCGTCAGCCCGCCTATACCGTCGCCTTCACCGTTGAATAACCGGAAGGCTGTCGTATCTTCACTCTGAAAGAATTGAAGCCTTTGGTTGATGGCATTTTTGAGCTTCCTCTCAAAGAATCCTTGATCGATGCGCTCCTGCTCCTTCCAGGTCAAAAGCCAGCCCAGCCCTTTGTTTTGCTTACCATAATAGCCCCTGGCAATAAACTGTTTGCGCCTGTCAACAAGCTTTATGATGCTCCCCTCTTCTTCAAGGCCGGCTGTGGAGGCAAGAGCCTCGGCACTGATCAGCGGATAGCCATTTTTGAATTTATCTTCAAATTTTTGATTTACTGTCAATATAATCTCGCTCATCATTTCATCCTATCCTTCGTATAATTTTCCTGCTACTACATATATTTCACAGAGAGGGACAAGTATAATCCTTCGCTTTAGCACTTTAAAGCAAGTGGGGACAGTCCCCGGGTGCTTTAAAGCGTTAAAGCAACGAATTCATTATCCACATTGCTTTCTTCATTATCTCATTTTTTAAGTAAAGGTAAAAATAATTAATAAGGGAATGAATATATGAAAGAGCGAATTGTTTTCTTCTTTGCCGGGTTAGCGGTCCTGACGCTGGGGGTTGCCCTCATCATTAAAGCAGGGCTTGGTGCATCTTCCTGGGATGCTTTGGCAGTGGGTGAATCCACGGCCCTTGGCATCACCGTCGGAACCTGTGTCTTTATCAACGGGATCATCCTTATTTTCATCAACGCTTTTCTTTTAAAGAAGAGACCAGAGCTGCTGGCAGCCCTCTCCATCTTCATCATCGGATTGATGATAGATTTCTGGCTCCTTATTGGGCTCGGTGACTTTGCCCCTGTTGATATTGGTATTAAGGCGGCAACACTGGCCGTGGGGATTCTTTCTCTAGGTGTCGGCATTGCTGTGTATCTCCAGGCAGGGTTTCCTTCCAGTCCGATGGATACTGTCATGGTGGCAATTTCTGAAAGGTTCGGTCTGAGCCTCAGGAGTTCACGCATGATCAGTGAAGGTCTTGCCCTTGCGCTCGCTGTGGCATTCAATGGCCCCGTTGGCATAGGCACAATTATTGTCACACTATCTTTGGGATACATCGTTCAGTTTTTCTTCCCCATATTTGAACGGCTCCTGCAGAGCTGGAGCGAGAAGCTTTCTTTTAAGTAATTCATTTGATATAGTGGATTTTGGTAATCACAGCACTATTGGAAACTGCCTCGATTGGCAGTTTCTTTTACTATCTGTTTGGGCACTGCCCGATCGATCATATAAAAAGCTGTTTTCGCATGAATTGCTGCATTCGGAGAAATCCTAATGGCCGGATCCTGCCCCAGTATTCCAAGGTTTTTATTTCGAAAAAAGAAGTTCTTTCCTGCTACCGGGTTTTAACGGCGGATTATCAGAATATTGAACAGCAGCAAAAGTTTGCGGAATGAGCCATTTAAAAAGAGTATGGAGGACACCATGACAAATAGAAATAAAGGCATCCTTCTCCTGCTGGTTTCATCGTTTGGCTTTGCCATGATGGCCGCTTTTGTGAAACTTTCAGGAGACTTGCCAACGCTTCAAAAAACGTTATTCCGGAATTTGATTTCAGCCATCATTTCATTTGGGTTTGTTATGCACTATAAAGAAAGACTTTTTGGCAAAAAGGAGAATCAGAAGATCCTGCTTTTGCGCTCAGCCCTCGGTACCCTGGGCATAGTATTTTTCTTCTACGCGATTGATGAACTTGTATTATCTGATGCCGATATGCTCAACAAGTTAAGCCCGTTCCTGACAATCATTTTCTCAGCCATATTTCTAAAAGAGAGGGCACGGCGGTTCCAGATCGCTGCCATCGCCATTGCTTTTCTAGGAACACTGCTCATTATCAAACCGCAGTTTTCCGTAGATGTTATTCCTTATCTTGCCGGGCTATTGTCTGCTGTCTTTGCAGCAGGGGCCTATACGGTTTTGAGGGTTTTGGGACAGAAAGAAAAGTTCTATACGGTCGTATTCTATTTCTCTTTCTTTTCCACTGTTGTCCTGCTTCCTTTTGTGATCATGATTTATGAACCCATGGAAACGGAACAGCTTATCTACTTGATTCTCGCCGGTATCTTTGCCACTCTTGGCCAATTCGGCATCACCATCGCTTACAAGTATGCACCAGCCAAGGAAATCTCGATATTCTTTTATTCAACCGTCGTGTACTCAGCCCTCATCAGCATCGTCTTGTTCGGACAAATCCCTGACCTGCTGAGCATTGCCGGGTACATCATCATCTTTGCCGCTTCCTTCTATATGTTCATGAAAAACAAAGAAGAGGACAAAGTGAAGGCATGAACCCTTTACCACATTAACGCACTGAGGGACTGTCCCCGGGTGCGTTAATGCGGTGAAGCAACAAAAAGGAGCAGGATTCTCAAGAATCCCTGCTCCTTTTTGTTATAGTTGAATCGGATTTTTCTCGTTTTTCAGATTATCTTCCAGCTGTTTAAGTGTATATGACTGCCAATCTTCGAGATTCTGAAGGTCCCATATCTCATGAAACAAATTATAAAGAAAAAATTCTCTTTTTCTAAGAAATATCGGTATTCCTTCCATTACTACATCCGTTAACGGCACTTCACCGGCATATCCCTTCGCGAAGGCTGCCAGGAAGTCCATATGAAGTCCTTCCCATTCCGGATGAACCGATTTTCCATGCCAGTTCACATGATACAGGGCCGTGGCAATATCCTCGGCAAACCAGGAATATCCAAAGTCGTCCGTATCAATGATATGAAGCCCGCCGTCCAAAACCATTATATTCCCATGATGTAGATCCCTGTGCACCAGTCCATAACAGGTATCATCCTTTGGCAGCTTCTCTATCCCCGAAATCAACTTCTTGTAACCTTCAGCTATCCACTGATCCCGTTCATTAAGTGCCCGGTAGAGTCGATCAAGCCCTTTCCGTTTCAATACCTTCTGATGGAACTTGTCCAAGCGTACTGTTTTCCCGAATTGATGAAGCTTCCCCGTCTGTCTTCCCCATTCTTCAAATACTTCTGGATTCCAATGAGAGGGAAGGGACGGATCCAGCACTTCACCAGGAATCTTCTCAAACTGGGTAACAAGAAAATCCTCCTGATCCACACTAATTTCTTTCACCATTCCCCCATCTTCAAAACACTTGGGGATATTTACTCTGACACCGTGGGCATTCAAGCTTTCCAGCCACACCTGTTCAGCAATCAGCTCTTCTTTTATTCTCCTTTTACGTGTTGACAGCCTCAGGACAGTCCCCTCTCTCGTATTCTCATAAATCAGGTTTTGCATACCGCCTGACACGCCATGGAGATGCCTTGCCTCCACCCCCACCTGAAAGGCAATTTCGTTCAATCTTCTATCAAGCACCATTGCCTGTCCTTCCTTCACTCCAGTTTTATCTTAGCCTGTACAGCTTTTTCCATCATTTAATTGACGTACCAATGGCAGGGTAATGCTTACCTCCGTCCCTTTTCCAGGTTCACTCTTATAGATAATTTTCCCTTCCATTGCCTCAATGATCCTCAGAGATACCAGGGTCCCGAGTCCTGTGCCTTTGTCCTTTGTTGTATAAAATAAAGTGCCGATCCTGCTCAGCTGCTCCTTTGTCATGCCCTTCCCGTTGTCCTTTACAATGATTCTCACATTCTGGCCGGCCGCTACCAAGGACACTTTGACCCTTCCTCCGTGATCCGTGGCCTCGATGGCATTCTTGATGACATTGACAAGCGCCTGCTTGAATTGATTGCGATCTGTATGAAGGTACACCTCGTTCTTAAGGTCGCTGTCCAGTTCAACTCCCTGCTTGATTGCAAGAGGGTGCATAAGGGAAACGACATCGAATATAGTTGTTGATAAGTCAAGCCGTTCTATTTTTTCAAACTGTGGTTTTGCAAAGTTCAAATAGTCATTGATGATGGCTTCCGCCCTTGCCAGTTCACTCAATACAAGGCCGAGATATTGATAGTTATCACCATTTTGTTTTTCCTGGCTCTTCATCAGCTGCAGGAATCCTTTCACAACGGTCAGGGGATTCCGGACCTCATGGGCAATGGATGCAGCAAGTTCCCCAAGGGTGTTCAGTTTCTCCGCCCTCTGCATTTCTTTATTCATCATTCGCCTTTCAATGACGGCTTCATGCAGCATGGAAGCAAAACCGATAGCAACAATTTGAATCACCCCGAAGAGGAGGATATACAAAAGTAATTCACTTAAGTTATGTATAGGGTTTTCAGAAAAATAACGCCAGGAAATCAAGATGGACAGCATAATGAACGATGGCCATATCCCCAGCCAGATCGCCGTAATGATTCTTTTCTTTGTCTGCTGCCTCCAAAATCTCTTAACATAAAAGAAAGGTACCGAGGCAGCCAGCGCAATGCTGATATAACCGAACAATAAAGCATCCCCGTTCATAAGGGTCCTTGCTCCAATAATTGAAAGGAAGGTAATTCCCCCTGCTATCGGGCCGCCGTATAAAAAAGACAGAACCAATGGCACATATCGGAGATCCCAGTAAAGACCATAGCTATAGTAAGAGACAGCAAGGCATAATATGGCTGATAAGCCGTACATCATTCCCAAGAAATAGGGTGACCGGCCAATGCGGCGGTTTTCAAAAAAGGACGTGTATACCAATATAGGGACCAATATGACAAAAACATGTAACAGCAATTTCTCTGCAAGCATGCGCTCTTCCTCATCTCAAGTAGTATACTGATAAAATACGACATCTTCTGTCAATCCCCTGCTGCCATTTACAATTTTTTGCAGTAAATTTATGTAATTTAATTCTACATACTATAAAAGCAAAGGACCCCCGGATTCGGAGGCCCTTTTCATGTTAATAAAGATTAAGACACCTTTTCATGGTCTGGTTTGGCTTCATGTTCCCAATAATCGGCATTCTTGATTCCCAGCTTGACCGGATCAAAAACAGGATCAAGTCCCTGCTTCTTTTGCTGCTCATAATCCTTCAATGCTTTTAAAGCAGGCTTATACAGAATGACAATGGCAACCATATTCAGCCATACCATGATTCCAAGCCCTACGTCGCCCATAGCCCACGCAAGGTTTGCTGTCTTTACAGCGCCGTAAAGAGTGGCCCCGAGCAGAACAAGTTTTAATGCTCCAATTGCCAATCGGTTGTTCTTCCCTCGGAATAGATAAGCAACATTCGTTTCAGCGATATAATAGTAAGCCATGATGGTTGTAAATGCAAAGAAGAATAATGCGACCGCCACGAATCCGGCCCCAAAGCCAGGAAGGACGCTTTCAATGGCCGCCTGGGTATATCCAGGACCTGCCTCTATTCCTTCAAGATTGTTGACGATCATTGTGCCGTCCGCTTTTTCAACATTATAAGCTCCTGTAAAAAGGATCATAAACGCTGTAGCTGAACACACGAGAAGCGTATCGATATAAACGGACGCAGACTGTACCAGCCCCTGCTTGGCAGGATGGGAAACTTCGGCAGCGGCTGCTGCGTGAGGCCCGGTTCCCTGGCCGGCTTCATTTGAGTAAATTCCTCGTTTTACTCCCCATGATATTGCCATACCGATGATTCCGCCGAAAGCAGAATCCAACGCGAATGCACTTTTAAAAATAAGGGCAAATACTCCTGGCAGTTCTGCCGCATTCATGATTACAATAATCAAGGAAAGGAAGATGTATCCTACTGCCATGAACGGAACTGCATACTGTGCCACCTTGGCAATCCGTTTTACCCCTCCGAAAATAATGACGCCCAAAAGGACCACAAGGCCGGCAGCTGTAACCCATTTGTCAAGGCCGAATGCGTTTTCGAGTCCAAGGGCAATGGAATTGGACTGAATCCCCGGCATCAGCTATGCCATTGCCAAGATGGAGGCAATGGCGAAAATAACTCCATACCATCTCCAACCCATACCTTTTTCAATATAATATGCAGGGCCCCCGCGGTACTGTCCGTCCTGCTTCACTTTGTAAATCTGTGCAAGAGTTGATTCTATGAACGCAGAGCTTGCTCCGATAAAAGCAATGGTCCACATCCAAAATACCGCTCCCGGACCGCCAAACGCTATGGCTGTTGCCGTACCTGCGATATTCCCTGTTCCCACACGTCCTGATAATGAAAGTGCCAATGCCTGAAAAGATGATACCCCTGCATCTGAACTCTTGCCTTGGAACATTAATTTGAACATGTCCTTGATATGCCTTACTTGCAGAAAACGGGTCATAATCGAAAATACCAGTCCTATTGCTAAGATCAAATAAATGACAGGCGAACTCCACAATATGCCATTAAGCCAATTAACAATCGTCTCCAACCATACTCCCCCTTGAAAAATTCTGAATTTTGTTTCTATTCGAATTATATTTCATAACTGGACTATTAGACAATCTTTTTTTTAGAAAATTATTGAAAATAAGTAACCACTTTTTCATAAAGAGATTTTAAGCATAAAAAAACTCACTGCAGTTAAATGCAGTGAGTCCTTTCCAGTGAGATTAAAAATCTCCTCTATAATCATCTTTTTTGAATCTTTCTTTCTGCTCTTTTTCTTTTAAGTGCTCAGCATTTTTTTCATCGGCATGCTCTTTTTCAGTTTGATAGTCTGAACTGTTTTCCAGTCCTTCCTGTCCGGTAGAATCCCTGCCGGCAGTTCCAAGTTTTCCGCCTAAAGTATTCCCTACATTACCGCCAAGTGTATCTTCAGTGGTATCCACATTCCCCGATCTGAGGTCTTCACGCTCGGCACCATGGTTCCCAACACTTTTATCAGCTGTTGGAGAACTATTGAAATTTTCGGTTGTAGTCTGGTTCCTGACTTCGTTCAATTTATCAATATCATCAGGTTCAGTACGGTGCCCGTGATTTTCTTCTTCTTTTGAAAAGAACTCATTTTCCAAGGCGGTTTGGTTACGCTCTCGATTCACTTCATCCATTCCTTCATCTTCGAATACGCCTTCCCGCTTGGATGCAGGCTTGATGTTTGCTCCCTCATCCACAACTTCCCCGCCGTGGTTCAGAACATATTTATCCTTTGCTTGTACAGCAACCAGGATTTTCCCATCTTCAAGCTTGGATTGATAGGTCCCTACCTGATTGAGCGGGATTTCATATTGCGAAAGATCATTACCGGCCCCTTCATGTTCCTGGACCATAAAGGAATCTTTAATCTTTTCCCAAAGGGTCCTTTCTTTATGATGTCCATCCGGATGTTCCACATGAAGGCCGGAAGTGTTGTCCAATGTGTCAATATCCCTTCTTTGTGATATGACAAGGATATCTTCTTCTGAATAACCGTCTTTTGTCAGACTGTTTATTACATCCATTACCTCGGCAGTAGAGTCATATGCTCCAACAACACTTTTTTCCATCTATATTGCCTCCTTGCAAGCTTTAGCTTGTGAATAGGTTCTTAAACAAAATTTACCCTTTTGGCAATGTGCTAAACTTTTTGAGGACTCCAGATTTTCCCACAAAAAAGGGGGTTATCTGTTTTATTTTTTCTTCAAAGGGGTAGATATTGATGGAATTAATTTAAAATAGAGGAGATAATCTGACGATGGAGATTGCAATTGAACACCGTTTATTGAAAAAAGAAGATATGTTGGACGAGGATAAAGTGCCTCAATGGGTAATTGAAGAATATCAAATATTCAGGGATACAGTAACGGATAAAACATTCCCTTGTTATTTCGGCATGTCAGGCGAGCTGAAAGGAGAGCTGCGGTATTCCTATATCACTCATGATGATTGGGCATCCCTTCCGCAGACCTTGGAAAAATTCATTTCTTTATTCGACAGCCCAAAGCCTAAGCGCCATGGATTATTCCTCTTTGTCGAGCCGGAAAAGGACGAAAAGGATATTCCTCATTACCGGGAGTATTTTTGGAATATCCTTCAATACCTTCATGAAAAAGATACCAAGCCGTGGCCTGAGGATTATCCACAGGACCCCGACAACCACCTGTGGGCATTCTCTTTTGCCGGGGAACCTTACTTTGTATTCGGCAACGCGCCGGCATATAAACAAAGGAAGACACGGGATTTAGGCAATTCCCTTGTCCTCGGCTTCCAGCCGCGCAGAATTTTCGAAGGGTTGGAAGGGACCTCCAAAGGCGGGATCATGTCACGTGAAAAAGTCCGCGAGAGAGTCGAGAAGTGGGACAACCTTCCAAAACATCCTGACATCAGCCACTACGGCGATCCCGAGCACCGGGAGTGGAAGCAGTATTTCATTGGGGATGACGTGGAACCGATAAAAGGGAAATGTCCGTTTCATCATAAATAAATCCGGAGTGATCTCCTGGTAAAGAAGAAAGGTTTTGCCGAATCACAACGGTATTCGGACTGTTTCCCCTGAAAACAAGACAGGTTTGTCCGAATCTCAACGGTATTCGGACTGTTTTCCCTGAAAACAAGACAGGTTTGTCCGAATCGCACCGGTATTCAGACTGTTTCCCCTGAAAAGAATACCGGTTTGTCCGAATCGCACTGGGATTCGGACTGTTTCCCCTGAAAACAAGACAGGTTTGTCCGAATCGCACCGGTATTCGGACTGGTTTCCTGAATAGAAGCCAGGTTTGTCCGAATCACACCGGGATTCGGACTGGTTTCCTGAATAGAAGACGCGTTTGTCCAAATCACACCGGTATTCGGACTGGTTTCATGAATAGAGGCCAGGTTTGTCCGAATCACACCGGTATTCGGACAGTTTCCCCTGAAAAGAAGCCGTGTTCGTCCGAATCGCACCGGTATTCTGACTGGTTTCCTGAATAGAAGACGTGTTTGTCCGAATCACACCGGTATTCGGACTGGTTTCCTGAATAGAAGCCAGGTTTGTCCGAATCACACCGGTATTCGGACTGTTTTCCTGAAAAGAAGCTAAGCACGTCCGAATCGCACCAAATCCTCATAGAACGAAAACAAGCAGCCGGGGGCTGCTTGTTTTTTGTGCCTTCCTGTGTGTATATTCCTTCCTGTTTAAGACAAATTAAGTCTAAGGAGGCTGGATGATGAAACTGTCGCGTATTCTGGTGCTGTTGTTATTAGCTTTTTCCTGGGTCATGGTGCCGTTTGCAGGATGGAAATCTGTTAAGCGGTTTACACCGGCATCCCTGTTCATGTGTATATTTCTGTTAATCGAAGACCGAATTGCAACAAAACTAAAATGGTGGGTAATCTACCCCACACTTTCTCCCCGGATAAGAGGGATGACACCGTTTGTATCGGACCGTTTTTTACCGGAAGCATATTCATTCTTAAATATACCTACGGAAGACTGCCTCAGTTCCTGTTTCTTAATCTGGTTGTCGATGCCTTTTTCGTTTATCCATTCTATTTGTGGTTCAAAAAGCTGGGGATCTGGACACTCTTGAGAATGAACCAGCTGCAGCTGCTGCTTGTTTTCTTAACAAAATCCCTGCTTATGTATGGTTTCCATCATGTGTTCATTGCAAAAAGAGAACGTTGAAGACATTGGTTCTTCCTTTAGCGTTCTTTTTGTTCGGCTCTTTTCGTAAACTTTGTTGCTATTGACTATTTAGTCATATAATATGCTGGTCATTCACCGAAAAAAAACCGGTAAGCAAAAAAGAAAAGAGCTACTCCCCTTTTTCTTGGAATACAAGGGGAAAATCCGGCTCTTGGGGTCTTCCCGAAAGCAGCAATTCATGCGAAAACAGCCTTTTGTTTTACAAAAATTGATTACACCCTCATTCCTGATAGAAATGCGCCGATCATCCTGCGGAGACTTTCTTCTACACTCAAATCAAGTCCGAAACCGCCCTTATGCTCCAGGGAAGCAAACCCGTGAAACAAGCTGCGGAGTCCCCTTACTGCATGAAGCGCATTTTCCGGGGAGAGCTTTAGGTATTTCAATTCCTCGAGTGACAGATTGACGATTTGATTGCCGGCATTTTGGACTTCTTCATCCCTTGGGTCCGGTGCCAGCAAGGCGGCTTCGTATAATCCTGGATGCTTTCTGGCATAGTTCAGATAGGATGCCCCCAAAGACTGGATGGAATCATCGCCTTCTTTGCCTTCAGCTCCCGATTTCATCTCACTGTAAAGACCATTCAAACCCTGAACAGCCATCTCAGTTCTCAATTCATTTAAACCTTTGATATGGTTGTATAAAGAAGGAGGGCGGATTTCCAGTTCCTTCGCTAAATTGGCGATAGTAACATATTCAATTCCTTTGTGATCAGCCATCTCTCCTGCTGTATCCACTACTTTCATCCGTGTTAGTCCCATTCTGGGTGACATGTGATCACTTCCTTCCAATTGCTCACTTTATTTGTAACCAGCAGCTTTAATTGCCTCTTCCAATTCATTATTCGGGCTTTCAAGCATTCTGCCATGTCCGACCGCCAGCAGGGACGGATTAAGACTTTTGATCTTTTCTGCACTTGCTACAGCCATTTCTTTACACCATGTTCCCATTGCAGGAAACGGAAAAGATGGAACCAGCTGCCCTGCTGCTGCCACTCTTCCCCTGGTTTGAAACGCATCCCCTGCAATGATCGAACGGTCCCTGGCATCTAGGAAAGACATGGATCCAGGCGTATGGCCCGGTGTATCAATGGCAATCAGCGACCCGATTCGATCACCTTCACTCATCAAATGATCCGCCTTCGCTTTAAGATTCCTGGGTACGCCTCCTTTAATGGGTTTCTGCGGTTCTCCCGGGTCCAAGCTTGTATCTCCATTCAACAAGCGCTCATCACGTTTTGGGACCCATAGCTCTATTCCACTATTGGAAGATATAATTTTATCGAGAGCTCCAACATGGTCAGCGTGTGCATGAGTCAGCAAGATTCGTTTTATTGGTTTCCCAATCTCTGCTGCTGTTCTTAGGATAGAGTTGGCATTATGGGCAAAGGCAGCATCAATCAATGTTAAACTGGCTTCTTCCTCAATAAGATAACAATTCACTGGAAAAAGCCTCGGCATAAAAGCTAGTTGATAAAGATTCTTTCGCTTTGTCACATTCAAGCAAATGACGCCCCCTTCAAAAAACTAATGGTGTTAGTTTCATTATAACTAATACCATTAGTTTTAACTACAATTTTTCCCACTCTTTTTTCAGAAGTCCAAATTGGAGGTGTGTCTCCCATGTACCCTGGATGAGGGTACTATCCCTTTTTATCCCCTCCTTCAAGAAACCGGCCTTCTCCAACACCCTGATTGAAGGAGCGTTACGCGGGAGGACTTCAGCTGATACCCTGTTCAGATTCAAATGGTTGAATGTGAATCCCAAAATCAGCAGCAGGCTTTCTGTACCCACCCCTTTGCCATTATGTTTTTTATCGACAGAGTAGCCAACCACACCGGATCGAAATGGACCCCATTTGATGTCATAGAGGTTGATGAGACCAATCAATTTGTATGTTCCCTTATCAAAAATGCCAAACGAATAATGCTGCCCCTTTTGAATACCTTCACGGAAAAACCTGATATTGTGTATCTGCCCCTCGACAGTATAATAACTTTCAGGCCAATCCGGTTCTGCCCTTCCCCAAAACGGTTTGTTGCGGGTAATGATTTTCGTGAGTGCTTTGGCATCTCCCTCCTCAAATGTCCTCAAGAAAATCCGGTCTCCGACAATTATCATGGATTCCACCTCCCACACACTTATGCCACAAATATCAAGCCCACTCTTTTTTCAGCAGGGCATACTGCAAATGACTTTCCCACCTTCCATTGACGAGGATATTCTCCCGCTTCAGTCCTTCACTTTGAAAGCCTGCCTTTTCCAATACCCTTACAGATGCAGCATTTCGCGGCATTACCTCTGCTGAAACCCTGTTCAAGTTGATAGAATTAAATGCAAAAGAGAGAAGAAGCTTCAAACTGTCCGTCCCCACTCCTTTTGAATTGTTGTTTTTGTCTATCGCAATTCCTGCCGAGGCTGATTGAAACGGCCCTCTTTTAACATCATAAAGATTGATGACGCCGATCAGGCTATTGCTTCTTCTCTCGAAAATCCCAAAAGTATAGAATTCATCCCGGCTGAACCCGTCCCGGAAATACTGTATGTTTTGCAGCTGGTTCGTGACTCGGGAAAACCCAGTTTCCCAATCAGGTTCTGTTTCTCCCCAAAAGGTTTTATTACTCTTAATTAATCCTGCCAATGCAGCAGCATCCCCTTCTTCAAGGGTACGCAAATAAATACTCCCGCCAACAAGCAGCATGTCATCCATCCCACCTTCTTAATCTGAAGTCCTCTGTAAAAGGTATGTTGATTCCTGCCCTGGCATGAATTTAGCTGCGGATTCATCGGCTTCTCCCCCTATCAACAGCTGCCTTTTATCACCGATCCATGCAAATGCAGGACGAACCAAAAAAGGATGCTCAACGTCGTGTTGAACATCCCCATTCTCAGCTTATTTCCCTCAGCTGGCTGTTATAAAGTTCATAGTAAAAGCCTTTCTGCCCCAGCAGCTCCTCATGTGATCCCCGTTCAGTGATACAGCCGCTTTGCAGAACAAGTATCTGATCAGCTGACTGAATCGTATTCAAACGGTGGGCGACGACGATGCTGGTCCTGCCTTTCATCAGGCGCTGCAGTGCTTCCTGGATTTTCACTTCTGTAACGGTGTCGATACTGCTGGTCGCTTCATCCAGGATCAGAAGGGATGGGTTGGATAAAATGGCCCTGGCAATCGAAAGCAGCTGCTTCTGGCCCTGGCTGATCCCGCCGCCATCCTGGGACAGCACTGTATCATACTGATCAGGCAGCTTCATGATGAATGAGTGTGCGTTCGCTTCTTTTGCTGCCATCTCCACTTCCTCATCCGCTGCATTCAGCCTTCCATAGCGGATGTTTTCACGGATGGTGCCTTGGAATAGGAAGGAATCCTGCAGGACAAATCCCATGTTTTTTCGAAGGCTTTCCCTTTTTATCTGTAAAAGGTCTTTTCCATCAATTGTGATTGTTCCTTCATCATGATCATAAAATCTTGAAAGGATATTGGTGATTGTCGTTTTTCCAGCCCCTGTAGGTCCAACCAATGCAATCGTCTGTCCAGGCTCTGCTTTGAATGAAATATCCTCCACAGTCCTTACTTTTTTATCATAAGAGAAGGTGACATGTGAGAACTCGATTTCCCCTTCAATGTTACTCGCAGCAACAGCACTGCCCTCATCTTTTTCTTCCTGTTCCTCATCAAGTATCTCAAACACCCGCTCGGCTCCTGCTACGGCTGATAATAGGGTATTAAATTGGTTGGCAAGATCATTCAGCGGTCTTGTAAACTGACGGGAATATTCCGTAAAGATGACTATGACCCCGATTGTAATGACTCCCTGAACGGCAAGGACACCTCCGACCCCTGCGATGACCGCAAAACTCAAGTTGTTCAGCATGTTCATCAACTTTGGGATGAATCCCGAATAGGTGGATGCCCAGTAAGCAGAGGTCCTTAACCTGCCGCTCTTCACGAGGAAGTCATCCATGACCTTTTCCTCCTGGGAAAAGGTTTTGACAATCCGCTGTCCTGATACAGTCTCCTCAATATATCCATTCAATTCGCCAAGGTTTTTCTGGGTCTCCTTAAAAAGCTTTCCTGTTCGATTTGTAATCCACTTCAGACCCAGGAACATAGCTGGTATGATCATCAGTGCGATAAGGGTCAATAGCGGGCTCAGCCAAAGCATGACCCCGACTGTTCCAAATAAAGTGAGTATACTGGAAAATATCTGTATGACCGAACTGTTAAGTGTCGAGCTGACATTCTCCATATCATTGGTGACACGGCTCATCAATTCCCCATGCTGCCGGCGGTCAAAGAATGGAATCGGCAGTTTGTGCAAATGCTGAAACAGGTCTGTCCTCATCCGGTAAACGGTGTCCTGCGCAATCCCTATCATCCAATATGCCTGGAGCCACATGGCTGCAGAGTAGACAATGTAGACAGCAGCCAGCCAAATGATCAGTTGTAAAAGCCCGCCTGCATCACGTGTGACAATATAGTCATCAATCGCCATGCCCACCAGGAAAGGCCCAAGCAGACCAAGGATAGAGCTGATGAATACCATCAGGATGACCAAGCTTAAAATTCCCTTTTCTTTAGAAAGATAGCCCCAGAGCCGCTTGATTGTATTTTTCCAATTCTTGATTTTCGGTTTCTTCTTGGGTGCGCTACTGTAATGCCTTGGCATGCTCGAGGTTCTCCTCTCCAAATTGAGATATGAAGATCTTGCAGTACAGCGGGGAGCTCGAGATCAATTCCTCGTGACGCCCATCCGCGGTCACCTTTCCATCTTCAATTAGAAAAATTTTATCTGACTGGATGGCGGTGCTGATTTTCTGGGTCACTATCAGGATCGTACAGGAGTAGTTTCCGATTGCCTGAATCAATTTCGACTCCGTTTTTAAATCCAGCGCACTTGTGCTATCATCCAGGATCAGGATTTTCGGCTTCCTTACAAGCGCCCTCGCAATGGAAAGACGCTGCTTCTGCCCGCCTGACAGGTTGACGCCCTTTTGGCCCAGCACGGTGTCGTAACCCTTAGGCAGTCCTTCTATCAAATCGTGTATCTGGGCTGATTTGGCTGCTTCTATGACTTCATCCATTGAAGCATCCCCTTTACCCCATGCAATATTTTCCCTTATGCTTCCCGAGAACAAAAACGCCTCTTGAGGTACAAAACCGATGCTCTTCCTCAAATTTTCGAGTTTATATTGTTTAATATCTTTATCATCGACAAGTATTTCGCCACCGGTTGCTTCATACAATCGAGGGATCAGCTGGAAAAGGGAGGTCTTGCCGGACCCTGTTGCACCGAGGATCGATACGATTTCCCGGGGCTTGACCTTCAGGCTGATTCTATCCAGCACATCGGTCTTTGTCCCGGGATAATGGAACGATACGTCCCTGAATTCAATTTTTCCTTCCCTGACTTTAAGGGAAGGGTCGCTATGCTGTGAATCCACAAGATCGATGTCGGTTTCAAGCACTTCTGCAATCCTTCCTGCAGAAGCCCTTGCTCGTGAAAAACTCATGATGATAAACGCAAAAACTGAGAACGCCCCTGTAATTCTTGTAGCATAATTGATGATCGCCACTACATCGCCAACTGCCGCATTGCCGTTCGTTACTTCCGCGTTCCCTACCCACAGGATCAACAGGATGCCGCCATTCATGACAATTAACAGTACAGGCATGATTGCTTCCATCAACCGGAGTGCACTGACTGTTTTCTTCATAAGTGTTTTATTTGCTTCTGTAAAACGCCCATTCTCATGATTTCCCCTGAGAAGGGCCTTGATGATCCTCATGCCTTTCAAATTCTCCTGGATGACATCATTCACTGAATCCAGCATTTGCTGGACATATCTGAACATAGTCCATCCGCTGTTCAGAACCCATAATAAGAATACAATAATGAACGGGATGACGAGCAGAAGGATGAGCCCAAGTTTAACATCCACGATCAGTGCCATAATCGTTCCGCCGATGACGAGCAGCGGTAATCTCATCATGATCCTGAGCGAAGTGAAAATTGTATTCTGGATCTGAGTGACGTCATTGGTCAGCCTGGTGATCAATGATGAGGAAGGAAATCTGCTGAAATTCGCAAATGAGAAGTTCTGGATCTTCTCATAGAGGCTCTTCCTGATGTCATATCCCGCTCCCTGGCTTGCATGTGCCGCAAAGAAGGAATTTGTAACTCCTGCAGCAAATGCCGCAAGTGCCAGGGCAGACATGATGCCGCCCCAGTACCAGACAGCCTGCATATCCTCCTGCAGAATCCCTTCATCAATGACCTTCGCCATAAACAAAGGGAGCAGCAATTCCACTGCCAGTTCAATCAACATCAGCGTCCAGGCAATCCCCATTGCCCACCGGTACTTCTTCAAAAAAGAAAACATGTTTTTCATTGAGGCTCCCCCATACTTCTTGGATGCTTATATATTTCGGAATCCGTATTTTATCCTATTAATTATAATGGCTTTTCCCTTATTTTAAAAATAGTTTGAATCTTAACTGAAAGAATTATGCCCCTTTAGCGCTTTAAAGCACTCGGGGACAGTCCCCATGTGCATTAACGCGTTAATGCAGCGGGGGACTGTCCCCGGTTACGTTAAAGTACTAAAGGATTGTATCTCATTTCCACACAAAAAGAGACGGCCTCACAGCCGTCTCGCATCATCCCACACTTAAGAGGAGGATGACATATCCAATGCCGCCGATTGTAAATGCCCAGAAACTGCTTTGACGTTCTTGCGGGATTTCCTCTTTCAGGACGTTCAGGATGATACTCCCTGACAGGAATGCAAACAGCAGCGCCAGCAATGCTTCCGGGATTTCTGACATGGCGCCGATTGCCCACCCTACTAAAATTGCCGAAGCGAGAATCCAGCGGCCTTCCCGGTCATACCTGTCCTTATGATGCTCTCTCAGACCGAAATCCACTACTATGAAATGAAGCGCCATGGCTGTTCCATACAACAGCAGATTCAGCAAACCGGATTCTTCCCTGTGAACCAGGAGATATCCAATCAAACCATTGTAAACGAAGAATGAACTGATATGAACCCAGAATGCCGATCTGCCCGGCTTGTTTTCCGTATCGCTGTTTTTCTTTTTGGAATCCTGCACAGCTTTTTCCAATCCATAGAAAATAATGAGGCCAAGCATAGCAATTAAATAGGCATGAAGTTCAAGAAACGAAAGAATCTCTGCCGACTCGGCAATCGATTCCTGATGTTCCTTCAGCTCGGGAAGGATATGAATGAATACATACGCGACGGATACCCCGCCTGCAATGGATAGAAATTTGCTTCTTGGAATCGACTCAAGAAATACCATCCTTCTTGCAGAAAGGTGTACCACTGCAAGGACCAATGCCAGGATTAATGGCATCCAATTCATATGTATGCCTCCTTTTTTTGATTTCTGTTTTCCCTTTATTTGGCGGGGGTAATCTTCGGCGGGAGCCAAAAGTACTTCAACTAGCTGATTTCTTAAAAGGCTCTTTCCGTAAACTTTGTTGCTATTCAGTATAATTTTCAAATAACATTCTGGTAAATCGCCGTAAAAACCCCGGTGAGCAGGAAAGAAAAGAGCTGCTCGTTCTTCTCGAGAGTAAACCCTTTGAATACAGAGAAAAATCTGGTACTTCGAAACCAACAATATATGTGAAAACAGCTTCTTATAAAGACCATTCTCTTTTTCGATAAACCCTTCATATGTAAAAAATAAACTCTGCCATGGCATCACTAAGAAAGTTAAGGCACCAGAATTACAATTTATGCACGGAACGAAGGTTGTTTTGCCTCCACCTTGAAAGTTATGCACCGGCATTGAAACAGGCTGGTTATGGGTATAAGGATTAAAAACAGCTTGATTCACGATACCGCCAAAACAGCTTTTCCACCACAATCCCACATCCATTTTCCACATTTATCCCGTTTACTTTATCGCCTTTTAGACTAATTACATACTATAGACGAGTTTAATAGGGCAACATAGACAGTATCAATTGATAAAGGACTGACGTTTTGGAAAAAACCTTAATTTGATTTACTAAGTGACGCGCAGAAGTCGCAAATTGACCGGCAGATCAGCGGCATGGCATTCACGAAAATTTCCGCTTCGCCCAGTGCGGAGGAGTGGGTTTGTTTTCCTTCCGGATTATACTTATCCGCGGACTGGCGGGGCAGCCGGAAAAGTGATTGTTCATTACAATTTGCTTGGAAACAAAGATGTGTTCATTAACACCACGGTCATTCTTGATGACCCTGTCCTTTACGAACCCGGCCAGCACCCTCTTGTTTATGCGGTGTGCGATGAATTGGTCAACCGGCTCGTAGGCTTTGCTGATACTCTTCTTGCAGGACATGCAGGACAAAACAGTTATGACGCAAAATACCAGTAAACACTATGACAAGGTGACGCATTAAAGCAATGAGGGACTGTCCCCCATCGCGGTGATGCGTTAAAGTAACAGGGGACTGTCCCCCGCTGCGGTGATGCGTTAAAGCAATAAGGAGGTTATATGAATGAATGAGTCTGTTATTCAATCGATAAAGCACTATTCAAGCGAATATAAGTCAGAACATGACCTTGACAGAATCATCAATGCAATCGGCGATTCCCGGATTGTCCTTCTTGGCGAGGCATCCCATGGAACTTCCGAATATTATAAAATCAGGACAGAGCTTTCGAAGAGGCTGATTGAGGAAAAGGGGTTCAATATCATTGCCGTGGAAGGAGACTGGCCGGCATCACAAAGTGTCAATAAATATATCAAGGGGTATGATGACACTAAAAATCCACGAGAGGTCCTGCAATCCTTCAAACGCTGGCCGACATGGATGTGGGCCAATGAAGAAGTGGCGGATCTCATTTCCTGGCTGAAGGAATACAATACGAACATTGACCGCAAGCAACAAACCGGCTTTTATGGGATCGATGTGTACAGCCTTTGGGAATCGATGGAGGAAGTCATCAGCTATCTTGAGAAGACCAACTCCCCCGACCTTGAAAAAGCGAGAAAAGCCTTCTCCTGCTTCGAACCATTTAACAGGGAAGCACAGGAGTATGCTGTATCCGCCGGATTCCTTGGGTCGGACTGCACGGAGGAAGTCATACAGCTGCTTTCAAGCATCAGGAAAAACAAAGAACATTACACGAGTGATCATGAGCAGGAGCTGAATCTTGAGGTGAATGCGATGGTGGCAGCCAACGCGGAACACTACTACCGGGCCATGGTAACCAATGATGAACAATCCTGGAATGTCCGGGATGAGCATATGGTCGAATCCTTGAATGCTGTCATGAAATCATATGGCGACGATGCAAAAGTGATTGTTTGGGAGCATAACACGCATGTCGGCGATGCACGTGCAACAGATATGATGGAAGCAGGCATGACCAATGTAGGACAGATTGTCAGGGAGCAGAACCCGAAGGAAGATGTGTTCATAGTCGGGTTCGGAACTCACAGCGGTACGGTGATAGCCTCAGAAGAATGGGGCATGGACTTCGAAAGAATGGCAGTGCCCCCTGCACGCAGAGGCAGCTGGGAAGATGCGATGCATCAAGCTGGAAATTTCGATCAAATTCTTGTTTTCAACGATGAAAATCGAAAGCAGTTCCATACTCCCCTTGGACACAGGGCCATCGGTGTCGTGTACCGGCCTCAATATGAACAGTATGGCAATTATGTCCCTTCCCTGATGTCCGAAAGATATGATGCGTTCATTTATGTGGATAAAACCAACGCACTGAAGCCGCTTCAACTGAGTGACATCATTCTCTGACATAAAGGTGAAGAAGGCTGATCTATGCTGATCAGCCTTCTTTGCTTTCCAAGGGAAGCCGGATAACAAACTTTGTCCCCTTTCCTTTTTCACTGGAAACCTTGATAGTACCCTTGTGCATCAGCACCAATTGTTTCACGATGGACAGCCCGAGCCCGAATTCCCCATAAGGATTATTGGTCCGTGACAGGTCTGCCTTATAGAATCGGCGCCAGATTGATTCTATTTCATCGGGATCCATTCCCATCCCGGTATCCTCAATTTCAATGATCGTTTCTTTTTCAGAGGATGCACCTCTAAGCCAGATTGAACCGCCTTCTGTGAATTGGATGCTGTTTTTCGTAATATTGATGAGAATCTGAATCAGGCGGTCATAATCTGCCTGGACCTTGATGGCAGGGTCAGCTTTGATTTGGATCTCGTTTTGTTTATCTTCCGCCTGAAAGTCCAGCTGCTCCTTGATTACTTCCAAAACATCCAGGAGCGGGACTGTCACTTTCGTGATAGCAATCTGATTGGACCTGATTTTTTCATAATCCAGATTTTCATTGACGAGCCTGATCAGCCTGCGGGTTTCCTGGCTGACCAGACCGAAGCTTTTTTCCTTTTGTTCTTCGGGTATCATGTCATTCCGGATTCCTTCCATGACGCCGCGAATGGTTGTAAGAGGTGTCCGCAGTTCGTGAGAGACATCGGCCATGAACTGCCTTCTCCGGTTTTCCAGGCTATCGATTTCTTCTTTGGAAGCCTTCAATTTGGTGACCATTTCATTGAAATCCTCCGCCAGGTCGCCGATTTCATCGAAATTGGAGCTCGGCACGCGGACGTCGTAATTACCTGATGATACAAGAGAGGCGGCGTTCCTGATGCGCTGTATTCTTTTCACATGCAGCTTTGATAAAAACAGACTGACCAAAAGAGAAATCGCCAGTGAAATGAGGACAATGTACAGCAGGTATTTGTTGATTTCACTAAGCATTTCCCTGGTTCCGCTGATCGGAGAGATAAGGATCAACCCGCCGGCAAGCTGATCATTGATGATTCGCGGCATAATGACCAGAGAGACTGCCTGGTCGAAGCGCCCAAAATCCTTTTTGAGAGGAACCGCTTCACCCTGCTCAATTTTCTTCCACTCTTCCTCAGTCAATTCAATGCGGGGATAAACACCTCCACGCGAGAAGGAGACAACCCCATTTTCATTGAAAGTGATCAAATCAATATCCCTGGCATGAAGCAGGTTGCTGTATTGTTCAAGATAAAGTGGCCTCCGCGGACTCGGCCTTTCCAGATCTGATAAAATCTTTTCCCCGTAGGAACTCAATTCCTCGACTTTATTTTCATACACCAGGTTTTCAACATATTGGGAAAACAAGAGGCCAAGGATAAGGAACGCAATGATCAGCACACTCGTATGGCTAAGCAGAAGCTGATATAGATACCTAATTTTCATCTCCGGCCGCCGCTTCATCAAATTTATACCCTACTCCCCATACCGTGTGCAAATAGGGTTTTTCCTGGCTGCCGATTTTGTTGCGAAGCCTTTTGATATGGACGTCGACTGTCCTTTCATCGCCGTAAAAATCATAACCCCATACGCGCTCCAGAAGCTGCTCTCTTGAAAACACCTGTCTTGGATGCTGTGAAAGATAATAGAGCAAATCAAATTCCTTTGGCGTCAAGTTGGTAAGGGGCACTCCTTTAAGAAGCACCTCCCGCGTTTCTTTGCTGATTTGAAAGTCAGCTGTCGATACGTCGGCACTACCGGAAGCAGCCGCTTTTTCACCTTGATACCTGCGGGTCACCGCGCGGATCCTCGCCATCAATGCAAGAGGTGAAAATGGTTTTGTCACATAGTCATCAGCACCGAGTTCAAGACCCAGAACCTGATCGGATTCACTGTCTTTCGCGGTCAGCATAATGATGGGGATCTGCGTCCCTTCTTCCCTGATTTTCCGGCAGATCGTCACGCCGTCCATGCCGGGCAGCATCCAGTCCAGTATCACAAGGTCCCAATGTCCTTCTTGATAGCGCTGGTAGCCTTCAGCCCCGTCATGAACAAATTCCCCCTGGATTCCTTCTTTTATAAAAAACATTTCCAGCATAGATGTGACACTTTCATTGTCTTCCACAACCAGCACTTTCATCATTATCGTCCCTTTCCCGGATACCACATTTATTTCTATTTAAATTATAGTATTTTTTTCCGATTCCTTCTAATAGTTTTCCCTCAGGAAGTGACCTGAAACAATGTGAAAAACCCCCGCTTTTAACGGGGATTTTCCTGTTTGGCATTTTGTTTTTTATAGGCTCTTATCCTAAACTTTTTGACTATTCAATATAACTGGTGAATCGTCGTCAAAACAGCGGTGAGCAGGAAAGAAGGGGCCATCCCTTTCTTTTCCGGGAGTAAAACCTTTGAATACAGGGGAAAAATCCGTCACTTGTGATTTTTCCGAAAGCAGCTATATATGCGAATACAGCCTTTTTATAAAGTATCTTCGGTATCTGCAGCTGATCCGTCTATATTTTGTCCGGCATCCCTGTCAAAGCCTTTTCCATGTCCAGGGCCGTGATGTCTCTGTCCTCCTCCATGGAAGAAGAAATCTTTTTCTTTATTGAATGGGAAGATATTCATTTCCTTTGCTTCATCGGCATGATCTGTCATGATTTCTTTCATAAGTTCTTTTGTTGATTTCCCTTCTGTCTCAATGCCCAATTCTTTTGCAGCTTTCAGGATAGATGCATCAAACACTTCCTGCATCAGCTGGTGAGAATCTCTCCCCTCGGTTTCAACTCCCAGTTCCTTCGCCTGTTTTTGCAATGCGGCGTTTCTTACCTCATCCGCCAATGCTTTCAATTCCTTGCCTTCTGTCTCAATACCGAGCTCCTTTGCTTCCTTTTTCACCAATGCCTCCCTTACTTCTTGAACCAATTCAGCCAGTTCTTTTCCTTCAGTGGAAATTCCAAGCTCTTTTGCTTTTGATTCAATCTGAACCTTACGGATTTCCTGCATGAGGGCATGGTGATCTTTTCCTTCTGTCTCAATTCCAAGCTCTTTTGCTTTTTTCTCAAGTTGGGCTTCCATAACCTCTTTGGCCAGTTCTCTTGAGTTTTTTTCAGTGGTGTCTATCCCAAGTTCTTCTGCCTTTTCTTTCAACTGCTCTTCATCAAAGCCGAATTTCCCTCGGCCACCGCCATGTTTGCCCCCGAACGCTGTGTCTTTTTCGATGCTGGCATTTGATTCAGTTGATTGTGCTGCATCATCCTCCGCAGCGAATGCTGGTATAGCCCCCAGAATCCCGACTGCCAGTGCACCAGTCAAAACGTAGGTAAGTCTTTTTTTCTTCATCATTTTATTTCCTCCTTTATTATGCTGAGGCATGGAATCCATTTATGTAACCGACATTGAAGGTGATGATTCGCTGCCCTGCAATGTCAGTATCTCCAGAAGTTATTGCTAAACTGTGAACAATCCATTTCAGGAAGATGAATATTTATAGAAGGTTTTCGATTTTGTAGTCTTCTTTTTGTTCTTCAAGCCAAGCAGGATATTCTGTTTGAAGTGCCTGATCAAATAAGATGTCCTTGATTTCTTCTTTATGGTCCTCAAGAACCGCTTCTTCTGCTTCTTTTTTGTCAGTCACTTTGATGATATGGTATCCAAATTCTGTTTTTACCGGTTCGCTGATTTCCCCTTTTTTCATGGAAAATGCCTTTTCTTCAAACTCCGCGACCATTTCTCCTTTGGCAAAGAAGCCCAGTTCCCCGCCTGCTTCAGCATTTGAAGTGTCAGTAGAGTATTCCTTAGCCAGTTCTGCAAAGTCCTCTCCTTTGTCCAGCTTCTCTTTCACTTCCTTCGCTGTCTCTTCATCTTCTA
Organism: Bacillus salacetis; assembly: GCF_003581585.1. Taxonomy (GTDB): domain Bacteria; phylum Bacillota; class Bacilli; order Bacillales; family Bacillaceae_B; genus Rossellomorea; species Rossellomorea salacetis. Next base: position 94,348 of record NZ_QXIR01000014.1, read on the forward strand.
CAAGGATATGGCTTGCTTCAACCTGCTCTTTTTGAGCAAAGGTATCTTTGTTTGTATTGAAGTACTCTTTGATTTGGTCCTCGGTTATCGTCACTCTGTCCTTGAGTAATTTCTCAGTCAACAAATATGATTTAATGTTTTCTTTTACACTATCGACGCTGGCGCCGCTGGAGGCCAAGGCTTGATTGAAAGCCTCCTCGTTTTCATAGGTTTCTTTCAACATCTGCAATTCCTTATCTACTTCACTATCTTTCACTTCTATATCCTGCTCGTTACTTTCCAACTCTACAATTTTGTCGGCAATCAGCGTGTCCAATGCAGCTTCACCGTATTGATCCACGAGCATGGTGTAAAGGTCATTCTTACTGATGGACTTGTCCCCCACCTTTGCGACCACCTCCTCTTTGGAAAATACAAAGCCTGTAATGATCAGACTGACGACCACGACACTTCCAATTAAACTTAGTAATTTGATATGATTCTTCTTTTTATTCACTTTATCGCTCTCCCTTTACATCTGGTGGCTGGTAAACAATAACTGCTTTGTACCAGCCGCCGGACTTTCTTTTTTAGTTAATCATCGCATTGCTTGTCAATGTTAATGATACTGTCATCTTTTCTGCTCCACGGTAAATGGTAAGGTCGACCTTATCTCCCACTTTCAATCCGGAGTAAAGCTGCCTTCTGAGATCAGCAGGTGTTCCAACTGCTTCACCGTTCAGCTCAGTTATTACATCCCCGGCTTTAATCCCAGCTTCCGCTGCTGCTGAGGTTTCGTCTATATTAGCAACAATGACACCTGCCTGCACTTCATTCGGCAGTTCCTGAAGGTAGTTGCGCGGAACATCTGCCAGGCTTGTCATGCCGATCCCTATATAAGGACGCTCAACTTTTCCTGTCTTGATGATTTCATCGACAATCGGCTGGAATTCTTTGCTTGGAATCGCAAATCCAAGGCCTTCCACCCCTGAAGTCGAGATCTTCAGGCTGTTGATTCCAACCAATTCGCCTTTTGAATTGATTAGAGCACCTCCGCTGTTCCCGGGATTGATGGCTGCATCTGTCTGTATGACGTTCAGCTCTGATTCGCCCGCAGATGTAGGAACAGAAATAGTCCGGTCAACCGCACTTACAATTCCTTGTGTAACCGTCCTTGATAAATCAAGTCCCAGCGGGTTTCCGATGGCAATCACCTCTTCACCGGCACGAAGGGAGCTGGAATCTCCGACCTTCAACAGGTTGTCTGCATATTTTGCATCAATTTTCACGACAGCAAGGTCTGTCAGCGGGTCTGCCCCTATAAGCTCACCTTTCGTTTTTTGGCCATCGTACAGGGAAACCTGGATATTGGAAGCATCTTCGATCACATGGTTATTTGTGATGATATACGCATAGTCCCCTTCTTTTTTAAACAGTACACCTGATCCTGTTCCTGCTTTAGCTTCCTGTGACACACCTGTGTATGGGTTGCTCTGCTCTTGATAATTTTCAATCCCGACAATCGCCTTAGATGCATTTTCAACGATGCCTGTAATATCTCCACTATTTGAGACGGTCGATGCATTAACAGGTGAAGCTTCCGGTGTTTCCGCCTGCTGAGTGACGCCTGCTGTATCCTGGATAATATCTTGATAATAGTCCGTTTGCGGCAGGACTGTCAGTGTAAGGACGGAACCTATGATGCCGGCTCCAACTGTTTGAATCAGCCCTCTTCCTCTGGACGCTTTCTTTGTCTTTTCATCCCTTTGTCTTTCTTCTTTATCCATACACTCGACTGTATCTTTGATTTCATTGGCTTCTGTTTCCTGAATTTCTTCATGATGATTATTTTGTTCAAGCATTCTATTTCCTCCTATATGTTAATGATGTATGTTCACCTTTTGATCTTTCACGTTTTGACTCGTTCATTCTTGGTGCTTGATTACATATTAATAGGTAAATATTACGAAATTATTAACAATCTATGTACAGGATGGGAAGTTTTCAAGAATGCTGCAGAAATAAAAAAAACCCACAGGATTGGGGTTTTCGGATTCACTGTATGATTTGATTTTGGCCGTTGTATAAGGTGAGTTCTGCAGGGAATGTGGATTTCATAGCTTTTGGAAGCTTCACGCTTTCCAATATGACCCTATCTCCAGTAACATCTGCAGAAAAATTGAATTTTTCGTACAACCATTTTGCTTTTATCTTTGTAATCTCTAAATCGTCATTCCTTCCTATTAAAAGGCCGTACTTCCCATCACTGGTCTAAATGTCCTGATAAGAAATATGATTTGCAAAGCGGTATCACTCAGCCGCTCAACCTTCACTAACTCAATCTCGTTCTCTTCCTTCTCACCGCGATTGATGAAGTTCTGTATTTCATTTTCCAAGGCTCTTTTCGTCAACTTTGTTGCTATTCAATTTAAATTTCAACTAATATCCTGGTATATCGTCGTAAAAACCCCGGTGAGAAGGAAAAAAAGAGTTGCTCGTTCTTTTTCGAGCGTAAAACCTTTGTACCGACAGCAGCAATATATGCGAAAACAGCTTTTTCCAAAGATGCTTCATCTGTATTCACACTGAATCGACTGAAAGTATAGATGAAATATACACTTGCACAAAGTCAGCAGTAATAGGATTATACCTATATTCTTTCTATTCTGGATGTTCCATTCACCTTGATCTCTTGGATATGTTGAAGGACCTTTTGGTAATAGGCCTCTTCATGAGGGACAAAGTCAGACTTCACTGCTTGCAGGTTATGACTCTCTTTTTTTTCACCCTCGTTGAGTATGAATCCTTCCAGTTCAATTGCTTCCACCTCATTGGCGCGCAGTGCTTCAAATTGCCTGAGCTCAGCCTTGAAAATTCCTGATACCTCTTCTGCCTGCAGAGAAAAGTCATCCAGCGTTCCGGTAAACTCATAAAGGAAAAGGTGGGCAAGTTCTCTATCAATAAAGTCTTTTTTTATCACTTCATAAGGCACTATCCCGACCGGAATGAGTTGGTCGTAACAGACTTCTATCCCTGTCTCTTCCCTTACTTCCCTGATTCCGTCTTCAAATGACTCGTATGAAAGGATATGTCCGGCAGCCGTGATATCCAGCAGGTTGGGATAATCTTTCTTATCTGTGCTGCGAAGCTGGAAATACAGGCTGCACGTTTCTTTTTCCTGTTTAATGAACCAGCAATGAAAGGTTTCATGCCAGTATCCTTTAAGATGCACTTCATCCCGCGGAGCTGTTCCAATGTGATTTCCCTCATTATCAAATATGTTAAGTGTCTCTTTTTCCATACCCATCCCCCTCTTTGCTCAGCCTTTTAACGTACTTAGCTTCCGGTTCCTTATCACCTGGTTAATCACTTCTGAGAAAATAAGGCCGATGGCGATTGAGCCCGATATCATGAAGGCCTTGGCAGCCAGGCTGATAGCTGCATTATAATCATTTTGCACAAAGTTTCTCATGGCATCATAGGCCATCCCCCCTGGGACAAGCGGAATGATTCCTGCAACACTGAAAATGATGACAGGAGTCTTATAGAACTTCGAAAATATCTGGCTGAGGACAGCTATCAAAAATGATGCTGTCACAGTTGCAAGTACAATGTCCATGCCATTCATTGTCATAACGATATAAATGATCCATCCAAACATTCCGACACTGCCGCATTTGACCAGTGACTCTTTAGGTGCATTGAAAATGACACCGAAGGCTGCAGATGCAATGAAGCTGGTGATGATTTGTTCGATTATATACATTCTGCTGATGGCCTCCCTTCTAAATATTCCTTAAACAAAGGTAAAAACAATGGCGATACCTGAACCAATGGCAAATGCTGTAAGGAAAGCTTCAGCACCTTTTGATAAACCTGACACCAGGTGCCCTGCCATGAGGTCCCTGACAGCATTGGTGATGAGAAGCCCCGGCACCAGCGGCATGACAGAGCCGATGATGATTTTATCCAATTCGAATCCGATTCCCGTCCATACAAATGCCAACGCAAGCATGCCGATTGTAAAAGAAGCGAGAAACTCTGAAAAGAATTTAATCGGCACAACTTTATGAAAATAGATTAAACTGAAAAACCCTGCTCCCCCAGTGACAACGGCAGGCAGAAAATCATGCCAGCTTCCCTGGAACATGATCAGGAAGCATCCGCTTGCTATGGCTGCCGCTAAGATCTGAATCTTAAACGGAAACGGCATGGTAGCCGCATCAGCCTCTTCCAGAAGTTCATATGCTTCATCAATTGTCAGCTCTCCGCTGCTGATCCTTCTCGAGATGCTGTTTACCACCGTCACCTTCTTCAAGTCAGTAGTCCGTTCTGAAATCCTGATTAGCTTGGTTTTCGTCGGTTCGGATGTCTCAATAGAAAAGATGATCCCTGTAGGCGTTACATAGCTATGGGACTCCTTAATCCCGAATGAAGCAGCAATCCTCATCATTGTATCTTCCACCCTGTAGGTCTCCGCCCCGCTTTGCAGCATGATTTTCCCGGCAAGAAGGCAAACCTCCATGATGTCATATCTGATTTCCATCTGTTTTTCCATTCATTCACTCTCTCCATTAAAAACCTTTAAATTATGTAGGTACAATTCTAATGGAAACCACCTAGCAGAAGCAATATAAAAATCAGCTTTAAAGCGCTAAAGTCTCAGTTATAAGAAGAAGCTGCCGTTTCCGGCAGCTTCTTCTTGGCTTCAATATTTATTTGATCCCGCCGGAAATATTGGATCCTTCGATAAAATGCTTTTGGAAGAAGAAGAAAAGCAAGACTACCGGCGCGAGGACCATCACAGACATCGACATCAAATAGTGCCATTGGGTCTGCATTTGCCCTTTGAATGTCTGCATGCCTATCTGCAATGTATAAAGACTTTCGTCATTCAAATATAACAGAGGTCCCAGCAAATCATTCCAGGCTCCATTGAAAGAAAAGATCGCCACTGTGATCAGGGCCGGCTTTGTCAATGGTACCATGATGTGCCACCAGATCTGGAAATGGTTGGCCCCATCCAAAACCGCTGCATCAAGCAGTTCATTCGGAATGGTAAGGGAAAACTGTCTTAAAAGGAAGATGAAAAATGCACTCCCCAGGAAAGATGGAACAATCAAAGGCAGATATGTATTGATCCATCCCAATTTAGAAAACAGGATATATTGCGGCACCATGGTAACAAATCCAGGAATCAACATGGTGGATAGAACGAGGACGAATAAAAAATTCCTGCCCTTGAACCTGATTTTTGCAAAGGAATAAGCCACCAATGAATTAATAAATACACTGCCGATCGTACCGATGACAGCAATCAACAGGGTGTTCAGTGTCCACCTGGTAAATGGCGCCGTCTGCCAAGCCTTCAAATAGTTAGAAAACTGAAAGCTGTCCGGCAGGAATGAAGGCGGATACTGGGCAATCTCCTGCGGAGTCTTCAAGGAAGTTGATATCATCCAGAGTAAGGGTGACAGAATGACCACACTGCCGGCAATCAATATAAAGAGAATGATCCATCCGTGGAGCCTCTCCCTGAATTTCTTGGATTGGCGTAAATTGACCTTTTGTGTGTTTTCCATTATTTTCTGTCCCCTCCTTCGTAATAAACCCATTTTTTCCCGAACTTAAGGTTGATGAAGGTCAAGATCAGGACGATTACAAACAAGAACCACGCCATTGCAGTTGCGTATCCCATATCAAAGATTTCAAAAGCATTATTCCACATATGAAGATTGTAGAACAGCAGTGAATTCGCAGGGCCCCCGCTTCCATTATCCGTCATGACATAGGCTTCCTGGAAAATCTGGAAAGCACCGATTGTACTTGTGACGATATCAAAGAAAATGATTGGCGTGATCATCGGCAGGGTAATGTAGAAAAACTTATGAAAAATATTAGCTCCATCCAGTTCTGCCGCTTCATACATTTCCTTGGATACACCCTGTAGGACAGCTAAATACAGCAGCATTCCCCCTCCTACACTCCATAGTTTCATAATGATCAGGGAAGGCTTGGTCCATTCCGGGTCAAACAGCCATGCAGGCCCGTCAATTCCAAACCATGCAAGGAAGGTATTGATCATTCCTGTACTTGGGCTTAGCAGCTGCATCCACAAGAAGTAAACCGCTACTCCTGATAATATGGAAGGCAGATAGAAGACCGTCCTGAAAAATTTCATTCCCCGCACCTTCTGATTCAACAGCACCGCAAGAAGAATGGCTCCTGCCGTGGTTGCCGGCACTGAGAATAGAACGAAATACAATGTATTCCATAAGGAAGTCAAAAACATTTCGTCAATGGTAAACATTTTTTTATAGTTATCGAGACCGATAAAGTTCATTTTCGAGGTGATGTTATAGTCTGTAAAGCTTGCAGCTAAAGAAAACAGCATCGGCCCCAATGTCAGGCCGAAGAATCCCAGCAGCCAAGGACTGATGAACAAATACCCAAATAAATTATCCTTCGCTTTCTTGGACATGATTCTTTTCTTCGGAGTAACAGAGACCACCCTGCTGCCGGCATCATCGTTTTGCCTTCTCAGCTTGGCATTTCCTGAATTCAACCCTGCCGTTCTGCTTGACTCTGCCGCGTTTGATATTACTTCTGCGTTGGACCCCTTCATAGGATTACCCCCCTTTTTAATAAGCCGAGTGCTAAGTGTTATTTCAAAAAATTCAATTGACCAAAAGAGAGAAGGGATCCCTTCTCTCTGGCAGCATTTATCTTTTCACTTTTTTAACAGCTTTTTGCGCATCCTTCAATGCAGCTTCTGCGTCGATTTCACCCATCATGAATTGATCGATCTTTGGATTCATCAAGTTTTGATAGTCCGGGTATTCCACCGGTGTAGGTGAAAGGATGGTCGTATCCAGGTTATCGATCGTTGCTTGATATACTTCTTGATCTTTTCCTTCGAGTTCTGCTGCAGCTGCTTCAGCCGCTTCAATATTTGCCACGTTATCAAAGTTCTGCATAGCCCAGTACTTTTGAGCTTCTTTTCCTGTTAAATACTTGATGAATTCTGCAGCTGCTTCAGGGTTATCTGCGCCTTTTGGTATTTCGGCAACAAAGCCTCCCCCGCTGCTCCAGTGTTTATCTTCTTCGCTATAAGCAGGGATGGGGGCAACCCCAAAGTTCATATCAGGTTTAAACTCCTTGATTTGAGTGTAATTATTACCTACGTTAACCCACATAGCGATCTTCCCGCTGATGAATGGATTTGCCTGCTGATTCTGGAACTCTGCTTCAAAGGTCTGCACGGTATCTTCACCGATTCGGTCCTTCCACTGCTTAACCCACTCCAGGGCCTCAACCTTCCTCGGCGTATTGATCATGACCTCACCATCTTCAATAAACCTCTGTCCCTTATCCGCATTTACCATCCAGGCATCCGCGCCGACACTTCCCCATAGAGGATAAAAGCCTATGCGTTCATAATCATCGCCGTTCTTTTTATCCAGTTTCTTAGCGTACTCTTCAAGTTCATCCCAAGTCTTAGGCGGCTTTTCGGGATCCAGGCCGGCTTCTTTGAAGGCATCCTTATTATAGAAGAGAAGGCGTGTGTCCGTATTAAAAGGAACAGCATATGGCTTTCCTTCATATTCAACCGTCTCCCATAAATGCGGATAGAAGTTTTCTTTAAAGTCTTCATCAAAATAGTCACTTAAATCTTCAGCCTGGTTGTTTTCTGCACGCTGGGCAACAGAGTTGATGTCATTGATGATCACATCAGCCGGATCTCCCGCAGCGATGGATGCCAGGTTTTTCGTCCAAATGTCTCCCCAAGGCAAATATGTATGTTTTACAATAATTTCATCTTGAGACTCATTGAAATCCTTTATAATCTTTTCAATCATCGGTTTCCTTGTTTCCGAACCCCAGAATGTCCAGAAATCAACTACCTTCTTGCCGTCTTCGGTTGTGCCTGCCGCATTTCCTCCATTATTCCCGCATCCGGCTAAGACGCCAGACAGCAAAAGAAGGAAGGAAAGAAGCAGAACCAAACTCTTTTTCCTCACTTGTAACTCCCCCTAAACTCGATTTCTTTTTACAAGGCTCTTTTCGTAAACTTTGCTGCTATTCAAAATATCTTTAAAATAATATCCTGTTAATCGCCGTAAAAACCCCGATGAGCAGGACAGATAAGAGCTGCTCGTTCTTTTTCGGGAGTAAAACCTTTGAATACAGGAAAAAAATCCGTCACGTGGGATTTTTCCGAAAGCAACAATATATGCGAATACAGCCTTTTACAAATAACTTACAAATCGGTACTGCTTCTTCTTCTACCCCGCTTCTTCTTCTTCTTAAACATCTTTCTACAAAAAAATTACCGGCATTTCAGAATTTGTCGGTTTCTGACCGTGGCAAAATCGTATACAATGAGAGAAGAACCGTTTAATGACAGGCACTCGAGCACATTAGGCAGGCAAATTATTTGACGCATCGTTTTCCATTAATTGCTGGTTTGCTCTCCCCATAATTTGAGCCTTCACTGAGCTTTTTTGAAAAATAAGACCATCTTATCTAAATAAGGAGAACATATGAATACAAAAACCGAAGCCCTAAGCATTTTTTTGATTGAAAACACATCATCATTTACCGCAGACTGGCTGAAGCAGCAGGATATCCGGACAGGCTCTCATTACTCACCTGATGCACCGCCTGAAGTGATGGAAAAATTGAAGGAGCAGAATGGGAACTATGTTAAGCTTGTTGCCCAATCCCTTTTTCAAGATGAGGATGAAATGAGGAGATGCATTTCAGACTGGACTGCCCAAACAGCACCCGAAAGGGCCAATTCGGATACTTCCCTGTCAGAAGTGACCAGGAATGGCGGTATTTTCAGGAGCCTCATTCTCGACTATGTCGAAAAATTCGCTGAGCAGAGCGAACATGACATCACCATCAAGGATTTGATGATCTGGGTAAAGAAGCTTAACAGGACGTTCGACTATGTGATGGAAACTTTCACAGAAAACTTTCTTGAGATCCTTCTAAACAGGTTGTCTTCCCAATCCAATTTGATTAATGAGCTTAGTGCCCCTGTCATTACACTCACAGATGAAGTCGGGCTTTTGCCCATCATTGGTGATATTGATACGGCAAGGGCAAAAAGCATATTGGAAACCACTCTGCATCAAAGCACCAGTACCGGTATCTCCTACTTGATCATCGATCTGTCCGGAGTCGTCATGGTCGATACTATGGTTGCTCATCAGATCTTCCAGCTCATTGAATCTTTAAGGCTTATCGGGGTGAAAGCAATCCTTACCGGAATACGTCCAGAGGTTGCCATGACTGCTGTTCAGTTAGGGCTCGATTTCTCAGAAATCCATACAGAGAACTCTTTGAAGAGGGTCATTTATACCTTTGCCAGGAAACTGGATATCAGCCCTGCTTAACTTCCGGGCGTTTCAAATAGAAATGGGAACTGCACTAAACGAATCAGCTCTCATTATCTCTGTCTTACTCGATACAGTGTTATGAGTATAGGCTCTTTTCGTAAACTTTTCTGCTATTCAATGTAAATCCTGGTATATCGTCGTAAAGAACCCGGTAAGCAGGCAAGAAAAGAGCTGCTCGTTCTTTTTTGAGAGTAAAGCCTTCCCGAAAGCAACGATATATGCAAAAACGGCCTGAGTATAAGAACTTTTTCAAAGTGGGTGTGGATTTGAAGAAAGTAATTGCAAGTGCTGCTGCATTGCTCCTGTTATTGATTTTCCTGCACTGGCAGAATAATTCAATTACGGAGACAGAAGTGACCATCGTTTCAGAAGATCTGCCTGCTGCATTCCAGGGATTCAAAATCATCCAGCTCTCAGATCTCCACAGCAAATCCTTTGATAAAGAACAGCACTCTATTTCTGAGAGGGTCAGTGATGCCTCCCCGGATATCATTTTTTTCACTGGCGATTTAGTGGATAGTAAAAATTACGATGAAAAACCGAGTATTAAACTCATGGAAAAGCTTTTAGAGACGGCACCGGTCGTTTTTGTGACGGGTAATCACGAGTGGTGGTCAGGGCATCATCAAGACTTGGAGGAAAAGCTGATTGAGCTGGGAGTCACTGTTCTTCAAAATGAGAACATGCAGGTGAAAAGAGGAAATGAGGCCCTTGTACTCTTGGGTATAGATGACCCAGCTTCCGGACTTTCACTTGAGGAGATGATGGACTCAGCTAGTAAAGGAACTACCGGGAAATTCAAAGTACTTCTGGCTCACCGCCCTGAACGGTTTCCTGAATACCAGGAATATCAAATTGATCTGATATTTTCCGGCCATGCCCATGGAGGACAAGTCCGGCTACCCTTTGTTGGAGGGATTGCCGCCCCGGACCAGGGATTCCTCCCCAGGTATGATGCAGGTGTGTTTCGAGCAGGAGGATCCACTCTTATTGTCAACCGGGGCCTGGGCAACAGCATTATCCCGCAAAGGCTGTTTAACCGGCCTGAAATCGTTGAAGTCACGCTGAAATCCCAATAAGCAAAGGAACGCAACTCCTTATAATCAAAGCCTGCAGACATCCAATCCGTCTGCAGGCTTTTTTATCAATCATTTGATGGAAGGGCTTCTCACCTGCCGTCCAGAATCTTCTGAAAGAGAAGCGAATCAACTATCACACATTGGAATAAATACGGTCCACATCTTTTAAATTGATATCCAGCTGCATCTTTTGATGGTCGCGGAGTTGGCGAAATACATCTACCGTGAAGTCAATTTGTTCATCAGTATGAGCAGCGGTCGGGATTATTCGGAACATCAACATCCCTTTAGGAATTACAGGGTACATGACAGCCTGCAGAAACACTCCATTTTCTCTTAAGAATTTGATCCAAGGAAGACCGATAGAAAGGTCGCCCCCTGGAACATAAACAGATAGAATCGGCGAATCTGTATCCGCAACAAAATATCCAAGGTTCTTAAGTCCTTCTGTTAATTTTGTCGATACTTCAAACAACCTATTACGGTTCTCATCCCCTGCTTTGACGATTTCTAATGTTTTTTGGAGGCTTTTCACATACACCATCGGAAGACTTTTAGCAAAAATCTGCGTCCTCGCGTTATATCGAATCCAATCGATAACTTCTTGACTGGCTGCTGCAAACCCGCCTATTGCTGCAAAAGCTTTTGCAAAAGTAGCCAAATATATATCGACTTTATCCTGGACTCCAAAATGTTCAGCAGCCCCTTTTCCCGTTTTCCCCATAACACCAAAGCCGTGTGCATCATCAACAAACAATCTTGCGCCGTATTGTTCTTTGAGTTCACAGATTTGATCGAGTTTTGCAAGGTCCCCCGTCATACTGAAAACACCTTCTGTTAAAATCAAAATGCCGCCTTTACGTGTCTTATTGACTGTTTTCAATAGTTTTTCCAAACTATTCATATCATTATGCCGGAATACTCTGATGTTCCTGGGATTCGATACTGCAAGCTTTGCAGCATCTACAATGGAAGCATGACATAATTTGTCCATTATGATTACTTCATCCCTGCCAACTAGGGAACTGATTGTGCCGATAATACCCAAATAACCGAAGTTAAAGAGAATGGACGCCTCTTTATCCGCATAATCAGCAAGTTCATTTTCCAACCTTTCATGTTCCCTCGTATTGCCGCTCACCATGCGGCAGCCCATGGGACCGCTCACTCCCCATTCAGAAGCAGTATCAACGGACACATCCCGGATATCAGGATGACTGGCAAGGCCTAAATAGTCGTTGGTTGCCCACATCACCTTTTCTTTCCCGGCATATTGAATCGTGGGGCCTGGTATGGAATCAATAACTGGAGATATAAAGTAATCATCACCTGAAGTCCTGAAGTCACCGAAATAGCCTTCATTGGTTTTGCATTTATCAAAAATATCCCTGTAGGCAGTACTATTCATGATAAAACTCCTCCTAATATATGTAGTCCTTCTTTTATCATTATAACTAAAAATGACAATAATTGACTAAATTTTATGATATTTCCAAAATATAAACATTATTAATGGGCGCTTACAGTGTTTTTATCATGTGCGAACAATTGCAGCCAAGTGCTTTTGTCAAGGAGCTTTACCTCATGAACCGTTCTTCACATCCACGTGCATACAGTTATTACCTCTTTAAAAATAAGTCTGAATGAACATATTAATTATGGTCATTCGACCTATTAAAGGAGGTAATAACAATGAAGTCCAAAATAAAATCTTTTCTGATCTGTTCACTTGCACCCGTAATCATTTTGGCGGGGTGTAATAATGATGGAAATAAAGACCTTGCTGACCCACAGGACGTAAACTACGATCCAGTGAGTTTCAACGGTGAAAACCCTAACCAGAATGATAACGGAAACGGTAATGCCTTAACAGATCGCAATCCTCAAGATCCGGCCGTCCAGCGCCAAGGAAGAAACCTCTTCACTCAACGCTTCGTGGTGCCGATCAACCCGAGGAATGGCGGACAGAATTTCAGGGAATACGCAGGACAAGGAAACGAGCAGGACCAGGGTCAAACTGCCCAAGAACCTGAAACCCCACAACAGCGCGGGGAAGGTAACGGACAAAATCAAAATGCCGAAGCTGGCAACCTTGGTGAGCGTGTCCAGCAGGTGATCGACCTGACAAACAAAGAACGCAAGAAGAATGGCCTGCCCGCATTAAAGCCTCATGCAGAGCTTTCAAATGTGGCACGCATCAAGTCGGAGGATATGGTGAATAAAAATTATTTCTCTCATACCTCCCCTACTTATGGATCGCCATTCGAAATGATGGAAAACTTCGGGATCGAATACAGCACTGCTGCCGAAAATATCGCAGCTGGGCAAGAAACTCCTCAAGAAGTCGTACAAGCCTGGATGGACAGTCCGGGACACCGTAAAAACATCATGAACAAATCAGTGACCCATATCGGTGTAGGAATAGCAGAAGACGGCGGAATGGGAACATACTGGACACAGATGTTTATCAAATAAAAAGCGGAAGCGCCTTGATCAGCCCCGACAGGCATAAGACGAGCCGGCAGGAAGGTTGCTCTTTACCTTCTTGACGGATTGGCTTATGACCCCGAGGGGCTAGGTGCTGGAGCTGGATTGAATAAAAAGCGGAAGCGCCTTGATCAGCCCCGACAGGCATAAGACGAGCCGGCAGGAAGGTTGCCCTTTACCTTCTTGACGGATTGGCTTATGACCCCGAGGGGCTAGGTGCTGGAGCTGGATTGAATAAAAAGCGGAAGCGCCTTGATCAGCCCCGACAGGCAT
>NZ_QXIR01000015.1 GCF_003581585.1 Bacillus salacetis
GTTTTTTTAAATTTCTATAGATCCATAATGGAATTTAGCTGAGGGCCTTCTTTTGACATCAAAACCCAATTCTTCAAACAGAGGAGAGTTAAAGTGCTCCTTTAAGATCACTCTGCGCTTCGATACCCTCTTCGCTTCATCGATCGTATCTTGGTCAATAGACTCGTAAACAGCCCATTTCCGCATCGGGTTAATCCCAGCTGATGATTCGATCGGATCACCAAACATCGGATCAAAATATACTACATCATAGCTGTCATCCTCTGCTTGTCGCAGGAAGTCCAATGCATTATTATGGATGATTTCAATCCTATTCATGGCTTCATTCATCTCCCTGATACCTGAATCCCATTTTTTCAATCCGTCTTTTATGACATAGGATACAGCCTTGCTTGCTTCGATGCCTGTCACCTTCCCGTCAGCTCCTGCCACATGGCTTGCCACTATGCTGTCGGAAGCCATGCCCGCTGTACAATCAAGAAGGGACATACCAGCCATTAAGCCTGCAGCTTCAATGAAAGGATCTTCTTCATTTTGCATAATCCTTTTCAGCCGGAAGGAAGCAGAATTGGGATGAAAGAAAAAGGGTTCATCAGAATCAATCGAAAACAATTCCAGCCGTTCCTTGCCTACTACCAGGAAATCTTCTGAGTAAAGCTCCCTCAACCCTTTAACCGTTCTTTTTTTCCTGTCAATATAGGACACCCCCAACTCATCGGCAATGTCCATTGCTTTCTCAATCATTGTTTGATTTGTTCTGCCGGCTGTGGTTACTAACAAATTGCCGCCTCCATCCCTTTGTACGGAAAAAAATCCAGGGAGACAGACTGATCAGTCTGTCTCCCTGAAATCAGAGCTTAGGATTATTTAGTCTTTTCCAGTCCTTCTTTGATTTCCGCCATGATTTCTTCAATTGAATGATCTTCGATGTTTTCTCTAGGAATGAAATGTACCACTTCTTTCCCTTTCATGATTGCCATTGAAGGGGAAGAAGGTTCATATCCCTTAAAATATTCACGCATCTTCGCAGTTGCCTCGCGATCCTGACCTGCAAAAACTGTCAGAAGCTGATCAGGCTCGACTTCCGTGTTCAATACAGATTGAGTGGCAGCGGGTCTGGCCAATCCGGCTGCACAGCCGCATACAGAATTCACGACTACGAATGAAATGCCTTCAGCATTTTCCATTGTGTCCTCGACTTCTTCTTCTGTTACCAGCTCTTTAAATCCGGCTTGAGTCAATTCCGCTCTCATCGGTTTTACGACCTGTCTCATATATTCCTCATATGCCATTGACATGAATAACCATCTCCTTTTTACTGATTGTATTTAATTGTTTGCTTGAAAACCATTTCAGGCGCGCGCCTTCGCTGGTCCGACAGGAGGTAAGTCCACCTTCAACTCCAATCAAACAAAATGAAGTTCTCATGTAAAAGAAGGACAATGTTGACTCCCTCGAAGTTAAATAACCATTTCTACTGCTTTCTTGCTTCTGTCATCTGCTTCCACACGGAGCCTTTTGCTTCTTCTCCGCCTTCGATTCTTTCAATAGCCATTTTCACCTGGAGTTTAACTTCGAATTCAGAATCGTCCCCGGCTTGTTTCAAAGCAGGCAGCACGCTTTCGTCCCCTTCTTCATAAAGGAACATGGCTGCCCGCCAGCGGACTAATTTGCTTTTGTCGGATAAGGCTTCTGCCATTTCACCCATCGCTTCTTTAAATCCAAGGTCTGACAGGCAGTCCCCTGCTGTTCTTCTGACCGTCACGGTTTTATCTTTCAGCCCTTTATATAATAAAGGCAGCACTTTCTTGTCCTCGATCATTCCGATATAAACCACTGCTAGCCTGCGGATCGATGCTTTTTCATCCTCCAAAGCCTTTTCGAGAAGCGGAAGGTCATCAATATCAGGATCTTTCATGCTGTCCAGCAGCTGATATCTTGTTTGCCAATCCGGAGCGTTGAACTCTTCCAAAGTTAGTTTTTTGCCTGATTTAGCTGCTTTTTCTTCGATCCGTTCAGGGTTCCGGGCTTTTTTCACAAGTGTGTCTATCCGTTCCGGGGGATAGGCTGCCATCAGCTCTTCAACAACGACTTGACCGATTTCCTCCAATTCGCCATAACGAGCTCCCTGATCCTTCCACTTCCGCAGGAGTACAATATTGTCTCCTTCAAGCTGTGCTTCCCCTATTGCCTTTACAAATCTCTCCGGGAGGGAGAACCTTTTTTCTTCGGACTCGGTCGCCAACTTCACCTGCATCGGAATTCCCTTGAATTCCTGAACGCTTACAGCCACTTCGCCAAAATGTTCATCCGCCTGGACTGACCGGCCCCCTGCTTCTCCTTCTTCCCCAAACGCTTTCCGTACTCTTGCCAGAAGTTCCTGCCAGTCAAACTTTGCATTTCGTTCGACAGCGAGGAAATCAGCTACATGATACACGCCTTTGATTCCTTCAATCTCCAAGATGTCTTTTATTCGCTTTGGTGCTGACGCTGCATCTTCTTTTTTATAATTGTTGCTTTTTCCGCCAGCCATTTCTTCATCTAATATGATTTTCATTGTATTAGGACTTGGCGTTGGTTCGATTGATTTGATTTTCATATCTCTGACCCCTTTCTAGTCCCTTGATTTCTTACTTCATTTTAACATAGACGGCATTCGAACCTAATCTATGTGCTTAGCTCTCTGCAATTTCAGATAAATACGACCAGCGTTCAATCAATGTTTCCAAATCCGTATTATATTCTTCGATCTGCTCCATCAGCTTTTGTGCTTTTTCAAAATCGCTTCCTACCGATTCAAGATCAGCCTGTGCACTTTCCAGCTTATCTTCGGTATCAGCGATTTTTTCATCAATTGCTTCCCATTCCCTTTTCTCGTTATACGTCATGCGTTTTTTCTTTTCCTGTACAGCAGGCTTGGGAGCAGCTGATTTTTCAGCCAGTTTCTTTTCTTTTGGTACACTCTCTTCTTCCGCCTTTAGGGCAAGGTATTCGGTATATTCCCCTAAGTATCTTCCTATACGGCCTCCGCCTTCAAGCACAAGAAGCTGGGAAGCCGTTTTATCGAGGAAATAGCGATCATGTGAGACAGTGATGACAACCCCTGAGAATTCGGAGATATAATCCTCCAGTACTGTCAGCGTTTCCGTATCAAGATCATTGGTCGGCTCATCCAATAGAAGGACATTCGGCTTTGTCATCAACAATTTCAAGAGAAACAGCCTTCTTTTTTCACCGCCTGAAAGCTTTCTGATCAATGTTCCGTGAGATTGCGGAGGAAACAGAAAACGCTCAAGCATGCTTGCTGCAGATATTTGGTCCCCGCTGTCTGTTGTGATCATTTCAGCTGATTCCCTTATATACTCGATCATCCTTTTATTTTCATCCATCTCTTCATGCCCTTGTGTATAGTAAGCAATCTTTACAGTCTGCCCCTGGTTGAATTCTCCTGAATCGAGAATGTCATTTCCGGCAAGGATGTTCAGGAACGTCGATTTTCCGCTTCCGTTCCTCCCAACCACTCCAATCCTGTCTCCAGGCTTGATGAGGTAACTGAATTCATCAAGTATCACCTGACCGGGATAGCTCTTGCATGCATCTTTAAATTCAAAAACCTGTTTGCCGAGACGGCTGCCTGAGAGGGACATTTCGATGCCCGCGGAAGCAGAGGATGATCCCATATTCTCCTCTAGGTCTTCAAAACGTTGGATCCTGGCCTTTTGCTTGGTGCTTCTTGCTTTGGCACCCCGCCTCATCCAGGCAAGTTCCCTCCGGTATAAATTCCTTTGCTTCTCGGCCATTTGTTTTTCCTGCACATTTCTCTCTGCCTTGGACTCAATGAATGCCTGATAATTCCCTTTGTAGGAGTAAAGGTTACCTCCATCCAATTCAAAGATTCTATTTGTGACCCGGTCAAGGAAATATCTGTCATGAGTGACCAGAAGTACAGCACCCTGATATTTTGAAAGATAGTCCTCAAGCCATTTAATGGATTGATAATCAAGATGGTTGGTTGGTTCATCAAGGATGAGTAGATCCGGCGTCTCAATCAGAACCTGGGCAAGCGCGACACGTTTTTTCTGGCCGCCGGATAGTTCGCCCACCTTCCTGGAGAATTGAGAAATCCCTAGTTTCGTCAACACTGCTTTGGCATTCGCATTGGCATCCCAAGCGTTGTGGATGTCCATCTGCCTTTGTGTTTCAAATAGTTTTTCCTGGTTCACCACATTCTCAGGATCCGCCTCTAAATCAAGCAGTGCAGTTTCATATTCACGCATGACCTTGATCACTTCCGCATCGCTTTGAAACACCTGGTTGATGACTGTCAATTCAGGATGGATTTCAGGCTCTTGAGCAAGATAGGAGATGACATAATCATTCGGTTTGGTCATCTCTCCTCTGTCTGCATCATCCAGGCCTGCGATGATTTTCAGCAGGCTTGATTTCCCTGTCCCGTTGACCCCGATCAGGCCGGCTCTCTCCTTCTCTGTAATCGTGAAGCCGATATCTTTAAAAAGGGTCTTTTCCCCATATGATTTTGTAATATTTTCTACTGTTAACATTCTCATTACTGACCATTCCATTCTTTATAAAATTGCTTTAGAAACAGTTCCATGAACTTATGGCGTTCTTCTGCAAGTTCCCGCCCTGTCCTTGTACACATCAAATCCTTGAGCAATAACAATTTTTCATAAAAGTGGTGTATAGTGGAGGACCTGCCATGACGGTACTCTTCCCTGGTCATATTTTCCCTGACCTGCAATGAAGGATCGAACATGGGGTTTCCTTTCATCCCGCCGTAAGCGAATGTGCGCGCAACTCCAATCGCTCCCATGGCGTCCAACCTGTCAGCATCCCTGACTGCCATTGCCTCCAATGTATCCAGTCCTGCTTCATTTCCTCCATGGTAGGAAACCTTTGCTGCAATATCGAGAATCTTTTCTTTTTCTTCATTATGTAATCCTAAACTATTTATTATTTTTTCCAGCTTCTC
Source organism: Bacillus salacetis (assembly GCF_003581585.1). GTDB lineage: Bacteria > Bacillota > Bacilli > Bacillales > Bacillaceae_B > Rossellomorea > Rossellomorea salacetis. Next base: position 4,994 of record NZ_QXIR01000015.1, read on the forward strand.
CTGTCCTTCACGTTCACTTTCATTTAACTTCTCATCCGATATATCGTGAAGGAGCGCAGCAGCTTCAATTCTTCCCAAGTGAGGGCTTCCTTCATTTTTCCCAATATAAACGGCAAGGTTACGGACCCTGTCAATATGATACCAGTCATGTCCGCTTGGATCATTTGAATGGACATCCTTGACAAGCTTCTCAATCTTTTGGATCATCCGTGTATCCATACCAACGTCCCCCTTTTTCTTTATTTTAACAGAATCCTGGTGGATATGGTGCTAGACGGGAGAAGTATCCGCTGGCTTCTGCAATAGCGACCCTTCTTTTCTAATCCCCGGTAGAGGGCAGTATGTCATATCCATACCGTTTTCAAGCTCATACTCTGTTCCAACAGATATGTTCTTTTACAATTGTCGAGATTTCACATTCAAAACAGCAAAAAAAGAGGGAAACAACCCTCTTTCATTCCGCAAACCAGCTGATTCCCAATGTATTCTCCCCGGCATGAACCCCTATCACCGCTCCCAGCTCGTGTGAAGAAAAGGAAATTTCCGGATATTTACCTGACAAATCTGCCACCCACGCATCTGCTTCTTCTTTGTTTAAGCCGTAAAGGATATAGACTTCTTTTATATTTTTGCTTTGCAGTGCATGGTCTAAATAGTCCCTCATCCGGCTGTATCCTTTCGGGATGCTCCTTACTTTCTCTTCGACTTGAAGTTTGCCGTCCTCTATAAGCAGGATCGGTTTGATTTTCAACATCGACCCAAGAAAGAAGGAGAGGCCGTTCATCCTGCCGCTTTTGTGCAGCTGCTCCAGGCTGCCTACCATGACGAAGGTTTTTCCGGTATTTAATTTCGCCTCCAGAAATTTCTCTATCTCAGCCGGGTCCAGCCCTTTCTCAGCTGCCTCCATTCCATCCAGGATCAATTTGGTCAAGGGATAAGATAATATCTTCGAATCTATAACTGTTACCGGGATATCGACCAGCTGGGCAGCCTGCTGAGCAGAGGAAAACGTTCCGCTGAATGCTAGCGAGACATGGATGGAAAAGATATGGTCATATTCTTCCTGAAGATTGGTATAGAGTTCTTGAAAAATGCCAATTGACGGCTGGGATGTCTTGGCGTCTGCACCGTTTCCTTTTAATAACCGGAACATTTCCTCTGGAAAAAGATCCACTCCATCCTTAAATTCCTTATTTCCGATCAGTATATTCATTGGAACAATATAAACGTCTTCGTTGTTTCTGATACCTTCCGACCGGCAGGCTGTACTATCTGTCACCCAAGCTATCTTCAAGTCGCTCAACCCCTTTTTTACTATATGTATGTCCAAATCTATGAGCTCTATGATTCATGCCAATTATATTTTTAATAAAGAATTGCCTATATGTACCGCTACTTCTTCCAGTTCATCAACCATATCCTCTGTTATGATCCGGTTGAAATCAATTATTGCCTGGTGACGGAAGGGTACACTTGTTGAAGAGATTTCCCGCCACTCTATAGATCGCCGGGGACCCCACCACTCTGCCAATTCTGATACGAAGTCCTGCCGGAACCGGCTCCCCTCAGATTGATAAACAACCCCAAGAATTGCACCCGGTTCTCTTCCGGGTTCTGGATATGCTTCAGCGTTCCACTCTCTTATGCCGGCACTCAAGGTGACCATGGCTGTGAGATCAGCTTTGTCCGGGTTGCAGAGAGTCAGGGCAAACCTTCTATCAAGACTAGCAAGATCTACAATATCTTCTCTCCTGGTTATCTTTAAAGATCCCATCAAGTCCAGCTCATAAAGCGCACCTTGCAGAACGACTTTCAGATTTTCATATGCTGTAGGATCAAACATGTCCGCCATCCTCCCTTCAGAATCTACCTAGTACAATCCACTTACATTCCCGTTTTCATCCACATCCATCCCATAGGCTGCCGGTTTCTTCGGCAGACCCGGCATTGTCATGACTTCACCTGTCAGCGCGACGATAAAGCCAGCGCCAATCTTTGGCCTTAGTTCTCTAATATGAATTGTGAATCCCTTCGGCCTGCCCAGTTTTTTCGCATCATCCGATAGTGAATATTGCGTTTTTTCCATGCATACAGGCAGCTCACCCCATCCAAAGTTTTCAACCTCCATCAATTGCCTTTCTGCTTTGCTTGAGAACTTCACATCTCCGGCTCCATAGACATTGTAAGCAATTGTCCTGATTTTATCTTCAAGTGAAACATTTTGATCATAAAGCCTTCTAAAAGACTTCTCCCCTTTTTCAATTACGGCTGTTACTTTTTCCGCAAGTTCGACTCCGCCTTTTCCGCCATGTTCCCAGACTTCTGTAAGGGCGACTTCCGCCCCGTTGCTTTCACACCAATTGGTCAGGTATGCCAGTTCAGGTTCAGTATCTGTGACGAACTTATTTATCGCTATAACAAGAGGAACACCAAACAATCCAATCGTCTCCATATGCTTCTGAAGGTTTTCCAGACCCTTTTCAAGGGCGGGCAGATTTTCAGCAGCCAGATCCGTTTTCTTCTGTCCGCCATGCATCTTCAGCGCTCGCACCGTCGCTACCAATACAACTGCATCAGGACTTGCTCCCAATGCTTCAGTTTTGATATTGAGAAACTTTTCTGCACCAAGGTCAGCACCAAATCCAGATTCTGTTACAACATAATCTGAAAGTTTCAAAGCGGTGCGTGTTGCAATAACCGAATTACACCCATGAGCAATATTTGCAAAGGGTCCCCCATGTATCAGTGCCGGAGTATGCTCGATGGTTTGGACGAGATTCGGCTTGAGCGCGTCTTTCAATAACATTGCCAGTGCTCCTTGGGCCCCGATGTCCTGCACTGTAACCGGAGCTTTTGTTATGTCATAGGCAACAACCATCCTTGACAGGCGTTTCTTTAAATCGTCCAGGCCGTCAGCCAGACACAGCACCGCCATGATTTCGGATGCGACGGTAATATCAAACCCGTCTTCCCTAGGTACTCCCTGTACCGGGCCTCCCAATCCAATGACGATCTGCCTAAGTGCCCTGTCATTCATGTCCAATGCACGCTTCCATATTATCCTCCGCTGATCTATACAGAGTTCATTCCCCTGATGGATATGATTGTCTACCATTGCCGCCAATGCATTATTTGCTGTGGTGATGGCATGGATATCCCCTGTGAAATGCAAATTGATTTCTTCCATAGGCAGAACTTGGGCATAACCTCCCCCTGCTGCTCCGCCTTTCACTCCCATAGTAGGTCCAAGTGAAGGTTCCCTTAGAGCAATCATGGCTTGTTTCCCGATTGAATTCAATGCATCCCCCAAGCCTACTGTGACAGTAGATTTCCCTTCTCCTGCGGGAGTGGGATTAATGGAAGTGACGAGGATCAACTTTCCACTCTTTCTTTCTTCGAGTTTTTTCAATGAGTCATATGACAATTTAGCTTTATACTTTCCATATAACTCAATGTCTTCGTCTTCAAGGCCCAACTTTTCAGCTATACTTGTGATGGGAAGCATTTCAGCCTTCTGGGCAATTTCGATATCTGCCGGTACTTTTTTCTGATTCATATGTAACTCCTCCTAACGAATAAGGAACTTGTGATTTTACTATGTAAACGGCCGTTTATTCTTGTGGCAACATCCTTAGATACATTTATACAGAATGGCCATTCAAAAGTCCATCTATTATCAGGTGCATAGGGTTATACCATTTAGAACACGGCAAAAAATCCCTCCCTAAAAAGGAAGGGCAACTTTAGGAAGAGGAAGCCTGATGTACTGTCATTTCATCCGCTGAACCTTCCTCCCCGCTGGTATAGTTGGAGTTTCTCCCAGGCTGATTTTTTTTTGCAGATTCTGCAGCTATTTAAGAAATGCCTGAATATCCCAAGGTTTACTACCTTGTAAAAGAAAGAGCAGCTCTTTTCTTTCCTGCTTACAGGATTTTTCCGGCGAACTACCAGAATATTAATTGAAATTCATATTGAATAGCAACAAAGTTTGCGAAAGTGCTTAATAAAGAGAAAAACCTGCTCATTTCAAGGAAATTAGAATTCGGTGATATTCTTGAAAAAGTGCAGCCTTTTCTTAAGATTATGATTGCTGTTCGCTGTAATACACTTCTTCAAACGGCTGAACGACTACAAATCCTTCGCCTTCAAATTTCATTTGTACAGATTCGCCGCTTCCCCGGCCAAAAAATGTTTTGAGGGACACATCGGTAACAAAGTCAGGCTGCAAATTCCCGGACCATGCCACTGTGGCATTTGGATCGGTATAAACCGGGCTTCCCGGCTTTACTAAAAGTGTCAATGGTTCATAGTGGGAAGTAATTGCTGCCATTCCTGTTCCTTCTATCCGGACATTGAACAGGCCACCCGCCATCATTCCGGCAACCCTTCTCATCAATTTAATATCCCAGTCCAAACCAGGCTGAAATGCAAGCAGATCATTGCCATTAACATAAATCGCTTCATTGTTAAGATGAAGGATGGATATCTTCTTTCCTTGATCGGCCAAGTATAGTTTTCCTTCGCCGTTGGCTTTCATTAAAGCAGTACCCTCTCCGGTCAGGGCTTTTTTAAACAACTTGCCCAATCCGTGCTCGAGGACTCCTTCTCTTTCAAACTTGATAGCACCCCGATAAGAAACCATAGAGCCCATCTTTGCCCACACTTCTCCATCCAGGTTCACTTCCAGCATCCTTGGCGTTTCCAACTCAAATAAACCTTCGCCTTTATCTTCCTGCTGAGTCTGTTTAATGAATTCATCAATTGAAAAACGTTGATTCATCTTACCCCTCCATTCAGTGTTTTTCTGAACATGAACAGCGTCATGAAAGTCAGTGCCTGCTTCAGCTCCAGAGATAAATTCTCTATAAGTTTGGAAGGGACACCCTTCTTGAATACCCATGCTTCGTCCTCTTTCACCATTCCATTGTCAGCTGCCAATTTCTCCAGTTCCCAAGGCATCATTGTATTGCATATTACATCTTCCCCATGCAGCCTCGGTAATGAATTCTCCCGCGGATGGGCCGTTGGGCCAAGAATACCGATACATAATCTGCCATCCACTTTAATGATGTCTGATGCTTTCCTTAAGGCTTCCAATGGATCCTGTGTCCACTCCAGGGAATTGATCATCATAACTGCATCGAATTCACCTTTTTCAAACGGTGGTGATGAAAGATCGCCTTGAAGGAAGTTCAACCCTTTCCGTTCTTGCTTCTTTGCAAACTCAACCATTTTTTCAGACAAGTCCATACCTGTCACATCATACCCTTTACTGTTCAGTAAAAAGGAGCCGAATCCATCACCGCAGCCCAGGTCTGCCAGGCTGCTTCCGGACGGGACATTGCGCATGATGAATGGTACAATATCCTTCCTGCTCCCCTCTGTCCACATCTGTACACTTCTGCTGTGCCAGCTGCCCGCGTTATCATCCCAACGCTCCCGGGCGCTGTCATGCCATTTCCTGCCAGTCATATGCCACCTTCTTTGCACTACCTTATGTAGTAATTATAGTAATTCCGTATATGTAATCATTTCTCAATTAACAGGGCAAAGTCCTTCTTATTTCCCGGAGATAATAGCGAAAGTTTGTAAATCCGCTGTTAAAATCTGCTTTTTTGACCATACTAGGGATGAGAAAATTTGTAAAGGGGTATGCAGATGGAGGAAATCACTAAGATACAACGTCATCCGAACGGGCAGATCATCAGTTTTCAAACTTCCACGGGGAGAATCATTTCTTATCAAAAAGCGGTTATGGAAGCTAATGAAGGTTTGTTGGCAGGTGTGAGTGTGGATTTCGACGAAGAGGGATTTTCCCAGCTCGCAGACAATTATAATCAAGGCAGCGCTTTTTCAGATCTTCCTGAAATATTTTGAGCTTCTAAATCAGTTTTTAATACAAGGCTGTGTTCGCATATTTTGTGGCTTTCGGAAAAATCCCAGGCACCGGATTTTCCCCTTGTATCCAAAGGTTTTACGTTCAAAAAAATGAGCAGCTCTTTACCCTGCTCACCGGAATTTTTACGAAGATCTACAGAATATTAATTGAAAGTTATATTGAATAGCAACAAAGTTTGCAAAAAGATCCTGATACAAACATATAAAAGGACGATTGTACCCCAATCGTCCTTTTTACCCGTCTGCATTTTTGGTCTGTATATCTCTAAGGCTTTTAAGAAGATCATCATTTTCTTCGAATAATTGGACAAGGTCCCCGATCCTGTCGATGGAGTCCCAGCTTAGATGATGTTCTATTCCTTCAACATCTTCATAAATATTTTCTTCCTTCACTCCGATTAAATTCAGGAATTGTTCCAGGAGTTCGTGCCTGAAAACAAGCCGTTTTCCAATTTTGTTCCCTTTGGAAGTCAATACCAGACCTCTGTACTTTTCATATACGAGGTAATCATCTTTATCCAGTTTCTGTACCATTTTGGTTACTGAGGAGGGATGGACTGACAAGGCATCAGCAATATCTGAAACTCTGGCATATCCTTTATTATCGATTAATAAATAAATCTGTTCTATATAATCCTCCATACTTGGCGTTGGCATATTGAACCCTCCACGTTGGTAAAATATCATTAAAAGTTTACTATATAAAATGATTGAATACAACCCAAACTGCCTCTTGGCATTTAGAACACCCGATATTACACTGTTTTTGACTATCCGGCAGTGCTTTAGTATCACTATCTGAAACCGTTTAAATTTTCTTACAAAAAGTGCTCTAACATTCTTGACTATACTTTGGTCAGTATTGTATATTAAAGACATCATTTAACGGAATTCTTTGTTTTCTAACATGACTGCAAAAGGTTCTTATAATGATAATATTTCCATAAGCACTAAAATGTGCTTGAAAGATTTAGGAGGAACAGAATTATGCAAAACGGTAAAGTAAAATGGTTTAACAACGAAAAAGGTTTTGGCTTCATCGAAGTTGAAGGCGGAGACGATGTATTTGTTCACTTCACTGCTATCCAAGGTGACGGTTTCAAATCATTAGAAGAAGGTCAAGAAGTTTCTTTCGAAATCGTAGAAGGCAACCGCGGACCTCAAGCTGCTAACGTAACTAAACTATAATTTTGACTATAATAGATAAAGGAAGCCGGCTGTGCCGGCTTCCTTTTTTTATTTCATCTCATCTTTGTAAACCGTATGATAAAAAGAACCTATTTCATCTGAGACTGGTTAACAATAAAATAGAAGATATCCTCTTTCTTTTTCAGGGAGGCTTCCCGGCTATAATGAAAAAAAACCTTTTCTTCATGATTTCATGCAATAGGAACAGCAGTTTTTATTTTAGGCTCTTTTCGTAATCTTTGCCGCTATTCAATATTAATATCAAATAATATCCTGGTAATTCCTCGTAAAACCCCCGGTGAGCAGGAAAGAAAAGAGCTGCTCGTTCTTTTTCGAGTGTAAAACCTTTGATAACAGGGGAAAAAGTCCGGCACCTGGGATTTTTCCGAAAGAAACAATAAATGCGAAAACAGCCTAACCAGCCTAATATTATCAAAATTCCAGCAGAGAGAAGCCTTTACGTTTTCCCTCCAGGCCATTATGATAAGTTCTTTCCCAATTCCTTGATCTTTTGTCCCACTGTACATTGCTCGATGCAAAAACGATGGGCATGTTTTTTACCATGCTCTTTTCTAAAGTGGGCTTTCAATAAACAATCCTCACAATAGGCTGCCAGGATTTCGTCGAGCTTGTCAATGACCTGTATGCGCTCCAAAGAGTTTCATCACCTTTCTATAGTCCGGTATTTCACTTTTTTGAATGACTGTGGATAAATGTATCTTGAAGGGCTTGGTTTGCCAAATTATCTGCTTCTTTATTTTGTTTCCTGTTGATCGCTTCATATTGCGGTTTTAACCCCATCGATTTCATTTTCGCCTCAATTCGATCAAGCCAGCGGTTCAATGTATCCTCATAGCATGGCCATTCCCCTTCAAGTTGTTTCAAAACCACTTGTGAATCCCCTTTTATAAGACAGGGAATGTTACGGACACCAAGTTCTTCCAACAACTGGATACTGGAAAAAAGGGCGGCATATTCAGCTTCATTATTATTTTCCATTTCTTGGATTTTCTCGTTTTTGCGGATTCTGTAATCCACTCCGCCTTTCTGATAATAAATCACCATCCCAAGTCCTGCAAGAGCTTTGTCCTTATCGTATCCTCCGTCGAAATAGACAACAATATCTTCCGGCTCCTGTTCCAGCTCCTCACTAAGCTTAAGAAATTCTTTCCGGGTCCACTCATTTTCCATCTCGTCACGTATTACAATATTTCCGGCTCTTCCCGTCTTCACTAGATCCTCTATAAGATAATCCACGTATCTTCTGTTCATCCACTCCGATTCAAAGATTATTTTATCAGGTATCTTTCCGCTGTATGTCCAAATCACCTTCATTTTCATGTTTTTTCTCTCCTTCCAGTCACTTCTATTGTCCATTCAATCCTTACTATGTATAATGAACAAGGTCATTTTTTTTGCTGTTTTGTTGAAATTTTGGTTTTTCATTCGTTCCTTAAAAAACAATCCGCTGCATACCGAAAGAAATCCTTTTAAATTGAGCGTATACGCGGGAGGCAAAGTAAACAATATATATAAGTTGTCTTTAGTATATGCATTTTCTCACTATACTTTCAGGGAGTGAACAATATGTTTAATGAATGGTTCGGCCTTTTTTTTGTTATTGTTAATTTCATATTGGTCTTGACCATGTATAAAATTTTTGGCAAGACCGGCTTGTTTGTATGGATCGGCGTTTCAACTATATTAGCCAATTTACAGGTGATTAAAACAATAGAGATTTTTGGATTGACAGCTACTCTGGGGAATGCAATGTACGGTACAGCCTTTCTCGTTACAGATATCCTGAACGAGAAGTACGGAAAGAAAGAAGCGCAAAAAGCCGTATGGCTGGGATTCTTCACCTTGCTGGTAATGACCATAATCATGCAGATGGCTCTTGTATTCCATCCGCACCCCGATGATATTGCGCAAGGCTCACTCGAAACCATATTTGGTATGATACCCCGAATAGCAATCGGAAGCCTGGCTGCTTATCTGGTCAGCCAATTTGCGGATGTTTATATTTTTTCGTTTCTTAGGAAAAGGTTCCCAAAAGATTCACAATTCTGGATCAGGAATAATGGCAGCACTATGATCAGCCAGCTGATTGATACCCTGGTGTTTACCTCCATTGCCTTTATGGGTGAATTTCCGTTTGATATATGGGTGCAGATCTTCCTTACCACGTATATTTTAAAATGGATCGTTGCCTTGATTGATACACCGTTTGGATACCTTGCCAAGCGAATGAATGTAAAGGATTGACGAATATCATGCTTGAAACGGGCAGCTGCCTGTTTCAATTTTTTTTGCAATTTTTGAAGATTTCATCTTTATAAGTTGCTCTTTTCTAAAATTTGCTGCTATTCAGTATATATTTCAAATAATATCCTGGTAAATCGCCGTAAACATCCTGGTAAGCAGGAAAGAATAGAGAGGCTCGTTCTTGTTCGAGTATAAAACCCAGAATAAAGGAGAAAATTCCTGCACTTGAGATTGTTCCAAAAATAACAATATCCGGGAACACCCTTTTAAATTGAAGTTTTTCCAAATCCTGTTTAGACTTAAAGATATGATAAATTGTTTTGAGGTGAAATCATGGTAGAAGTATACATAGATGGCGCAAGTGCTGGTGATCCCGGGAACAGCGGAGCCGGTATAGTTATTAAAGGCAGCGGGGAAAACCTATCTTATTCCCTTCCACTCGGGATTAAAGAAAATCATGAGGCAGAATATCTTGCCTGTATCAAGGCCCTGAAAATCTGCAAAGAAAAAGGCTTTAAAGTCCTTTCATTCAGAAGCGATTCCCAGGCTGTTGTCAATGCAGTTGAAAAAGAGTTTGCCCGCAATAAAAAGTACAAACAGTTGTTGGAAGAAATACTGCAGCTTGCTGGAGAGTTTGATTTGTTCTTTATCAAATGGATTCCAAGCAAAGAAAATAAACGGGCAGATGAACTTGCCCGGCAGGCTATTCATCTGAACACAGCTCATGAATAAAAAGAAATGGGCAGCAGATTTTTCCCTGCTTTCAGTTGCCTTTATATGGGGAACCACGTTTGTCATCATCCAGAATGCCATTTCCACCCTTCCTCCTTTCGCATTTAATACAGTAAGGTTCACTTTAGGAGGACTGTCTCTTCTGCTGCTTTTATTGATAAAAAGCAAAGGCCGTATAAGTTTCCAGCGAAGCAGTTTGCTGCCGGGTGTTATACTTGGCTGCTTTCTTTATGCCGGATATGCTTTCCAGACTTTTGGACTATTGTACACCACGCCCGCAAAGGCAGGATTCATTACAGGTTTAAGCGTTGTTCTTGTTCCCTTATTAAGCTTTGCAATACTGCGACATAAACCCCGGACCGCAGCGGCCGCAGGGGCATTATCCGCCGTTCTGGGTCTGTATTTATTAGCTGCCGGGCATGCACAGTCGCTGAATCTTGGAGACCTGCTTGTCATGATATGTGCATTTGGATTTGCTCTTCATATCATTTTCACTGATAAATATTCAAAGGCTGCTTCCGCATTACAGCTAACAATCATCCAAATCCTTACAGTTGCAGGGTTGTCTTCAATCTCCATGCTGTTGTATGAAGATTGGCAGGGTGCGCTGGCTATTTCGACCTTGCTCAACCCTGAAGTACTATCAGCGTTACTCATAACAGCCCTGCTGGCTACCTCAGCAGCATATCTGATTCAGACTGCCGCCCAGCGGCATACCACTCCTGCAAGGGTGGCCGTCATCCTGACTATGGAGCCCGTGTTTGCCGCCATCTTCTCTTATATATGGATTGGCGAAGAACTTACACCCATCGCAGCCACGGGCTGTCTACTGATCTTCCTGGGTATGCTGATGGCGGAATTGCCTCAGCTGTTTAGAATGCTGGTTAACAAAAATACCTGAAGGTACTAAAAAAGCAAAGACACCACAGCCGCTGTCTTTGCTTTTTGCTTTGTACAAGCCATCCGGCATAAGGGTACAAACATTAGATCTTCAAATGCACCTTTGGCATTCTCTTGAGTTTACATACTCCGGCACAGCCAAGACATCGGCCGGCATTTCAAAAGACCAACGGTTTCACCTTCTAAACATTTTCATTAAGCCAATAATTGAATGCTTTCTGCATATCTCCATGCTTCCTGGTGTGTATTGATGTTATTGGCATGCAGTGTTTCCAGCAAGGACATATAGAAGCTGTTGTCGAATCTTTTCTGTGCTTTCAATGTAATCTCAATGGCTGTATTAACAATTTCATCAGAAACATTCACTGACCTTTTTCCAAAGTAGATAAAGCCGATTGCATCTTCCCCAAATTTAAATCCTTTATTCTCTAAATGCATAAGAAAATCTTCGGTTGTTTGTTTATTATATTTCACAATTTCCCTCACCCTGTGTCAGAAGTTCTTTGTTTGTTTGCCATTAACGTGTTTCCTATATCTTTTTTACCTTTTAAGGAGGCAGTACGCCTCTGAACGGGGCACCTGCGCTTTTGGTTCGGCCAGCTCCGGTGCCCCAGCGGCTAGCTAACTCCCCTCCTTCTTCTTGCGATAAGTCATCATCGAATCGCTCTGCTCTTCGTGATTCCTTTATCTCATGCGAAGGCGGTCGAGTTTGTACGCCGCTGAACAGGGCACCTGCGCTTTTGGTTCTATCTTACAAAAAATCTTTTCTTTTGACTATCTTTTTTTCCGAGGAGGAAGCTTGTTCCGCCTATGACTGAGCCGAGTATTGCGCCGCCTATTACTTCAACGGGCTGGTGTCCCAGCATTTCTTTCAGCCTTTTAGGTTTTTCTTCAAAAGGAATCGGCTCATCATCGTGCGCTTTTCGAACCAATTCGTCCAGTGAGTTCACTTTCAGAGTCAGTTCACCGGTTTGTCTTCGTATACCTTGGGCATCATACATGACAATCAGCCCAAAGATGAATGACAGTGCAAAATCGATTGTTGAAAGGCCTTTTTTCAATGCAATAAAGGTGGTCAGTGACGAAACACCCGCTGAGTGTGAACTTGGCATGCCGCCTGTTTGAAAAAACAGCATAGGTTTCCACTTTCCCGTTTTAATGAAGTGCAAAGGAATTTTAAGTGCCTGTGCAAAAAATATGCTGAAAAGAGCTGTTACTATTCCTCTATTCATCTGTTCTCCCCCCTGAAATATTATTCAAAACCAAGCATGGTATTAGTTTATCCAATAGATCTTTTTACATTAGGCTGTTTTGGCATATATTGTTGCTTTCGGAAAAATCCCAGGTGCCGGATTTTCCCCCTGTATTCAAAGGGTTTACTCTCGAAAAAGAACGAGCAGCTCTTTTCTTCCCTGCTTACCGGGGCTTTTACATCGATTTACCAGGATATTATTTGAAATTATTATTGTATAGCAACAAAGTTTACGAAAAGAGCCTTACATTAAAAACACCTTGTATGGTGAAGATATTAATGGAGGTGACAAGATGAGCAAAGAACATAATAAGAACAGAGGCACTAAAGCTCAAGCAGTCAACCCTCAGGGGTTTGCTCAAGACGGCACCAGGACTCCCGATCCTAAATCAAGGCTGGAAAACAGAGCTAAAAAGTCGAATACAAAGATTTAATACAACGTAGAATAAAACAGGGATTTATCAGGGGCAATCAACCCCTGATAAATCCCTGTTTTAGCATACTTGCTCATGCGTGCTGGCTGAGCAAATGATCTTTTCCAATCAGGAACCGGCGCAAGGCCCTGAGTTCCATTTCTTCCATTAACAAAACGGCTTCCGATGCAATCGATCCCCATTTTGCCGCTTCCATCTGAAACTCCAGAGGCACGTCGCATTTGATTTCAGCAAGCTGCCGTGAAAGATGAAGCATATCCAGATCTGCTTCGATTTTTTTCCTTTGTCCAGGTGTCAGAAGATGCAGGCTTTCCAGGATTCCCTGTATGTGCTGATGCTCCTGAATCAATTTTATGGCTGTCTTTTCCCCAATGCCTTTCACTCCAGGGTACCCGTCGCTGGTGTCTCCCATCAATGCTTTCACATCGATGAATTGCTCCGGTGTCAGTCCCTTTTCTTCTATGAAATACTCCTTGGTATAAGTCAGATAATTGCCAAATCCCTTTTTCAATAGAACCACATCGATATTATCGTCGAGCAGCTGAAGCAGATCCTGGTCGCCGCTCAAGATTGAAACTTTTGTGCTTTTTGGAGCACTCTTGGCAATTGTCCCTATACAGTCATCAGCCTCAAAGCCGCTCATGCCGATATTATAAAGGGCAAATCCTTCAGCAACCTCTTTTGCCAAATCAAATTGAGGAATCAATTCAACCGGGGGAGCATTTCGGTTCGCCTTGTAGTCTGAGTATATTTCATTTCTGAATGTCGCGCTTCCCATATCCCAGCAAACGGCCGTATGGGTGGGATTGATATGTTCTACAGCCATCAGCAGATGCTTCATGAAGCCCTGTACACCATTGGTAGGCTGTCCTTTTGAATTTATCATGAATTGTCCAGAAACAGCTGTTGCGAAAAATGAACGGAATAATAGTGCCATACCATCGATCAATAATAGATGTTCATTGTGTTTTTCCACAGTCATCACTCCTTTGTCCACTATGCATTATAACATATTTCAGTAATTTATTTTTTTGAAATTCTTAGGAGGGACATTTATACCATTTGCAGCATCCTTTTCCCATAATAAAAACCATGAAGCCTTTTACTGAGTCATAATTCGGCTAAATCTATCAAAAGAGAATTCTAAACCAAAGGGAAGACCTGTTCCAATCAGGAACAGGTCTTCCTTCTAGTTTTCCTTTGTTTCCACTTCGTGTCCGTCGTAGGAAATCCAGTCGCTGTAGCTCCCCGGATAGAGCTTCGCCTTTTGATGGCCGGAAGACCATAAAGACAAGATATTGGGGACGGCTGTTACACCAGAGCCACAATATACGATAAGGGGCTTTTCTTTATCCAGGTGCTCCCACCTTCTATGCTGGTCTTCATCGGAAAGAAAGCGGCCATTTTCAAGTGCTTCCGTCCACTCATAATTTACAGCTCCAGGTATATGTCCGGGTACCTTATCGATAGGTTCTACCAATCCAAGGTAGCGGTTTCTTGACCTTGAATCAATAAGGATGCCTTCGGATTCCTTTCGTGAGACTTTCCTGACATCTTCGACTGTGGCAACCATGCCTTCATTCAAATGGGGAGCAAATTGTCCTATGTTATAATAAGGGACCTCTTTAGTAACAGGCAGATTGCGTTTTTTCCAGGCTGGGTATCCCCCGTTCAACACGAAGGCATCCCTGTGCCCGATATATTTCAAAAGCCACCAGCATCGTGAAGCAAACGCTTCCTCCCCGCCGTCATATATAACAACCACTGTGTCGTTCCCGATTCCTGCCTTTTCGAGTTTGGAAACAAACTCTTCAATCTTCGGAAGGGGATGCCTTCCGCCATGCTCCTTAACCTTTCCAGACAAATCTTCTTCCAAATCAAAATAAACCGCTCCAGGAATATGGTCTTGTTCATATTTCCTTTTACCATAGTCAGGCTCATCAAGTTTATAGCGGCAGTCTATAACCCTGACTTCTCCGCTCAAATAATTCATCTCCAGCCAGGAAATCTCTTTAGTGTTCTCCATTATCCCTGTCATCCTCCTTTTTCATCAGCTTCCTGATATGATCTTTTGGATTCCAGCAATTGAATTGATACTCGGGCTTGGTTTCAAAACCAAGCCGTTTACAATGATAAAGCATTTTTCCATCCATTCTTTCCGCTGAGAAGTGTCTGCAGGTGGCACAAGCATGATAACGGCTGTCCTTCATCTTCTTATCCATCACTCTTACCGGTTAACTGACAGCCTTGCATAGATATTTTTCCAGCTCTGCAGATTTTCGCTTGATTTCAATGCATCGAGCCATGAATCGATTTGTGCCGCAGACTCTGCTAATACCTCTTTTGTCATCCTTGAATGTTCTTTTTCCAGGAATTCCACCGCCCAATCAGTGATTTGCTGCTTGGAGTGTGACAAATAGTCATCCGCTGGTTCTTGAAGAGTTTCGTTCAGCTTTTCCGCCATCTTTTTCTTGCCGTTATTTTCGAAAAAATCCCTTTGGTTCCTGAAGTCTTTCATCACTGGCTGGAAACGTTCTCTTTCTATAGTTGAGAACGCATTTGAAAAGCTTATTTCCGATGGCCTTCCGTATTCATAGGGAGTGAATACCAGGTTCCCTTCCATCTTGTTTATCTTTTCGCTATACATTTCAAATTGTGAAATCAATTTCTTTTCAGCAAATTTCTCTGCTCTTAATGTCGTTGCACGCATTTCCTGTGCAAAATCGAATCCCAAGGATTCCAGCAGTTCTTCCAATGCTGCTTGCAATGCTGCTTGCAATGCTGCTTTTGCTGAAGAATGCTGTGAGAAAACAGCAGGATGGAATGCTTCTTTGAAGAAGTCTGAAAAGCGAAGAAACACTCTTTGTTTCACATAATGAATCAATTCTTTTATTTCCTGTGAAACACGAAGCTTAAGGCTTTCAGGGGCTTCGCCATTCAGGAAAGAATGAATCTTTTCTTTTAACTCCTGCAATTCCTCTATTCTTGCATCGCGTTTTCTTTTATCGAGGGAAGAGTTCTCAATCAGAGTCTTCAAGCGGTCAAGGCCTCTATTCCATTCTGCTTCTGCAGACTGCGCAGCAATCAATTTCAACTCTCCGTCAATGAATGTATCAAAGTCCTTCTTGAAAGATTCTATTCCGGAATCGATTCTGTTTTCCTGCTCCATCGCCTGTTTAGAGGATACCCCGAAAATACGCGGAAAACGGATCCCGTATTCCACCAGCTGCCCTTGAACGTAATCGATGACATCCTGTTTCTCTTCCTGGTCCTTTGCTAAATCGACAGCATTTACTATGAAAAACATTTTATCAAGCTCAAAGGCATCTTTTACCCTTCCAAGCTGAATGAGGAATTCACGGTCCGCTTTTGCAAATGCATGATTATAATAGGTTACGAACAGGATTGCATCCGAGTTTTTTATATATTGGAAAGCGACACCGGTATGCCGGGCATTGATGGAATCAGCACCCGGTGTATCCACGAGGGTGATTCCCTGCCTAGTGATCGGAGAGTCATAGAATAGGTCAATGGACTCTACATAACATGACTGGCTCTCATTTGCTACAAATCCCCTGAATCCTTCCAGGTTGACCTTCAATACTTCTCCAAGCTGTGAATGATAATCTTTGTATCCTTTTAAAAATGCGGCAAGAAAGGAAAGGTGGATCTTTTCTTTTCCTTCTCCATCATTCCTTTTCAACAGATCAGGAATACGCTGTGCTGCCGACTCCAGGGATTCAGCTTGCTCCCCAAACACCTTCATTGAATTCTTGACGTCGATCAACATCTGCTGTTCTGTCTTCAGGTACACCAGCGCCGTTTCGTGTTTGTTCCCATCCATCGGCGGCCTGATGCGGTTTATGGAGGCTGTGGTCGGATTCGGGCTTACAGGCAGCACTTTACTTCCGAGAAGCGCATTGGCAAAGGAGGACTTACCAGCGCTGAATGCGCCAAATAAGGCAATCGTGAAATGCTGGTCCTGCAGTCTTTCCGCTTTCCTCTTCAATACTTGTGCAGTCTGCTTCAAACCCTGGATTTCCTCGTAGCTCTCCGCCATTTCGTTCAGGCGGTCAATCAATGGTTCCATTGCGATTTGCTGGTTTTCACTCTCATTACCGACGGCTTCTGTTTCAGCAATGGGAGCTGACTCTTGCTGGATTTCTTCTTTTTTCCCAGCATCGGAGTACAGGATATATTCATTCTCGTTTTCTTCCCACTTATCTTCCCATCCAATGACGGTCTCATCGGAATTCACATTTACCGTATCTTCTACGACGCTTTGCAGGTTGCTGGTCTTGATTTCTACGTCTTCTTTATAAAAATCCAGTTCTTTAAGGGCATCCGCTTTTTCTTTGATCAGCTTATATTGTTCTGCAAGCGCTTCATTTTCTTCGGTTTTTTCTAACCCCACAAGTTCCGTCAGCTGCAGCTTCAAGCTCTCTGTCTCTCTCCGGGCCTTCCTCTTTATTCTTCCTGCCAGCTCCTCACAATAATTCAATACATACTCGCCTGTCACCCTGGCACCTGTTCTTGCCGTCTCTTTAAGATCGGATTCTGTCAACTCGACTGTCAGGCCTTCAGAATCGGCCAAAAGGCCCTCATCATGGAATCCTGCCTGCTTCATTACGAGACTGCCCAACCCTCTAAGATGCCACTCAAGCTGGGACTCAATTTTGCTATTTAGATCCTTCAGAAATTCATGGGCCCGCTGAATTCTCTCTTCTTCTGTCTTCTTCTTTGAAAAGAACATCCCTACTTTGAAGTCATCCTGGAGGGACTCAAGATACCTTTTGGCCAGTTCCCTCGTTTCAAAAGGCATTAAATAGGCATTATCAAGGATTTTTTCTCTTTCTTCCTCGAAGGTTTGTATATATGATTGTGAATTGTTTTCAGCGATTTTCTCCCGTAACTTGACTTCTTTTTCAATGATTGAGTCTGCATTTTCTACATCTTCCGTGGAGATTACCCTTGAGAGTGAATCCTGCTGTTCCTTTAAATTGTCTTTCAGCCATTTTTGGTGATCGCTGACCAGCCGGCTGATCCCTGCTGAGAAAGATCGCTGCAGAAGCTCATCTTTATGTTGAAATTGGCTGTTAATTAAATCCCTGACTTCAGAAAACTCATTATGCGGGTTGTTTTGATCCCTTAATGATGTGAAAAAGATCCTTTCTGGTTCCACCTGCCAGGCTGCAAAAGATTCTGACACAGAATTCTTGAAATGTTCAAAAGATAATTCTTCCTCATCATGCTTATCAATCTGATTCACTATCAGATACAGACGGACGCCATGCTCTGCAAGCTCCCGGGTATACTCAAAATTCAACTGTGACTGTACATGATTGTAATCCATCACATAGAACACGATATCCGCCAGGTGAAGTGCAGACTCGGTGGAAATACGGTGGGCGTCATCCGTACTGTCCACCCCCGGAGTATCGAGCACAGTCACTCCGTCGGGAAGCTTTGAATCCTTTTTACCGATTTCGATACTTTGAACATTTTCCCCGTCTTTGCAGTATCTTTTTACAATATTAAAATCATACGCTCCGTCAAAAAGGACCGGCTGCTTATCATGATAATGAACCTTGGCGAAATCAGAATCAGCCTTGTGGAGCCTCACCAGGTTTGCCGAGGTTGGAATAGGGCTTGACGGCAGCAATTCCTCTCCTGCCAATGCATTGATCATGGTCGATTTGCCTGCGGAAAAATGACCGCAGAAGCCGGCGATGAATTCATTTTTCCAGAACTTATGTGCAAGCAGTTCTGCTTTGGATGCCGCCTCCATGTCACCGCTTTCCCTCAGGGTTTCATATAAAGAGGCGAGCTTATTTATTTTCTCATCAAATGTTGTCTTTGTTTGTGATAGCGATTGCAAACGAACCTTCCCCTTACACCGTTAAATTATATTGATCATTTTTATGCCAAGTTTATTTTATCTTATTATTCACTCCATTCCTATTAAAACATAGCTGAAAATGGAACCTTGCCACAAAAAAAGGACTCAACATTCAAGCTGGTCCTTGAACGTTCAGTCCTTTTTTGGAAGCAATCCATTACCTTTCATAGACTGGAATTAAATCTGATGACTGTTCTCCAGCCGTCTTTCCTTCAGAAGCAGTTACTGCTGTCTTGCTTTTGGATACAAATGTATTCGTCAATACGTACTTCATTAACAAGCCGTATACCACTGCTGTCAGGACAACCAATAACAAAATCATGCCGGAAACCCCTGCCTTTCATGCCCGTCTTGAGAATAATTTTCATCTTCAATTAGAATTTTATCAAAAGTGATAATCATTTTCAATACTTTGTTTTATGCGCTTTCCGTAAACTTCGCTGCTAAGTAATATGAAGTTCAAAAGATATCCTGGTAATTAGCATCAAAACCCCGGAGCATCATAGAAAAGAACAGATCTTTTTTTCGAGAGTAAAACCTTGTAATACAGGGGAAAAATCCGGCACTCGGAACCTTTCCGGAAACAACCATGTTTTACAATCATTCAATCAATTTCCCCTTTTTTGATAACAGGGATAAACCGTTGCTTCCCCTGGTGTATTTCGTGATAGTCGGTAGTATCCGCCAACGCTCTCTCTTCAACAGGTATACGTATCGATAATATAAATTGATTGAGCAGAGCAAAGATAAAAAGTGTCCAATAGGCATTGAAGATCAATGGTATCACAATCAGCTCGACTGTCACTATAAGATAATTGGGATGTTTAATGAATTTGTATGGACCTTTTGCAATGATATCAGCCTGCGGCAAAACGATGATCTTTGTGTTCCAGTAACGTCCAAGAGAGGCAATCACCCAAACCCTTCCTGCCTGGGCAGCCAGAAAAAGGATAAATAATGAAGGCCAATACTCATTGAGCTCCTGCCGCCCCACTGACTGTTCCGCCAGCAGGGAAGTAAAGAACAGCAAATGGATCAGTACCATCAACCTATAATGGTTTTGACCGTACTCCCTGGCCCCCTTTGCCTTCATCCACTTTTCATTTCGTTTCGCAATGATCAATTCGACCAATCGCTGAATGGCGATCACCGAAAACAATAAGTAAAACATCATTCCCACCTCATTAGCAGTAATTCTGAACTGAATCCGGGGCCAAGCGCCACACCCAGTCCTATTTCTCCAGGTTGAGCAGCTTTAGTTAAGTGATCCTTTAGTACATATTGAATTGTGGCAGACGACATATTCCCGAACCTTCTCAAGATTTCTCTTGAACTATCAAGGAGCTTGGGATCGAGTCCCAGAGAAGAGCCGTACGCATCCAATACTTTTTTTCCTCCTGGGTGAGCTATGAAGTGTTTGATGTCCCCTAAAGATAAATCATAGTGCATCAAAAGTTTCTCCACGTTCGGCTTTAGCCAGCTTTCAACGATGGCAGGTATGTCCTTAGAGAACACGACGAAAAGTCCATCATCTTTGACATCCCACCCCATTACATCCAATGAATTTTTCATTGTAGTCGATTGGGTTCCAAAAATCGCAGGAAGCGGTCTGTTCACGACTTTCAATACAGGGCTGTCATCTCCACAGACCAAGGTGCAAGCTGTCCCATCAGCAAACAGGGAGGTCCCTATCAAGTTGCTTTTTGACCTGTCACCATGTTGAAATGTCAAAGAGCAGAGTTCTACCGTCAAAACAAGCACATTCGCTTTTGGGAAAGCGAGGCAGTATTCATACGCTCTAGAAAGTCCGCTCGCCCCTCCCGCACACCCGAGACCCCAAATGGGGATCCTTTTAACCTGTTCCGGAAAAGGAAGGTTGTTCATGATCCTGGCCTCAAGGCTTGGAGTCGCAAGCCCGGTTGAACAAACGGTTATAATCGCATCAATATTTTCGTAGTCAACTGAGGGGCTATTTTCGATACATTTCCGTACTGCTTCTGTTCCTAATTCAACGGCATTACTAATAAATGAATCATTTTTTTCCTGGAAGGACCTCGTACGCTTGAACCACTCCAAATCATGGACGAAATGTCTCGCTTCGATGTCGCCGTTCTGAAAAACAGGCATCAGCCGTTTAATATCCCGGAAGCTTTCCGAAAATAAGTTCTCTGCAAAAATGGCTGCTTCAGCCTGTTTTACACAATAGGGAGGAATAGCAGTTTCAACATTCACTATTTTAGGCATCCAAATCTCTCCTTACATCAGTAAGGATATCTTTTCCATTTCAGAAAGATTCATTCATTTTTCTACGAGCAAAAAATTAAACAGATTGCTGTTGGTGTCGATAAAAGGAATGTAATCATTTTTACTCATGATCGCTATGAGTCATAAGGACCAAACAAGCTTCAAACCGGGTTATTCGATTGGCGAAAATTCAAAACAATCATTCTTTATACCCTGTTTCTATGCTAAGATTAAAAAAAATACTGGAGGAACTGACATGACTACTACAACAAAAAGTGTTACCGATATTTTAAATGGTACGATTCAGTCTATTAAATCGGTCATTCCCCTCCCTGTAAAAGTTGATCAGCCTTCACTTATTACTGAGCCGGTGAAAATACATAGTATGGGCGTTCTGATCGGGCTTACCGGCGACATTCGGGGACAAATCATTATTGATGGGCATGTTGAAGACTTTCAAGGTCTCGGGGCTTCCATGTTCGGAATGCCGCTTGAAGGGGAAATGCTGGAATCCTTTGCAGGGGAACTCGGCAACATGATAGCCGGGAACCTTTCAACCCACATCTCCCAATTGGGCCATTCAATGGATATCACACCGCCAACTGTCATCGTCGGTGAATCGAAGTTATCCGGATTTGACAGAGCCCTGAGGCTGCCACTTTCGTTAGAGAACGTTGGTAAATTCATCGTTGTCATAATGGTGGATACCGCCTGATTTCCTTGGCAAAGAGAGAAGGCCTGCCGCTCTTGCTGGCAGGCCTTCTCTCTTTGTTTATTCAACTATTAAAATCCCTGAATGGTCATTCCTCCATCTACGAAGAGTGTCTGTCCTGTGACATAATTACCTGCATTTGATGCAAGGAATACTGCGGGACCTACCAGCTCTTCCAGTTCCCCAACCCTTTGAAGAGGTGTAACCGCCAAAATATCACTGACATACTGCTCGTCCTGCAGGAGCTTTTCTGTAAGCGGGGTTTTAAAATACCAAGGCCCAATACTGTTCACATTGATGTTATATTTGCCCCATTCAAAAGCAAGAACTTTTGTCATCTGAATCAATGCAGCTTTTGTAGCAGCATACACAACACCTGTCCGAAGTGCAACATGGCCGGCAACCGAAGCAATCGTGATGATTTTTCCGCTGTTCTGCTCTTTCATGATCTTTCCTGTTTCCTGGCTCATCATGAATGCTGACTTCAAGTTGGTATCCATGATTTTCTGCCATTCCTCGTCCGTCACATCAAAAGCTTGCGAGCGGATATTCATGCCTGCATTGTTGACAAGGATGTCTATGGCTCCTGCCTGTTCCTTAACACTAGCAACAGCCCTTTCAACCTCTTCCCTGGACGTGACATCTGTGCTGATTATGTAAGCATTTCTCCCTGTCTTTTCGATATGTGAGGCTGTTTCCTTCAAATCTTCCTCTGTCCTGGATAAAAGCGCAACATCAGCTCCAGCCTCTGCCATACCGATTGCAATCGCGCGTCCGATGCCTCTCCCTGCACCTGTAACAATCGCGGTTTTCCCTTTTAACTCAAATGAGGGTAAAAACATGCCAATCTCCCCTTTCAACGTTACCTTATTTTAACACATACTTGAAGCTTTTCAGGGGGAGATTGCTTTCTGACATCATTCCCCTTTTTGAGGGGGTTTTTGATATAAATTTTGAATCATTATTTTTTTGGTGGCCACTCTGCAAATATCACAAATATTTTCCTGTTCAAACAGGCGCCGGCATTGTTCGCAATAAAACTTTTCCATTACAAAAACCTCCAAGAAATCGTTCTTCTATTTTATGCGCGACGGCTGTATTTGGTGTCTGGAATTTTACTTGTGGGTTTCTTCACTGGAATGCGGGTTCAGGGTCTGGCTGGAATCGTACCCTTTTGGACTTGAATTTCTTCTTGTAGTGGTACGTTCCGCAACTAATCGTATCCCTTGGACCTTGGTGTCCCTTCTGTAGTAGTACGTTTCTGTTCTAATCGTACCTTTTGAATAGGGGTTTCCCTCTTCTAGTGGTACGTTTGGCCGCTAATCGTGCCACTTGGACCTTGGTGTCCTTTCTGTAGTGGTACGTTCTTTTGCTAATCATACCTTTTGAGTCCAGGTTTCCCTCTTATAGGGGTACGTTTGTGGCTAATCGTACCCCTTGGACCTTGGTAACATTTCTGTAGTGGTACTTTTCTTTATTAATCATACCTTTTGAATACGGTTTCCCTCTTATAGCGATACGTTCCGCGGCTAATCGTTCCCCTTGGACCTTGGTGTCCCCTCTGTAGTGGTACGTTTCGCAACTAATCGTACCCTTTCGACCTTGGTGTCCCTTCTGTAGTGGTACGTTTCGCAACTAATCGTACCCTTTCGACCTTGGTGTCCCTTCTGTAGTGGTACGTTTCGCAACTAATCGTACCCTTTCGACCTTGGTGTCCCTTCTGTAGTGGTACGTTCCGCAACTAAACGTACCCTTTCGACCTTGGTGTCCCTTCTGTAGTGGTACGTTTCGCGGCTATTCGTACCCTTTCGACCTTGGTGTCCCTCCTGTAGTGGTACGTTTCGCGGCTATTCGTACCCTTTCGACCTTGGTGTCCCTTCTGTAGTGGTACGTTTCGCAACTAATCGTACCCTTTCGACCTTGGTGTCCCTCCTGTAGTGGTACATTTCGCAACTAAACGTACCCTTTCGACCTTGGTGTCCCTTCTGTAGTGGTACGTTCCGCAACTAAACGTACCCTTTCATGCCCGTTGCTCGCCCAGTAAGGGTACGATTCCCGTTGCAAACAAGATATCAACGAAAAAAGCAGTCCCGGGAACCAGGACTGCCAATCTCATATAGTTATGAAGCTTTCTGCTCAACCACTCTTACCGATCTTTCTGGCTTTCTTACATTGAAGACGATGTTCAGAAGAATGGCGGTTAAGCTTCCTGCAACAATCCCGTTGCTTGTCAGGATCTGCAGGCTGCCCGGCAGCTGGCTGAACATGTCAGGAACCACTGTTACACCCATTCCCATTCCAACTGAGCAAGCAACAATAAGAAGGTTTTCTTGTGAATTGAATTCAACACGGCCAAGCATTTTGATACCATAAGCAACCACCATGCCGAACATGGCGACCATCGCTCCGCCAAGAACAGCGGAAGGAATGATGGTTGTCAAAGCACCGATCTTCGGTACCAGGCCAAGAGCCACCAGCATGCCGCCAGTCAAATAGATGACATTTTTCGTTTTCACCCCTGATAGTTGGGTCAACCCGACGTTCTGAGAATACGTTGTGTAGGGAAACGCGTTAAACAGCGCTCCCAGAACAATCGCTGCTCCTTCAGCACGGTAACCCCTCGCGACATCATTTTCGCCGATTTCTTCTTCACAAATATCACTCAGCGCAAAGTAAACCCCAGTCGATTCAACAAGACTCACCATCGCAACCAAAACCATCGTTAGGATGGCAGTGAGATGAAATTCAGGCATTCCAAAGTAGAAGGGCTGTGCCATATGGAACCATGAAGCTTCCATGACAGGCGCAATGTCTACCTTGCCCATGAATGCTGCGGCCACCGTACCGCCAAGCAGGCCCAACAGAATGGCAACGGCTCTTACAAAACCTTTGAAGAAACGGAACAATAGTATGATGAAAGCCAGCGTCCCAAATGCCAAACCGATATTAGAAAGCGAACCGAAATCGGCTGCTCCCTCTCCCCCTGCCATATTGTTCATGGCAACCGGGATCAGTGTGATTCCGATGATTGTTACAACAGAGCCTGTCACTACAGGCGGAAAGAAACGGATCAACTTGCCGAAATAACCCGCAATCAGCATGACGAACAAACCGGATACCAAGATTGACCCGTAGATTGCCGGAATCCCGAATTGTCCTCCAATCGCGATCATCGGCCCTACTGCTGTAAAAGTACAACCCAGTACAACCGGGAGGCCGATACCGAAGAAGCGATTCTTCCACACTTGCAAAATGGTAGCGACTCCGCACATAAGAATATCAATCGAAACCAGATACGTTAACTGCTCCCCTGTCAGTCCGAGTGCACCGCCGACAATCAAAGGAACAATGACAGCACCTGCATACATGGCAAGAACATGCTGGATGGCAAGCGAAGATAATTTCAGTCTGTTCATACTAATACCTCCTCTGAAAACTCCACTCTGCCATTTTTTAATGATTTTATCCTTGCAAGGGATTCGACCCTGTAGCCTTTCTCTCTCAAAAGTTTTCCGCCGTCCTGGAAAGCTTTTTCTATTACGATTCCAATACCGGCAACCAATGCCCCCGTTTGTTCCACAATAGAAATCAAACCCTCTACCGCTTGTCCATTGGCTAGAAAATCATCGATGATGAGCACGGTATCTTTTTCATTTACATATTTTTCAGAAATGGTTACAGTATTGGTTTCTTCTTTAGTGAATGAGTAGACCTCCGCTGTCAGCAATCCATCCTTTAAGGTAAGGGATTTGCGTTTTCTGGCAAATATGAGGGGAACATCCAGGATAAGGGCAGCCATCACCGCCGGGGCAATCCCGGAAGATTCCAGTGTGACCACTTTCGTAATTCCTTTGCCGGCAAAGCGGCTGGCAAACTCCCCGCCTACCTCTTTCATCAATACGGGGTCCACCTGATGGTTCAAGAAGGAATCCACTTTCAGAACTTCGTCAGATAATACGCATCCTTCTTCGATGATCTTCTTTTCCAACATTTTCATGTCCATTCTCCTCCTTCCGCCCTTCAGGCTATAAAAAAAGCTCAAGGGCATCACACTCAATATAAGTGAGACAATGCCTTTGAGCTTTATTAAAAAACCAAAGAAAAACAGAGTGGGGACCATTCCGTTCATTGCTCACCCATAGTCGGACGATTCACGGTCATCCGGTAGAAACTTGCGGGCCATATCCCCGCGATTATATGAGTAAGTGATATGAATTTAATTACTAGTATAGCAGGTACTTTCAGGAATACAACCCTTTTTCACAAAATAACACGAACATTATAATTATTTTCAAAAATATCATTCGTTTTTGGAGGTTGATTCAACAATTTTCGCTAGTAAAATTCACCTTTTCACCTTCACACATTCTTCACAAATAGTCTTCCCAGGTGTGACATTTATCACAGATAGTTATTCCGTTCATCCTTATTATGAAGATAACAAGAAAATGTTACGCCGCGAAAGGAGTGAGCCGCATGGCAAACCCGCAGTTACATCATAAAACGAAGGTAAAAGCTGAAGATTCTTCATCACTGAAAGGCACTTTGACTGCAGTATTGATTCTTGGTTTGTTTTTAATTTTCAGCTGGTTTGGAGTATTTTACATTTTCATAGATCGTTTCTAAGTGGAAGGGGAAGATTTTTATGCATATGCACCGTTATGAAAAATGGTGGCTTGCTTTAGGTACTGGCTCTCTTATTATTTTCTTAATCATTTTAGGAATCAGCGCATTTCATTCTGGTCATACACCTCCGAGTGCCCAGGCGTATATCGATCCTGAGCAGGTGGACCAAATCGCTCCGTTCAGTGAGCCTGGATTGAAAAAAGTAGAAGGCAGGGACTGGGATTACGAATTGGTGGTTGTCGGTTCCGCTTTCTATTACTTCTCTGGGGAAGAAATAAAGGTCCCTTTAAATTCACGGGTGAAAATTATCGCGACGACCAAGGATGTCGTGCACGGTTTCCAAGTGGCAGGCACAAACATCAATATGATGCTGGAGCCCGGCTTCATCAGTGAGTACGTAACAACCTTTGACAAGGCCGGTGAATACCTCGTTTTGTGTAATGAATATTGCGGGGTTGGTCACCATACGATGAAAACAATGATTAAGGTGGTGGAATAGCATGCTGGCTAAAGTAGATGTTAGAGATGCACGGTTGGCAATGGCTCATTTATATACAGCGTTCATCGCCCTCGCACTAGGGGGCCTGGCTGGTTTACTGCAGGTATTAGTAAGATCAGGAAGATTCACCCTTCCAGCGAATATCGGTTACTATCAGGTATTAACAGTTCATGGTGTTCTATTAGGACTTGTACTTACTACATTTTTTATCATAGGTTTTCAACACGCAGCTATTTCACGGACTTCAGGTACGTATCGAAAAGGCGCAAGATTGACCGGATGGATTGGATTTTGGGTTATGCTGCTTGGCACAGGAATGGCTGCAGTAATGATCCTTCTGAATGAAGCAACAGTCCTTTATACTTTCTATGCACCGCTTCAGGCTCACTGGATCTTCTATCTTGGATTGACCTTCGTCGTTATTGGAAGCTGGATTGGCGGAGCCGCCATGATTGCTGAATATATCAATTGGCGAAAACAGCACCCTGGACAAACCAGCCCGCTGCTCACCTTCATGGCGATTATCAATATGGTTTTGTGGATTGTCGCCACTCTGGGTGTTGCTGGTACAGTGTTATTTCAACTGCTTCCCTGGTCACTTGGACTTGTCGATGAAGTCGATGTTCTTATCAGCAGGACCTTATTCTGGTACTTCGGCCACCCGCTCGTATACTTCTGGCTTCTGCCGGCTTACATGGCCTGGTATGTCATCATTCCAAAAGTCATTGGCGGTAAAATTTTCTCAGATTCCCTGGCTCGGTTGTCTTTCATCCTGTTCCTGCTGTTTTCGATTCCAGTAGGTTTTCACCATCAGTTAGTTGAACCGGGTATTGATGCTGCTTGGAAGTTCTTGCAGGTCACATTGACGTTCATGGTTGTCATTCCATCACTTATGACGGCATTCTCATTATTTGCAACGTTCGAAATGTACGGCCGCTCCAAAGGGGCCACCGGGTTGTTCGGCTGGTTCAAAAAGCTTCCTTGGGGAGATGCCCGATTCTGTGTCCCTTTCATTGGAATGGTCGCTTTCATCCCTGCTGGTGCAGGCGGATTGATCAATGCTTCCAATCAAATGAACCAGGTTGTCCACAATACCATTTGGGTAACCGGACATTTCCATTTGACACTGGCCACTTCTGTTGTACTTACTTTCTTTGGCATCGCCTACTGGCTCGTCCCCCATTTAACTGGACGCGTCCTTACTAAGGCCATGAACAGATTAGCGATTGTTCAAGCCATTACATGGGCTGTCGGTATGAGTATCATGTCTGGCGCAATGCACGCTGTCGGTTTGCTTGGGGCACCAAGACGTTCT
This sequence comes from Bacillus salacetis, assembly GCF_003581585.1. GTDB lineage: Bacteria > Bacillota > Bacilli > Bacillales > Bacillaceae_B > Rossellomorea > Rossellomorea salacetis. Next base: position 32,958 of record NZ_QXIR01000015.1, read on the forward strand.
TCTTACTCAACTTATGGTGATGCGCAGCAAGCCTTGGACTGGATTCCTTATCAAGTAGCACAGGCAGTCGGCGGAACAATTCTTTTCCTTGGAATCATCCTGATTCTCTACATCTTCATCAATCTCGCATTCTTTGCTCCTAAAGGCGAGGAGGAATTCCCGATTGGCGAAACAGCCGATGAAGCAGAAAAGACACCTATGGTTCTGGAAAACTGGAAAATCTGGCTTACCGTTTTAACAGCCCTGATCTTAGTAGCCTACACGATTCCATTTGCGGAAATGATTCAAAATGCGCCTCCGGGATCCAAAGGATTTAAATTATGGTAGATAATAAAAACAGGCATCCAATTTGGATGCCTGTTTTTATTGGTGCATGGTTCGGATTAAAAAGGAAAAAAAGCCGGCTTTTATTGCATTAAGATAAGTTATATACACCAGAGTATTTCTCTGTCAAGTAGTTTACAAGGTGAGCGGCGTTCAGCCCTTCCCCTGTTACTTCTGTCAGGATCTCAAGCGGTTTTTTCATTTTTCCCCACTGGTGGACATTCTTTGTCATCCATTCGCGGATCGGGGCAAGGTCCCCTTTTTCTAGTAATTCATCATAGTGAGGAATATCTTTAATCATAGCCTGCTTGAATTGGGCTGCATACATGTAGCCGAGTGCGTAGGATGGGAAGTATCCAAAGCTTCCGCCTGCCCAATGGACATCCTGCAGAACCCCTCTCGCATTCGTTTCTGGACGTATTCCCAAATATTCCTCATATTTGTCATTCCAGATTTGCGGCAGGTCTTTCACTTCGATTTCATCATTGAAAAGGCCTTTTTCAATTTCATATCTGATCATGATGTGGAGCGGATATGTCAGTTCATCGGCTTCAATTCTGATCAAAGAAGGCTTTGATTCATTGATGGCACGGTAAAATTCATCAAGTTCCACACTATCAAACTGCCCATTTCCATACTCTTTAAGGAGAGAGTAGTTCTTTTTCCAGAAGGAATAGTTTCGTCCTACGAAGTTTTCATAGAATAGTGATTGCGATTCATGGATCCCCATGGACGTCCCGGTAGCCAGAGGAGTCCCTGTTAAGTCGCTTGAAATATTTTGTTCATAAAGTGCGTGGCCGCCTTCATGGATGGTTCCAAATATGGCTGTCCTCCAGTCACCCTCATCGTATTTCGTTGTAACCCTTACATCCCCCGGATTTAAGCCGATGGCAAATGGGTGGACCGTTTCGTCCAGTCTGCCTGAATTGAAATCATAGCCCATTTGTTCAAGGATTTTCAGGCTGAATTCCTTCTGGTTTTCTTTAGGGAACTGTTCAAAGATGAAGTCCGTTTTTGGCTTGTTGCTGCTTTCACTGATACGCTGCACAAGCGGAACGATTTTTTCACGAAGTTCCCCGAACACTCTGTCCAGTACCTCGACGGTGACACCTGGTTCATACATGTCAAGCAATGTATTATATTTATTGCCCTCGTATCCCCAATAGCCAATGAATTTCTTGGTTATTTCCACCAATTTTTCCAAGTAAGGCTGGAAGGAATCGAAGTCATCATTGGCTTTGGCACCTTCCCAGGCACTTTCTGCTTTGGATTGCAGGACAACATATTCCTTGTATTCATCTGCAGGGATTTTTTTGTTCCGGTCATATTCTTTTTGGCATTCTTCCAAAACCTTAAGGGCCATTTGTGATAGTCCATCTTTTTGTGTGGATAATTTAGCTATGTATGCTGCCATTTCTTCACTGGTTGACATTTGGAATACTTCAGAAGATAGCAGTCCTATGACTTCTGAGCGCTGTTCAACCCCGTTCTTAGGAGCCCCTGTCCTCAAATCCCAAAAAATAAGACCCAGTGCTTCATTATAGGCTGACATCTTTTTCACATATTCTAAGAAGTCTTTTTCAATCTCTTTAATTTCTGTTGTCATGTTACTCCCCCTAATCTCTAGCGTCTTTCCAATTTTATCATATTTTTCAGAAAAATACCCGTAAATCCACTTATAAGCCGTTTAGTATTTTGGAAACGAATTGTTAATTTCCGCTACAGGCGCACGGCTCCGCGGGGCGGGCGGTGAGCCTCCTCGGCTGCGCCTGCGGGGTCTCACCTGTCCCGCTAATCCCGCGGGAGGTCGTACCCCTTCCGCTCCAATTAACCCTTTATAACTAAAGGTAGGTTGAAACCATTCCTTTTGAAAAAAGTGCGGAAGAAGTAACATGAAAAGTTAATACAAAAAAATTAGCCTACAAAATTGAAATGATACCTTTGGGTAAGATGTGAAATTAAATCTTCAAAATTACATTGAATGGGAGTCATTATTACTAAAATCTGACTTAGACCGGTCCAGGCCTATAATTTATAATCAACAAACCCCACTCCGATCTCGGAGTGGGGTTTGTTAAAAATCTGAACGGAAACTATTAGGAATATCTTCAGCTTTTTTCAGTTTTATATACTTAAAAAGGGAGTACAGCCTTGATTTGCTGCATCCAGGCTGTTTCACTTTCCTTAAGCATGATGGCGACCTTGCCTTCGTCTTCTGTGGTCCTGATCAGCCGTCCGATTCCCTGTTTGAGTCGAAGGAGCATGTAGGGCAAGTCCACTTCTTCAAAAGGATCGGCTGCATGATTACGTTTGGCATCAAATACCGGATCCTTTGGCGGGAATGGCAGAGAGTAGATCAATACCTGGGATAATGATTCTCCAGGGATATCGAGGCCTTCCCACAAGTGATAGGAACACAATACACTGTCCACTTCATTTTGGAACCGCTCAACGGTTAAGCTGATTTCCTCGTCCCCCTCAAAATAAACGGGGTAAGGAAGTTTTTTATCCTGCAGATAATGCTTAAATGCTTCAAGTTCCGATTGCGAGGAGAACAGTACAAGTGTCTTCCCTTCGTTTTCCACTATTTTTTCAAAGCTGTATAAAGACTTTCCTTCTGGTTGTCCAGAAGTGAAAACCGGTACATCGATCGCCATTTTCTCTTCGTATTCAAATGGGGATTCAACCGAAAAAGACTCATAGTGATCAATCCCAAGACTGTTCGCCAAATAAGAAAAATCTTTGTTATTTGAAAGCGTAGCGGAAGAAAAAATGAACGGAATCTTTTGGTTGAATACTTTTCGGCGGAGAATTTCCTCTACCAATCTTGGCATGATGACAAGCGTTTCATTCCCGCTGCTGCTTTCCAGCCAGTTGATCCCCTTATTTTCTTCCAGGAACAGCTTCAATGAATAAAGGATCTGTTCCAGATATTCTTCAATCACCTTAAGCAGGTACTCATCCATTACATACATCTCGGATTCAAATACAAGTTCCTCAGTAAGCTTTTCAATCAAGTCGATAAGCTTGCGTCCTTCTGACATAACCGCATCTGTTTTTTTGACATGAAGGCGGAAAGCATCTTCTTCTTTCACAGATGCCCTATTTAATTCATGGAACCATTTTTCATTCTGCGTAATGATATCCTCGATAAGGTACATGGTGTTTTCACGCATGTCGCTGGCTGTCATTTTTTCCAACAGGCTTTCCAAAGTTTCTTTTTTGATTCGGTATGTCAGTGCCTTTTGAGAAGCAAATTCAAGCAGATGCCCTTCGTCAAAAATAACAGAGCTTGCCTGAGGGAGAAGAGGAAGCTGCCCTTCTCTCACACGTGAATCCTTCGTCCAGATGTGTTCCATATAAAAGTCATGTGAACAAACTATCAAATCAGCCGCCTCACGGTAATGATCGCGGTTAAGAGTTTGGCCGCAGCGATGGCGCTGGGAGCAGGACATACAATCCTGCAGATTATCCCAGCCTACCTTTTCCCATTCTCTATCTGTCAGCTGGCTGTATTCTTTACGGTCGCCATAACGATGATATTTTGTCATGGACGCCTTTCCATGAACGAATTCAGGAAGTGTATTAAACACCTCCATAAGTTTATCATCCTCAAGCATTTCGCCTTCGAGCTTCTGTAAGCAGAGATACTGCTCCCTTGATTTTGCCAGCCTAACGTCCACTTCCAGGTTCAACGCCTGCTCTATTTTTCTGATATCGCCTTCTTTTTTCACGATCTGTTCAATCAGCGTTTCATCTGCACAGGCAATGATGGCAGGCTTACCTGTGTATCTTGCATAAGCCAGTGCATAGAGTAAATAGACCAGTGTCTTTCCGGTCCCTACACCTGCTTCAGCAAACATCACTTTTTTATCTTTATAAGCTTTCAAAACCTGAAAGGCCATGTAGATTTGCTCATCCCGCAATTCAAAGCCCTTTTCAGGAAGAAGATCGTAAAAAACATCCCCGATCCAGTCGCCCAGTCCCTCATAGAAAGACTGCTCCTTTGATAACGCAAATGGAATTTTCCCTCTCATAACTTCCTCCAACCTTCATATATCTATTAATCCCGGCAAAGCCAGGTTAGAAATTAAAATAAACCACAAGTAATTAATTGTATACTTCTGCAACAGAAAACGCAAGCATCTGCTGCTTGCGCTTTCTGTGTTCCCATTTTGTAAAATGTCTATCCACTCTTAAATTATTGCTTTTGTTATTCCTCTTTTGGAAGTATTCTAAAACAGCAAAAAAAGAGCTTTGAAACAAAAAACAATATTACGGCTGATTTCGTGGATTGCTGTAGAAAAGTTCATAGGCAAGAGCATTTGTCAGATCTTCCTTGGCTGACATCAGCCCTCCGATGACTTGACTATCAATCTTTGCCTTTTCTTGTTCTATCATTTCCATTGTTGACTGTAACGCCTTAGATATACGATGAAAGTCGATTGACGATCTTTGCACTGCGTACCACTCCCTGAATTTGTATATTGAGTATTATACACAGATTTCATCATTTTTATGTCTTGGATAAGTCTCATTTTGTTAGCGGCTATTCATTTCTCACAAGTATACCGCCCTTGCTCTTAATGATCAGCGGGTAAAATAAACCGTGCCAAAAGATGCGAGAAACAGGACAGCAAGGACAATCAAAATTTTGACGAATCCTCTTTTGGTAAGAGAACCATCCGACTCTTTTTCACCACGGACTGCAAAAACTGAAACAAGAACCCCAACGATGATCATCACTGGGAAAAACCACTTCATTCTGCCATCCTCCTTTTCTAGTAACCGGATACTAAGGGAATGATATCAATATATTTTTGAATACACTACAAATGATATAAACACTGTAGAAATAATCATAGCTGTTAGAATCTGGATAAGATCAGCCGCAGATACCTGCAATATTCCCGTTTGAAGTCCGAAATTTAATAATATGCAGTAGGCAAACAGGGCAATGAATGTCGCAAACATCCCTTTTTGGCGTATCATCCTCATGCGTTCATCCTTTTGTTTGAATTGGGGATAAAGATAACTGAGGCAAAAGCTCATAACAGCCATTGATAACAGAATATAGGATCCAGAGGGCGGCGCTGAACCAGCCATCATACTTGCAAACAGGATGAATGCTATCAAACAAAGAAAGAGCACTCCAAAAACAAAGAAAATCTTTCTATAATAATCCATCAATAGCTCCCCTATCCATCAGATTTCCCTGCCTTCATAAATAAATAGTTCCTCGATCGTAGTGTTAAAGGTCCTCGCCAGTTCAAAAGCCAGAGGAAGGGATGGCGAGTATTTCCCTTTTTCAATAGATATTATTGTCTGCCTGGATACACCCAGTACGTTAGCCAGCTTATCCTGAGAAAATCCATATTGCTTCCTGAAATCGACAAGCCTGTTTTTCAAGCGTTTCACCTCTTCATAAGTGCATTATACTGTAAAGGTAACTTTACGTCAAAGAAACTTTACATGTATTTAATGGGCCACTTCGAAAAATCTCACCCAGGAAACAACCTTTTTTTAAGTTTGCTGGCTTCGAATAGACAAAAAAGAACCACCCGAAAACAGGCGGTTCTTGATAGTAAGAAAATGCGGCTTAATTTAACAAAATTCACTCGGTTATGGTACCTCTCCAGTGAAAAACCCGCTTTTGAAATTCATCCAAAAGCAGCAATCCAGGCGGAGAAAAGCCTGAAATTTCCGAATTAACGGTCTTTCCTTGGAGGTCTTGGACCCCAGTATTGGTAATAATCAGTCCTAATGAACCCGTTGAAAAGCTTTCGTTTCTTCGTAGCTTTTTTTCCGTACACTTCTTCAAAACCTTCGTGGGAGGTCATGATGTATTTCGACCAAGTTTCCATTTTATCAAATGCTGCTCCCATGGCTTTGTACATCTGTTCGACTTCTTTTCGTTCCCCGATTCTTTCGCCGTATGGCGGGTTCCCGACAATGACTCCATAGCTCTTGTCGCTATGGAAATCTTTGACCTGCATTTGTTTGAACTGAATCAATTCACCCAGCCCTGCTTCAAATGCATTGTTCTTGGCGACTTCGACCATCCTGTGGTCAATATCGGTTCCCATGATTTCAAGAGGCTGATCATAATCAGCCAAATCTTCCGCTTCCATTCTCACTTCGTCCCAAATATTTTCCGTCATCCAAGTCCATTTCTCGGAAATGAATTCACGGTTGAAACCTGGAGCGATATTCTGCCCGATCAATGCAGCTTCGATAGGAATTGTACCTGAACCGCAAAATGGATCGGCAAATGGCCTGTCCGGGTTCCATGTAGTCAACTGGATCAATGCCGCCGCAAGGGTTTCTTTCAAGGGAGCTTCCCCCTGGCCGATTCTGTAACCGCGCTTGTGCAGCCCTTGCCCGCTGGTATCGATGGTCAGCGAAGCTACATCTTTATGGATGGCGACTTCCAGTTTAAATACTGCTCCGCTCTCATCAAGCCAGCTAGTCCTATGATAAGCGGTTTGCAGCCTGTTCACAATGGCTTTTTTGACAATGGCCTGACAATCAGGGACACTGTATAATTTAGATTTCACCGATTTTCCCTGTACAGGAAATTGCGCATCTACAGGCAGATAATCTTCCCACTGAAGAGCTTTTGTCTTCTCGAATAATTCATCGAAGGAATATGCTTTGAATTCCCCGACCAGTATCTTCACACGGTCAGCTGTACGCAGCCACATATTGGCACGGGCAATCGCTTTTTCATCGCCTTCAAAGATGACTTTCCCGTTTTCCACTTCACATTCATAGCCTAGATCCCGCACCTCTTTGGCAACAAGAGCTTCCAGCCCCATCGCAGCTGTGGCAATCAATTTAAATTTCATGACAATTTCACCCTAACCTATCCAATATCTTTTCAAACGCACCACCTTCATTCGCGGGTGCGCGGTGTATGTATTTAGTTTTTCATACTAAGTGTAACCATTGGCAGCGACTTTAACAACAGATAACCCAATAAATGTTTTGATACTTTCCCTGGTGCCCCGACAATCTTCCCAAACCTTCTGCCTGCAATCTAAATGACCCAAAGAGGAGACCTGAACATACCTCTGCACATGAAGCCAAGGCTTCAGCCTACCCAGACAAAATCTACATCCTCTATAAAAACAAAAGCCCTCCTATATCAGGAGAGCGTCGTTAATCAATTATTAACCCGTGATAACATTCTGTAAGCCATGTTTTGTTCCTTCGTACTGCAAACGATGGGTAATCTCGTACTCCGGCGGCAATCATCTATCTACGAAACCAATGTTTCGTCCTTCTTCTCGTTCAATTCCTCAAAGAAGATGCCCCTACCATATTTTGGGTTTCTCGCTCGTGGGGTTTACCTCGTTCCACTCTTGCAATTTCTTGCAAGACTCCGTCACTGTGGCACTTTCAAGGTATTCATACCATATCCAGAGGACTTAGGTATTTTCCCTGCCGTCAATCTGCAATTGCAGACTGCCCTAGCTTATGAATTGGCTAGGCACGAACACTACGGGCATCTCAGCACCGTGCGAGCATGGACTTTCCTCTACAACAACGTTGCAGCGATTACCTGAATGCTATCAAAAGTATATCCAGGAAGTAATTATACACAAGTCTTCATCATTGTACAAGCGGTATTAAATACCATTATCAATCGTACAGTTTGTTTCCGAATACATGCTTTTCAAGATTGGATAATCTTTTCAGGATATCGAAATTAGTCGTGCCTGTTTGCTGCTGCTGTTGTGCAGGCGCACGGCGATTTGTATCTTCCAGCTGTTTCCTGAGTCGCATGTTGTCCTGCTGAAGGTCTTCAATTTCCTGGTGGAAGGTTTCATAATCCTTAATGATTAAATCCAGGAATTTGTCAACGTCTTCTTGTTTGTAGCCGCGCATTCCCGATTTGAATTCTTTTTCAAGTATGTCTTTTGCGGTTAATTTCACTTTATCAGATATCATATTTTCACCTCTAAATTCAACCAACATCAAGTATATTTTTTCAAAAAAAGCTCTATTTGTCAATTTTTCTTTCAATCCATAGTATTGAACTGTTCTTCCTCGACTATCCATTGCAGATCCATGAAAGTAATCTGCCGGATTTCCAAAGGGTTATTCTCTTTGTATTCCTTTGCCGCTTTGTAAAAATACTGTGGAGAGCCCTCTTTTTCTTCATCATAAAGTATGACGACAGCGTCACTCTTATGTAAGAATAACTGATCCCTGTTCCTGAATTGGGCGGGACTTGTGTATGGCTGCTTGGAAATGCTGTCCACAAAGTCGGCTTGGGAGATGATCATTTCATAAAATTCTTTATTATTATCATTCCATTTTTCTTCCTGGTCCACAAACGGAGTCAATACTGCCAGCTTCAGATCAGGATATTCCATCTGAAGATCGAAAACAACTTCTGCAGCCCATAATTCCGTTCCCATCTGTCCGCTGATAATGACCCATTCAAGCCCGTCTTCAAGAAGGGATTCAAGCTGCTTATGAATGGCTGCCTTTATATATTTCAATGCAGGTTCATCCTCTTTGAAGATGCCAAGCTCAAAAGATTTATACCCTGTTACGGCTGCAACAGTTCCCACTTTTCAGACCTCCTTGAAGAATGTTGATGTTCTCTACACTATAATAAAATGCATGCCCTTTGTAAATAAAAACAAGGGCACATTTGCGCCCTTGTTTCGAAATCATTATCTTCCTGGTCCAAAAGGCCCGAATCCTGGACCGCCCATTGGTCCCATAGGTCCCATAGGCCCCATCTGACCAGGGGCTCCTCCTGGTCCTGGTCCTTGGCCGCAGTTGAAGTGCTGGTGGGAAACGCTGTCCACCATTGACTGGCTCTGCGGGAAATAATGCTTGTGCTGATACATCTGGTTATTGACTATGGTTGTATGCTGCGGATGCACGTGAGGAACCTCATAAGTTGAAAAGGTATCCACCTTACAGCATTTTGTCGGATGCATAACTGTCGGAAGAACTTGATTAGGTCTGCAATGCATACTAATTTCTCCTTTCATCTTTGTATCGGTACATTAACAGGCTATGATGAAAGGTGGGAACATGTACTAATGCAAACACCTATTTTTCAAGTGTTCCGCTCAATGAAATTTCCTCAACGTTAAAGACAGCCGATCCAAGGGATGTATAGGAACCATCTTTCATGTTAGAAAAGATGAAGACGGTTAAGCAAATGACTACGAAAAACAGAAAAACTAAAGCTCTACTCATCAATTTTTCATCCTATCCTCTTATATTTATAATCTGCGAATTTCAACACAATTCAACATTTTACAAAAGTACGAAGGATTCCTCAACAAGTAATTGATGGATTTGGTGAATTTTTTGTCAATTATAAAAAATTAATAGCGAAACCTGCGGTTGCCTGGGAAATTTTCTTTTATTTCGCTAATTTTCTTTCAAGGCGTTCCATTCTCTTCTCCAAGCCTTTTACAATCTTTTCATTTTTAATATCTTTTCTTATCAATTCCTCATAAGCCCTTATACTGAACTCCATCGCTTGTTCAGGGTCCTTGAATTGATGTTCCTTTATTTTAGCAAGTTCGATGCACGCTTCCACTTTTATATTTTCCGATCCCTGTTCCGCTGCCTCAAACCAGTAGTCAAACGCCTCTGTATACTTCTTTATGCGTTTATACTGAAATGCGAGGGAATGCTTGGCAGCTAATGCCTCTTTACCATTTGATTCATTCACCAGCTGCTCCAGCCGGCTCACAGCTTGCTCTGAATCCCCCAGATAGTCGAACCATTTACCAATAAGCAGTTTCTCTTCAGAAACTTGCTGAGGGTCAATCCCGAGTATCTGAAAGCTGAGGTGGCAGTATAGGACGACCAATGAGAGGATATCCAGCTCATTATGAAGAAGAACCTTCAGCATGCCTTCCGGGTCTTTCCTTTCAACATAATCAAAGAAGATCATGGGGGCAAGGTAGCCAGGAACATCATCTGTTCTGTGAAAGCCGAGAATCTCTTTTTCCACATTGCTGAGCTTTACTGAATCCATTCTCGATTTCCAAAGCCGCCTGCTGCCATGAAACAAATCAAAATGTCCAAATGAAGGCAGTTTTGGCACGTGCTCCCTGATCAATGTGTGCCTGGTCTTTACCTGCGGCCAATCAAAAGCTTTTCCGTTATAAGTGACCAGTGTATTATAGTCCACCTTTTCAAGAAAGCTGTGATAAAGCGGGATTTCACTTCCTGGCTGGGGAAGGATATGCTGCCTCAAGATGAGTTTATCCCCAGCCACTCTTGCGTATCCCAACAGAAAAATCGTATTTCCTGTCCCTCCTCCCAGTCCTGTGGTCTCTGTGTCAAAGAAAAATAGATCTTCAGCAGTGAGCCCTTTTGATGACAAAGGGTGACTTCCTTCAAACTGATGCCACGCCTGAACAGCTTCCCTGACACGGCCAAGCTCATATCTACCGTGAAATTCAGACAGATCGTATACTTTCTCCCGGATCAAACAATAATCTTCATCCATATAATACGGCTTCACACCGTGGAGCGACCATGTATCCATATATGGTATATCAATGGGCTTGATGGGCTCAGCCTGCTTTGGTGCAGAGTCTGCCGTATCCCTGACAATATGGCTCTTCATCCGATTCAGTTTGTTTTTCAGCGACATTTTTGCCCCTCCCGGCCTTATTGATGACTTTCCAAAAACATGTCCAGCAGCCTTAATGAATCACCCTTCGCTTCTTCAGAAGAAATATCTGTTCCGATGCAAGATGGACAGCCGCTTTCACATCGACAGCGGGAAATCAACCTTCTTGCTTCAAGCAGGATCTCGTACATCTGATCAAAAACTTTTTCACTTAAGCCGACTCCCCCTGGATAACGGTCATATATAAAGATGGTCGGTTTCTCATTGTGAGATGCTTTCACTTGGGGAACCACAAAGACATCACTCGGATCACACATGACAAACAAAGGTACAATAGCCTTGAGACTTTGTGCAAGGCCGATTAATCCCTGCTCAATTCTATCGGTGGAAAGGTTTATTTCTTTCTTTAACGATACCCAGGTTGAATTGGTATGCAGTTCTTCCTCAGGTAAATGTATCGGGCCAGAACCTATATTTTCATGGGTATCGAACTTGATTTTTTTGAAAATGGTGGCCATGGCTTGAACAGTCACATCGCCGTAAGCTGTTTCTGAGGCCTCGCTGCTTTTGGATTTATCCTCTTCCAGGACCCTGAGCTGAACGGCGAGATTCGCGTCAGTAAAGTAATCCACATCCACTTCCCTGACAAACGCTTTTTTCTCTTCCCAGTCTAGCAATTCCACTTGATACTGGATACCTTGATGTAAATAGATCGCTTCATCATGAAGCAGTGTCATGGCGGAAAACCTGTCCATCTCTCCAATCACCTTTACATTGGCAACATCACTTTGATCGATGATGATGACATTTTCCTGGGATGCTGACCTCAAGCTGATATTGTGGGCTGGAAACGAATCATTCATCCAGTACCATTTTTCACCATTTTTGTGCAGCACCCTCTCCTCGGAAAGGAATTCAAGTATATCTTCTATATCAAGGCCGCCAAACTGCTCCCCTTCTGTAAAAGGCAGCTCATATGCTGCACATTTCAAATGGTCTATCAGGATGATCAGATTATCAGGGTTTATTCTGGCCGTTTCAGGTGAATTTTCAAAGAAATATTGCGGATTTTCTATTATATATTGGTCCAGCGGGCTCGAACTGGCAACCATGATGACAAGAGATTCATCCTGCCTTCTTCCTGCACGTCCAGCTTGCTGCCAGGCGCTCGCAATCGTTCCGGGATATCCAGTCATGACACAGACCTGCAGCTGTCCAATATCGACTCCCAGTTCCAAGGCATTGGTACTGACCACTCCGTATATTTCGCCATTGCGCAGTCCTTTTTCAATTTCCCTTCTTTGTGTCGGTAAATACCCTCCCCGGTACCCGCGAATGGATTTCGGACCTAATTGGGATTTCACCAGTTCCTGCAGGTAGGTTAGAATGATTTCCACCCTCACCCTGCTCCGTGCAAAGATGATTGTTTGAATCTTGTTTTTCAGGAGGGAACCTGCAATATCCCTTACCTCCAGGGTGGCACTTCTCCTGATGTTCAAAGGTTTATTTACGATCGGCGGATTATAGAATACAAAGTGCTTTCTTCCGCTGGGAGCTCCATTGTTGTCAATCAGTTCCATCTTCTTTTCTGTCAATCCCTCAGCCAATTCATTGGGATTTGCAATGGTGGCGGATGTACAAATGAAAATAGGATCACTTCCATAGAAACGGCAGATCCGCCTCAGCCTCCTGATTACATTGCTGACGTGGCTTCCAAATACTCCCCGATAAATATGAAGTTCATCTATCACCACATATTTCAGGTTTTCAAATAGTGAAACCCACTTCGTATGGTGAGGCAGGATTGCAGAGTGAAGCATATCAGGATTAGTGATGACAATATGTCCCGCTTTCCTTACCTTCTGGCGTATGTTGGCAGACGTATCCCCGTCGTATGTATAACTGTTTATCGCGGCATCCGCTTCAGCTATGATTTCATTGATTTCACTTTTCTGGTCCTGGGCCAGTGCCTTTGTAGGAAATATATAAAGCGCTCTCGTTTCCTTATTTTCCAATATCGACTGCAGGACCGGCAGATTGTAGCATAGGGTTTTACCTGATGCAGTAGGTGTGACGGCCGTAAAACTCCTTCCGCTCATGGCAGTGTCGAATGCAGTTGCCTGATGGGTATAAAGCTTTTGGATCCCCCTCTTTTCAAGCGCCGTTTTCAGTTTGGGGTGGATTCGTTCCGGCAAGTCTTTCTGCCGTGCTTTTTTTTCTTCAATTGTATGCCAATGGACAATTTGTCCATTAAGTTCTGATTGCCGCTGAAACTGATGGATCATTTCTTGTAAATTTCTTTTCCGAAGCATCTTTTTCACCTCTACTCCTATTTTAGCGAATAAACGTTCGAATAAAAAGAGAAAAAAATGCCAGGCATAAATTGGCTTTCTGCCAACTTGCCCAGCATTTCAATATTTCTTATTTATTATCTGAAATAAAGCTTTTCATTTCTAAGGAAAGCTTTTCAGGTTCTTCGTATAATCCCATGTGACCCGAGTTATCCAGGACAACCGTCCTGATGTGTTCACCTTCTACCGCAAAAGTCTTTTCCTGTGGTATTATCTGATCTTTTGCTCCCGCAACCAGCAGAATCGGAAGCCTGCTGTCCTGGATCACATTCCTGCGGTCTCCCCGGCTCCGCATAGCCTTCAAAGTTTCCTTGGCTCCTGCGGGACTCGTATCATATCCTATTTGTTTAGCTTTATCTATTTCTTCGCTTTTATCTTCCAATCTGTCCTGGTTGAACAGTTTAGGAACGAGTTCATCTATAAAGGCTTCCATTCCTCTGGAATCTATTTTCTTTATGGATTCCGTTCTCTTGTCTTTTCCGTTTTCATCATCCGGCAGAGGGGTCGAGTGGATCAATCCAAAACCTTTCAGCTTTTCAGGGAATTGTTCAGCAAAGGACAATGCAACATACCCTCCAAGTGAATGTCCGAACATATAGACGTCCTTGAGCTGCTTCTGATCCATGAAATAATTGATGTCAGCAGCCATATCTTCAATTGAAAAACCACCTTCAGGAATTCCGGACTCCCCATGGCCGCGAAGGTCAACGGTTATTACCCGGCACTCATCAAGAAGAGGCATTACTCTTTCCCAGTATTCGGAATTGCCGCAAAAACCGTGCAGGAGAATAACCGCTTGTCCTTCTCCATGATCTTTGTATGCAAGTTCATTCATGCCGACACGCTGAGTATCCATAATTCACCCCATCCTTATTGAGAATCTATTTTGTATATTGCCCTAATGGAAACCGAATAAACACAGGTGGACATTTAACCATTTTGTGCCGAAACACATAAGCTAGTGGGTGAATACGTTCTGAAAGGAGACAAGTATGATGGAAGATAACCTGCCTGAAAAAAAGAAACCTAAGTTCGGTGAATTTATGGACACTTTATTCCAAGAAAAACCAGTAAGAGGAATTTTGGGAAGTATTGACGACTTTTTTTCCTCTCCATTCTCTTTTGGCGGCTTCCCGGTCGATCTTAGTGAATCAAAGAACAGCTATACCATTACAGCAAAGCTCCCAGGAGTTAAGAAAGACCAAATCGATATCGATGTTTATCAGAACTATGTAACGATCTCGGTCCAAAACCTGGAAACCCATACAACCCAGGATGATAAGTCCAAAGTCTTCTTCAAAAAACAGCTGAAACAGCAAAACTCCAGATCCATACCTTTGCCAGGCATGGTGGACGAGAGAAAGGTCAAAGCCGAATATGAGGATGGATTGCTGACCCTTAAACTGGGAAAATTAAAAGGAAAAAAAGTTGAACTCTAGCTGGCTCCTTATACTTTAATACTATCCAGAGCAAATTTAAATCATATTCAGTCCCATCACCTTTTGAAAGCTGCAAGCGAAAACGAAATGAAGGTAGGAGATCATATCCCTTTAGTGATAAACTATTTGGATCAATCAGAGAAAACGCTTAGCCGCAAGCCATCTATCTAAAAAGCTCTTTTTCGTAAACTTTGCCGCTTATTCAATACTGTAAAAACCCTGGAAGCAGGAAAGAAAAGAGCTGCTCTTTCTTTTTCGAAAGCAAACCTCGGAATACAGGGGGAAAATCACGCACTTGCGATTTTTCCAAAAGCAACAATCTATGTGAAGACAGCTTTTTAAAAAAGCAGCAATATAAGCGAAAAACGCATAAACAAAAGAAGCCCGGGGAAGTGCTCCCCGTGCTTCTTTTATATGAATATTCACAACTTGAACATACCGCCAAGCCCCTTCACCATCGAAGACACCTGGTTCACGGCGCTCATCATTTGTCCCGCAGTATTCATCATTTTATTGAAGTCCAGTGAGCCGTCCTGCGATTTAAAAGAATTCATGATGGATCCCATCCCAGAAGACTGGGGCTTAGCCATAAAATTCCCTTTTGGATAAGGGTTTGTCATGCCTTGATAATCATTATAACCGCCTTGCTGTTGATAATGGTTTGTTTCATCAGGCTGGAGCGGATTTTGAAAATACTGGCTGCTGTAGGGTGCCTGCTGGGCATATTGGCCGTAACCGCCCTGATGGCCGCCATAATCCGGGGCTGGACCATAGGGAACAGGTGAACCGTACTGCATCTGCTGAAAATGCTGGCCATTCGGGTATGGCGGGACAGGCATTGAACCTGGGTAGCCAGTTTGGTAACCATTGAAACGGGAAGCCGGGAATCTTCTATTAGTATAGTGATACATTCCATTCATCCTCCTGACAAAGGAATCTCTGCTACAAAATATGTTGCAGACAGAAAAATGTGCAGATGCCCGGTGCTGGAACGAAGTAAATCTATAATAACATCATTCGACAAAACAACATTATTTTGTCGGAAGTTCCATTTTTCTTACAACTTTAAATATCCGAAATCCATGTTAGTATAACGTTATAAGGGGAAGCGGGGAAACCCGCCTTATACAAACGTAACCAGGGGAGGAATCAATAATGAATTTAGAAGAAATTCAGCAATTATTTCATGAGAAATACCATTTTAAACCTGCCACGTTAAATGAACTTTTGACTTTTGCCCGAAAATCCTACATTGTGAACGACATCAGCATCAATGAATACAGGCAGCTTGTTAAAGAAATTGAAGCAGCCTATCCATTACCAGAGTCTCCAACCGTTCCACAGTAACTATACAGATAGAACACGGGACAGATCATTTTGATCTGTCCCTCCTTTATTTGACTCCTCCAACAGGAAGATTATTTTCAGCATTTAGATAGTTGGTCCAGTGCAGTTTTCAAAACATAATGAATGGATTGTGAGTGACTGATGAACCTTTTATAGCTCGCTTTTGGAAAGAATGCTTGAATCGAAATCATTTCCAGGTTCTCAGCAGTGTTCATGATTTGGCTTGGGTGCAGGTTTTTTGGCCTGTCCTCCTTCATCCATTGAAGAGCCATGTCCCGCCAGCGGTCGATTCTTTCCTTGGCATCATCAGCAAAGGGTTTCACTTCGTTATAGAAGTCACCTTCTTCTCCACGTTCTCTGGTTTCTTTATATATCCTTAAGATCTCCTCATTCATTTCAAGGAGTTCAGAAGTTAATAGCTTAAGGTCCATCTCTCGGCTTCCTCCTTTTTCAAACGAAAAAAAAGCAGCTTAGCAGCCACTTCGATCTTTTCTCATTTTATGTGGTTTTATAAGATAATTCAAGATTATTGAAATGATTTGCCTTTTCGTGCGGTTCCCCATAAAGGCTTAACTTGAAAAGGACTCTGGTTTCCGCCTTGGTATATCTCTTTTCTGCCCTTGCCAGCCTCAGTTTCCTTTCGGCCACCACAGCAGTTCTTTCCTCATTTACCCTCACATTTATCTTTGTTTCCAGATCATTCAATTGGTTTTCAATTTCCGTCAGCAGCAAGAGCAGGTCATTTTTACTTTCCATTTTACAGCCTCCTCAAATTTAGGTTACTTAAAGTATTCTGCTTTCATTTGAAACCACCTTCATACTTGACAAAACTAGTACTCTTTCGGCAAAGAAAGTCCGAATAGTACATTCTGCATATAGATTTTCGACAGATTTACTGCATGAAACACAGAGGTATTTAGAACAATATGAAGAGGAGGTGTAATATAGACATGAAGAAGAACGATAGTAAAGAACAACAGATCAAAGAATCGAAACGCAAGCAAACGAAAGCAGGGCAAGGAAACCCTAAATTAGAAGGTCCTGACCGTCCGTCAACTTAATATACTGCTGTCTTGAAAAAAAGTGTCCGGGGCACTCATAACGGGTGCAGCCGGTACTTTTTCAGCTCATATCTTATCGTGCTGTTATCTATAAGCATGGCGTATGACATTATTCAGTTAGGAATTCTTTCATCTTGATCATCTTATGGAGTTGTCTCTGCTTGTTAAAATACCACCTGGTCAAATGAACAGGCTCTTTAACCTTCGCCTTTTTGAACCACCTCTTCTTGACTCCCTTCCTTTGTGACCAGTCGGACGGCTGTTTATGTATATGATGTTGCTTCACTTCAAATACGGTTCTCAGAATGGGCGTGCCCGTTTTTGGGGCTCCTTGGCAGAAGCGTTCATAGTCCCTTCTGGAACCTGTATGTTCAACCGAAAGAGCGAAATCTTTGAAGTGATGGTACAGATTTTCCTCGAATAGGATTTGAGACAGTCTGTTCCCAAGTGATATACGGCTGTCCAATTTTCTAAAGTCACTTACACTCGCTCCATATAAGTTCCCGGCCTTGGTAGGAAAGATCACAGAACTGAAATGCAAATGATCCTCCAGAAAGAACAGCCAGGTCTTAAAGACCTTACGTTTATAAACAGGATGTTTAATGACTGGTTCCTCTATTACGTTCTGTTCATTGATGATCAAGGACTGCATTAGTCTGGCGATATCCCCTCCGTTCCAAAAACGTTGCCATTCTTCCTGCATAAAGGCAGACACAAAAAATTCACGAAATAAATGAAACATTTCCATGTTCAATTCCGTCTTATAGTGATGGATGAGCAACTGTGGAAACACATCATGGAAGATGAGCCAGTTTGCTCTTTCATAAGTATAAAACAGGTTCCTGCGTGTTTTTTCATCCAGCACTGCCGGAAACCAGGGGCCCTGCAAGTCGCACATATTCCAGCCGGCATTCCTTGACACCATAGAGGCTAAAAAAGACCATTTTATTTCTGGGTGTATTAGGTAATACTCTTGATAAGCCTTTGTTCTTGATATATTATCCAGATTATACTCCAGTGTCTTTTCCCGTATTACCCTGGCTAGCTCTTCAGAAGTTTCGCATAGGGAGCAATCGGGTAAAAATGGTTGAAAAAAGGATTTTTTGTTCATATAAACCGCCTCGTTAGTCATTATAGGGTTATGATGACGAGATTTGGGCAAATTTATTCACCCATCTTCTTGACGTATCTGATATGATATAGATTAGTTTGTGAGGTGTGAATATGAACTTCCATTACCCGAATGGAAAGAAATTTAGTCCAATTGCTTCATCCGCCGGTAAAAAACCATCTGGAAAAAAAGTTTCATACAGTAACCGGGGCATGACGCTGGAGGAAGATATCAACGAAACAAACCAATATTATCTGGCAAACGGCATTGCAGTTATCCATAAGAAGCCGACACCGGTTCAGATTGTCGATGTACACTACCCTCAGCGAAGTGCAGCTGTGATTAAGGAGGCCTATTTCAAACAGCCTTCCACAACAGACTATAATGGTCTTTACAAAGGAAGATATATCGACTTTGAGGCAAAAGAAACGAGGAACAAAACGTCGTTTCCACTGCAGAATCTCCACGCTCACCAGATCACCCATATGCAGCAGGTGGATGAGCAGGATGGCATTGCATTCATTTTAATACGATTTGCATCAACAGAAGAAATTTTCTTCATGAAGTTCAACGAGCTTTATAAATATTGGGAGAGAATGGAACAAGGCGGAAGGAAATCAATCACAAAAGAGGAAATTGAAAAAGATGGAGTCAAACTTGCTTTAGGTTTGTATCCACGCATTGATTATCTTAAGACCGTCCAATCTTTATATTACTGAAATCAGGTTGTCTCTTGTAACAGCTGCAAACTTACTTCAATTAATACTATAGGCAGCTGACACTAATTCAAAAGGGATAGATGAAAGTGAGGAAAACAATCTATGTCTGGTCAATATAAATCCAGGGAAGAAAAACGCCTGGCACAGCAAAAGGCTAAAGGAAAGGGAAAAACAAAAGGAAAGGGCAAGAAAAAATCCTTTTTCGCCAAGGCAATCATCAGTTTATTTATCATTGGAATCATCGGCATGCTCTCAGGTGCAGGCCTTTTCGCTTATTATGCAAGCAAAGCACCTAAATTAGACGAGTCACTGCTGAAGGATCCGATCGCTTCAGAAATTTATGATATGAACGGCGACTTGATCACCACCGTTGGTACGGAACAAAGGGACTATGTCAATTATGACCAAATACCTCCCCTAATGGAAGATGCCATCCTTGCTACGGAGGATAACCGTTTCTATAAACATAACGGAATTGATTTAATCCGTCTTGGCGGTGCTGTGATAGCGAACGTCACAAATGGTTTTGGATCAGAGGGTGCCAGCACACTGACACAGCAGGTCATCAAAGGTTCATTCCTGACTCCTGAGAAAACGCTTGAACGTAAAGCACAGGAAGCCTGGCTTGCAGTCAAGTTAGAGCAGGATTACACCAAACAGGAAATCTTTGAAATGTACTTCAACAAGGTATACATGTCATCGGGGATCAATGGTTTTGGAACTGCTGCGACCCACTACTTTGGGAAGGAATTGAAAGATCTTGAACTTCATGAAGCAGCTCTGTTGGCAGGGATGCCTCAAAGCCCTAATAACTATAATCCTTTCGATTATCCGGAAAAGGCTGAAAAAAGAAGGAATATTGTTCTTAGCTTGATGAATCAGCATGGGAAAATCACCAAAGAAGAAATGGAAAAGGCTCAAGCCGTTCCTGTAACAGATTCACTTGTTTCAGAGGAAACACGCGAAGAACGTTCAGTTGATAAATATGAAGCATTTGTTGATGTTGTCATTGATGAAGTTGCCGAGCTTGGCGACTACAATCTATTCACTGACGGATTGAAAGTCTACACCACGGTAGATCCCAATGCCCAGCAGCGGGTGGAAGCAATTCTAGCAGGGGAAGCGATTGACTTTGCCTATCCTGATAGATTTGAGGAGATCATGCAGGCTGGAATTACCCTTCTTGACACAAAGACGGGTGAGATACGTGCCATTGGCGGCGGACGCGGATATGGCGAGGAAAACAAACGTGGTTTCAACTTTGCTGCCGATGCAAAAAGACAGCCGGGATCGACAATTAAACCATTGCTGGATTACGGTCCCGCCATTGAGAATCTAAAGTGGTCAACTTATCACCAAATTAAAGATGAACCTTATCAATATACTGATACAGATATTAATATTAACAACTGGGATAAGAGGTTCAAAGGGAATATATCGATTCGTGAAGCACTCTGGGATTCCCGCAATGTACCTGCGGTTAAAGCACTGCAGGAAGTCGGGTTGGAAGAAGGAGGCGATTTCCTTCGAGGTTTAGGGATCAACTTTGAAAACACCTTTGAAGCTTACGCCCTAGGGGGAACACCTGGTGTGAACTCCATCCAAATGGCCGGAGCCTACGCTGCATTCGGTAATGGAGGCGTGTATAACAAACCTCACTCCGTCACAAAAATTGTCCTTAGAGACGGGGAAACCGAAGTTAATGTAGACCCTGAACCCAAGACAGCCATGAAAGACTACACAGCCTACATGATCACTGATATGTTAAAGGATGTGCTAAAGCCTGGAGCAACTGGTGTCTACGCAAATGTACCAGGGTTGGCTATGGCAGGGAAATCCGGAACCACGAATTATACAGATGAGGACAGATCAAAATATAATGTTGCAGCTAATGAAGCACCTGATTCCTGGTTTGTAGGATACACGACGAATTATACCGCTTCAGTATGGACTGGTTACAGCGACAGAAAATATCCGCTGAACCCGCAGGAACGCCATATAGCACAACATATCGTCAAGGACCTGATGAGCTATGTATCACAGGATATCGATACTCCAGACTTCAAGAAACCAAAAAGCGTAGTGGAAGCACCAGTGGAGAAAGGCTCTGCCCCTGCCCGCCTCCCTAGTGATTACACACCTGAAGACAAAATCACTTACGAACTATTTGTCCGCGGTACAGAACCGAGCAAGGTTTCTGAACAATACGATAAGCTTCCAGGACCTTCAGGCTTGAAAGCAGAATTTGATGATGACAAGAAAACCATCACCCTCACATGGGATTATAAGGATGAAGATAGAAAACCAAGCTTTGAAGTGAAAGGCTCCTTTAATGGTGAGGAAGCAAAAGTCCTTTCCACAACTTCAGAAAAAGGTTTGATTGTTGAGAATATCGCTGCTGACGGAACCTATAGCTTCACTGTTACCGCTGTCGAAGGGGAACAGCGCAGCGAGCCGGCTGCCGTGACCTATACTGTGCAGAATCAGGAAATACCGGAAGATGAGCAAGAAGAAGAAGGTACAGAGGATAACCCTGAAGATGAAGAAAATCAAGACGGAAATGATGAAGAGAACCAGGGTGAAGACGGAGAAGGAAACGGCGGTAATGGTAACGAAGAAGGCCAAGGCGGAGACAATGAGGACGTAAACAATCCTCCTGCCGAAGATAATGGCGGCGATGAAAATGATGAAGGCAATGGCGAAGTCCAAAGCCAGGGTAATGGCAATGCCGGTAACAATTCGGGGAACAACACGAATAACCAGCAATAATAATAAAGACAGCATCTGATCTTTCAGATGCTGTCTTTTTGCTGCTATTCATGAGTCGCCAGATACTTGGCAAAATGTTTCATTTGTTCAATAAATAATTGATTCAGTTGTTTATAAGAGTGAAATAAAGATGGCTGCGTCAATATAAACTCAAGTCTTTCTTCCGCATTTACAGGCTTGATGGCCATTCCTTTCAGTTCTTCTTTCCAGCCGGAAGGATTAGCAGGCAGACCATTTGTCCAAAACAGATACATCATAAACAGGGCGGTCGCCTTTTTCATTAATAAAATGATATCCCGACCGCTTCTTTCGGAGAAGGCCGCATTCAGATTGTCCCGAATTACTCGCCACTCCTCTTCTCCCCTCTTAATGGCTGAAAGGTCTTCCCAAGGAAACAAAATTCCTGAAATACCATTATAATAAAGGATTTCATAAGAGAAACAGGGATTCAAAGGTTTTGGATTTTCATAATTTACCGAAATCACTCGATCGGTTTCCGTAAAGAACAGTGGATGCCTGACCTCCCGGGGGACCGGTACAGATTTAAGACTTTCCATCATTTCTTCCTCTTCATACGTTTTTGACCTTCCCGGCATAATTCAAGGAGAGGACATATCCCGCATTGCGGTGATTGGGCTTTACAATGATACCTTCCAAAAAAGATCAATCTGTGATGGGTATCTGACCATTTTTCCTTTGGGATTTTACGCATCAAAGTTTTTTCAACCTCTAAAACACTGTCTTTCCAACGGCAGATTGCCAGCCGCTTACTCACCCTTTCAACATGGGTATCGACAGCGAGAGCGGGTTCTCCGAATGCAACGGAAACCACAACATTTGCGGTTTTACGGCCCACACCAGGCAATTTAACAAGCTCATCTCTCGACTGGGGCACTTCCCCGCCATATTCCGTCAACAGCAATTCACACAGGCTCCTGATGTTCTTTGCCTTGTTTCTGTAAAGACCGATGGAACGTATGTCCTGCTGAAGCTCTTCCAAGCTGACGGATAGATAATCTTCTGGTGTACTATATTTTTCAAAAAGGTTCTTTGTTACTTTATTGACCAGCGCATCTGTACACTGTGCTGACAAAAGAACCGCAATTACCAGATCGAATGGATTGCGGTGATTCAATTCACAATGTGCATCAGGAAACATTTTTTCCATTTCCGCCAGACAATACTCTATTTGACTTTTATTCAACATTTAAACTCACCACTAGTTCATTTGAATTTTAGTTCGTATGTATTCATTTTCCTATCAGATTCATAACAGGGAATGTCATTAACTTAATGACATTCCATCTATGCTGAAAATTCTTGGTTGATAGGAAGATGTATTGTACCCTTTCTATTGTTCAAGCCAGTTATAAAAAGGGACTGTTTTTTTATCCGATTTTACAGTCTGTGCAGCTGACTGCATTTTTTGGTGGGGACGGAACCTCTCACCATGTTTCTTCGCCTGTTCAATGGTTTTGACACCGTTCTTTTTCCATTCAAACAGGATGCGGTCAATATACCGGAAGTTTAATTTACCGGAAATGACAGCCTCCCTAAGTGCTGCCTTAATGATAACGACAGTATGTTCATCCTGATCAATCCACATCGCAAGTGTTTCACATTCCAATGGTGAAAGCGGCCTGCTGAACTCTTGTTCGAATACAGTATAAAGGTCCGTTTCTTCAAGCAGTGTTTTTTCCATGTTTTCCGATTTGCTTTCTGAAAGAACAAACTCAGCCATTTTGGCCCAAAGCGGTTTTAAAGAATATTTTTCATAAAGGATTCCGCTGGAAGAATTGCCTTCTTCTATGGAGATAAATTGATTTTGAACGAGCCTTCTCAGTATTGAGGAACATTCCTCACTGGAAAAACTCATTTGGGAGGAAAGTTCTTCTGGAGTAGGAAAATTGTTTCCTTTTTCTATAAATGAATAGACTTGGAGCAGCAAAACAAATTCCGATTCACTTAAACCAATCTTATGATAATTTGAAAGCAGCAGTTGAGGAATGCTGACTGTGCCTTCTTCCATCCAACTGACCATTAATTGTTTATAATCCATAATACGCCCACCTCACATAATAGTATATCATGATGAAAGAACCACTGAACATGGAAAAGACTACAAAGTAACAAGCAAAAGCGTAAGCAGCTGTAACGCGTGGAAGATAAAAACGACTGCCTTGTTCTGTAACAAGACAGTCGTTTTTCATTATTTGATTAAGGATATAGACGGTTTAATAATCTTGGGAATGGGATGGTTTCGCGTACGTGTTCCACTCCGCTGATCCATGCCACTGTCCTTTCAAGTCCAAGACCGAAACCTGAATGAGGCACAGAACCGTATTTACGCAATTCCAGATACCACTTGTATGCCTCAGGATCAAGATCATGCTCATTGATACGCTGGCTTAGGATATCATGGTCATGGAGGCGCTCGGAACCGCCGATGATCTCTCCATATCCTTCCGGGGCGATTAAATCCGCACATAGTACAACGTCTTCTCGGTCTGGATCAGGCTGCATATAGAATGGCTTCAATGAAGTTGGATAATGCGTGATGAAAACAGGCTTGTCGTAGCTCTCCGCAATAGCTGTTTCATGCGGCGCACCAAAATCATCTCCCCATTCTATATCATCAAATCCTTTCTCCTGAAGGAACTTCACTGCTTCATCATAAGTGATGCGCGGAAATGGAGCTTTGATGTTTTCAAGCTTGGAGGTATCGCGTCCCAGCCTTTCCAACTCAAGACTGCAGTTTTCCAAAACAGATTGAACGATATGGGAAACATACTCTTCCTGGACTTTCAGACTGTCTTCATGCTCATAAAAAGCCATCTCAGGCTCTATCATCCAGAATTCGATCAGATGGCGCCGGGTCTTGGACTTTTCAGCACGGAAGGTTGGGCCGAAAGAAAATACTTTTCCTAATGCCATTGCGGCTGCTTCCATATAAAGCTGTCCACTCTGGGAGAGGTAAGCATCTTCTTCGAAATATTTTGTATGAAACAGCTCGGACGTTCCTTCTGGTGCACTGCCTGTAAGGATTGGCGGGTCCACCTTAACGAAGCCTTCTTTGTTGAAAAACTCATAGGTAGCGCGGATGATCTCGTTCCTTACTTTCATGACGGCATGCTGACGCCGGGAACGGAGCCATAAATGGCGGTTGTCCATCAAGAATTCAGTTCCGTGCTCTTTAGGAGTTATTGGATAATCAACAGACTCATGGATGACATCCAGGTTTCTCACCTGCATTTCGTATCCGAAAGGAGAACGGCTGTCCTCTTGGATGACACCTGTAACATAAAGGGAAGTCTCCTGCGTAATGGATTTTGCTTTTTGGAAGATCTCTTCTTCCACTTCTGCCTTCACAACAACTCCCTGGATGAAACCTGTCCCATCCCTTAGTTGAAGGAAAGCGATTTTGCCGCTGGACCTTTTATTCGCAAGCCATGCCCCGATTGTTACTTCTTCTCCAACATGCTTACTTACTTCTGCTATGGTTGTTTTCACATTTATTCCCTCCAAAAACTATAAACACACTTATGTATCAATTTCTTTATATTATACATTCCCATGCAAGCCCTAGCAACAGGGAAAGCTGCACCCATATATAATAGAAACTGCGGCGGCAGCCAGTGCTGTCACCGCAAGGAAGCTCATTTAGTTTCTTCGATTTTTCTATTAACAAATGCGCTTATTCTTTCTAAGGCCTTTTCGAATAAGTCCAGGGAAGTGGCGTAGGACAATCGGATATTGTCCTGGGATCCAAATCCTGATCCTGGAATGACAGCTACCTCTGCCTCTTCAAGAAGAGCCTTTGCGAATTCGTCCACTGTTTCATAACCTGTCAGCGAAACTGCTTCGCTCACATTCGGAAACAAATAGAAGGCACCTTGTGGTTTGATGCAATGAAAGCCGGGAATTGCATTCAACTTTTCGTAAACAATGTTTAAACGCTCTTCGAATGCCTTCCTCATCTCCTCCACAGGCTCCTGAGTCCCATCATAGGCAGCGATGGCACCATGCTGGGAGGTTGTCGTAGGGTTTGATGTAGAATGACTTGCAAGATTGGTCATCGCTTTAATAATCTTCGCGTTCCCTGCTGCGTAACCAATTCTCCACCCTGTCATGGAGTGCGATTTGGATACCCCGTTTATGACTATTGTATGCTCTTTCATTTGCGGGGAAATTTGAGCAATCGAAACATGGCTGTTTCCTTCATAGACCAGCTTTTCATAAATTTCGTCCGATACAATGAGAATATCATTTTCAAGGCAGACCTTGCCGATGGCATCCAATTCTTCTCTGCTGTAAAGCATGCCTGTAGGATTGCTTGGTGTATTGAGGATCACCGCTTTTGTTTTGCCTGTAACAGCTTCTTTTATTTGTTCAGGGGTGATTTTGTACTCATTCTCTTCCTTTCCTTCAATGAATACGGGTCTGCCTCCGGCAAGTTTCACTTGTTCAGGATAGCTTACCCAATACGGGGTGGGGATGATGACTTCATCGCCTTCATTAAGGAGGACCTGAAACAAGGTAAATAGAGCGTGTTTTGCCCCGCTTGTGACAATCACTTCTGTATTGTCGTAAGAGAGCCCTTGGTCTTCCTTGAACTTGTTGATGATGGCCTCTTTCAATGGACCCAACCCGCCGGCAGGAGTGTATTTGGTATGCCCTTCATTCATTGAAGCAGCTGCAGCAGAAATTATATGATGCGGGGTATTGAAATCCGGTTCTCCTGCTCCAAGGCCGATGACATCGATGCCTTTGGATTTCATTTCTTTTGCCTTTGCAGTAATTGCAAGGGTGGTTGATGGGGTTAAAGCGCTGACCCTATCGGCTAATTCCCATTTCATAAGCGTTTCCTCCTAATTAGAGATTTTCAATCTTTCTCCACCATTCCCCGGTTTCAAACAGAAGATAGTAATAGTTCAAATGATCGTTTTCATCAAGATATGTCATTTCCCATACAGGGCCGACACTCTCCATCCCTAATTTAACCGAGAGGATTTCGTTTACATCGTTTTCTTCATTCAGTTTATTAATGGCAGCCTTTTTTGAAATACCATCTGCCCATTTTTTCACAATGATCTCGTCATCTTTTTCAGGGACCCATACGACGATTTTTTCATCAGATGAATTTTTTCCGGTGATCACTACATAAGATTTCTTTCCATTATACAGGGATACATCATCCGTTGCGGCCAGATCAGATTCGGCTTCCGCTCTTTGTATTGCGGCATCCGCACGATCATTAACTGGTGCCCTGGCTTCCAGGAATACGGCCGTCATGCCTCCAATTATTACAATTGCTGCTATTACTGCTAAAAATATGATTTTCTTCATTTCATCACTTCTTTATGTACGATATATCGTAAAGACTGCCTGTTCCTGGTCTTCAGGATCCAAAGCCAGTCCAAACATAAGATCTCTTTCTTTCAGGGTACGGTTTAATGCATCGACCACTTTATAAAAGTCAGGTGAATGCTGGATTTTTACTGTCGACAACACTTCGATTTTGCTTTCCAAAGAAAATCCCCCTTACATCACAAATATTGTTATAAATATTGGGTCAGGATTAAGACACAATAACAGTAGAACCATTACCCATTATAACAGCAAATAAGCTTAATCCGAACACATTCAAACAAAAATAAATTCTATTCCACACACTTTTCTTCAGGGGGCTGTCCATGCAGTCCTCTCCTCAGTTTCCTTGATCATCCAAGGATTTGATTTTCTTCCGGAAAGGTGATCACTTCATAGTTATTTTCATTGAATTTTATCGTGATAAGCCCGTGCTGCCCTGTAAAGTATACATCGATCCAGCTTTCATGAAACAGCTCGAGTAAATCGGTATGAATGAACTTTTTCTTTTCACGGTAAAAAATGGCTGTCTGCGGATCAATGTGGGTCAGCAGCCTTTCAGATAGCAATTCTGTTTTGTCGTATAACGGGACCTTCAATATATTGACGTCGCTTAACTTTTCATTAATTAAAGAATCTTCCGCTGCAGGAGAATGTGAGGTCATCCATAGAAATCGATGGGGCAAGGAAGTGACAGTGAAATCCAGCCCTTCGTCATTGCCATTTCCTTCGAACATCACATTTATGGCAACCTCCTGATTCAATGAAAGCTTTTCACCTTTTCTCAAAGCATGGAATCTCTGATCTCGGGAACCAAATCTTCCAACAAGCTCCGAACCTGTTAATATTTCTTCCGCTCCCCATTTTTCAATGATCTTACTGAGGGAATCAGGGTGATATTCCTTCTGGTCGGTAATGATGATCCCCTTGATTTTTTTAATCCCGAACTTGTCCAGGATGGCCTCAAGGTTGTTAACCTGATCAGTTTCCCCGGTGTTCACTAAATAGTTTATCCCCCCGGGGAGGTGAATTATGGCAACTTCCCCCTTTGCAAAAGGCAGGAATGATAAGGCAAATTCTTCAGGTTTCAGCTTCAAGTCAACCTGAGGTTCGGCTGCTAGTATATTCCCTTCTGAAGATAGAAAAAACATCATCATCAGGACTGCCGTTATAAACCGTTTCATGATGTAACATACCCCCCAATTACTTCTACATATAGAGTACGTTAATCATGAAAATTTATCCGGATGGAATTCTGGACTGTGCTGCCACTTCCTATAACCACTCTTCAATCAATTCCACCATTTCATGGAGTTCCCCCTGGCTTACCGGCATATCGGGAATGGAATCGAGAAATGCCCTTCCATATCTGGCCGTAATGATCCTCCGGTCAAACACAATGACGATGCCCCGGTCAGTATTCCGTCTGATCAGCCTGCCGACTCCTTGTTTAAATCGGAGGATCGCTTCTGGAAGGGAGTACTGGGAGAACGGATTTTTGCCTTCACTTTTTAAGAACTCGCTCTTGGCCTGCGCGACAGGTTCATCCGGCGGCGAGAAAGGCAGCCTCACGAGTACAAGGCAGGAAAGGTCCTCCCCCGGGATGTCCACACCTTCCCAGAAGCTGCTCGTCCCAAAAAGGATAGCTTTGTCGAATCTTTGGAAATTTTTCGTCAGCCTTGTCCTGCTGCCACTGGAAATTCCTTGGGCCATGAGGACGAAATCTTCCAGGAGGCCGCTGTCTTTCATCAAGTCATGCGTTTTTCGCAGCATATCGAAAGCAGTGAACAATACAAGCATCCTTCCTTTGGTTGCCTGTGCCACCCCTATCAGATGCGTAGCAATTGCTTCAACATAATCATCAAGTGACACATTTTGTATCTCAGGGACATCTGTAGGAATGAATAACTTGGTCATTTCACTATAATTAAACGGAGAGGTTATGCGTACAGTATCTGCATCATGTCCGGCCAATCCGACCTCCTCTTGAAAGTACTTGAAAGAATTCTGTACGGTCAAAGTCGCAGAGGTCATGATCACAGTTTCCTTTTGATCAAAGAAAGACTGTTTAAGTTTTTTTCCTACAGAAGCCATCTGAGATTGGATCACCAAACTGTTGGGAAGGGACCTAAGATCTCCTTCCAGCCAAATGACATCCTTTTCTTCAGCAGATAAAAATACTTCATGGAAATGGGATCTCAACTCACTCCATTCACCCATAAAACTATAGAATTCTTCCAGTGAAGCTTTTTCTGCGTCATTCAGCGAGTCCTCTTTCTCCTTCAATCCCTTTAGGCGTAACCCCATTTCCTTTTCAAGCTTTTTCATTTGCGAGATGACTCTTTCGACACTCATGACAGCAGGCATCCATTCAGGAGATGTCAAAAGTGAATGGGTCAGCCTCATCTGGATTTTCTGGATTCCCCTTCTCCTTTTGGATTGCTTCAGGAATAAGGACGTAATGACCGTGAAGCATTCCTCGATTTCCCTATAAAAATGACTGATTTCCAGATCCAATTCAAATGAATGAAGGTCAGCCTTAACCGAATATTTTTCCATCATGTTTTCCAATTTATAGAACAGCTGCTTTTGATCGAGGATCCCTAATTGGCCAATGACAAACTTAACAGATAAGTAATCGATGATTTTTCCGAAGTGGTTCCTTGCCGACTTCTCCAGATGATGTGCCTCATCGATAATGACAGTCCCATAAGAAGGCAGTAATTTCCCATCACTGACCAGGTCGGAAAGAAGCATGGAATGGTTGGTGACAATCAAATCCGCCTTCTTCGACATATTGCGGGCATGCAGATAAAAATCTCTGCCAATCCATGGATCTTTTTTGATATGCCATCCGTCATGCCTGATTCTGTTCCAGAACAGCCTCCCGCCGCTGGTCAGATTCAGTTCATCCACGTCGCCTGTATCAGTAGTTGTCAACCAGACAAGGATTTGCATTTTCGTAATTGCAATATCATATTGGTTTTCTTCTTCTGTCAGGCTTTGTTCAAATTTAAATAAATTCAGGTAGTGATTCTTCCCTTTTAACAGAACAGCGTTAAATGAAAAATCAAGCATTCCTTTCAGGAAATTAATTTCTTTTTCAAGAAGCTGTTCCTGAAGTTGAATGGTATATGTACTCAAAACCACGGGCTTCCCTGCCTGTTTGCTGAAATACACAGCAGGAAGAAGGTAGCCCAGGGACTTTCCAACCCCTGTCCCTGCTTCAATAATGATGTGTTTATTAGATGTCATCGCCTCATGAACCTTATCCATCATTAAGAATTGCCCGTCCCGTTTTTCGAATCCGGCTAAAGAAGCGGACAGTAATGCAGACTTTTCCTTTTCCCCTTGAGGATATACAGCCTCTGTTGATCCAGTCTCGTTTTGAGGGATATCCAGCTTCTTTTTCAAGGCAATTCCCCTGAACACTTCCAGGCCGGGATCGATGTCCGCAATCGACCTCCTTTTTTCTGCAAGGATACTTGAAAACAACAACGATAAGTCACTTTTCAACCAAGATGACAGACTTTCCACTTGTTCAAGGGTAACGAGTGGCAGCCTTGCAAGTCTCTCAATAAAGTGAATCAGCAGTTCTGCTGTTACAAGTGCATCACTGTCAGCCTGATGCGGCCTGCTGTGGTTGAATGAGAACCGGTCTGAAAGTTCTGTAAGCTTATAACTGTCCGCAGTCGGCAGGGTTATTTTCGCAAGTTCTACAGTATCGAACGAAGGGCCCGAGAAAGGATTATATCCCGCTTCTTCCAGTTCGGATTGCAGAAAGCCCAAATCAAATTGAACATTATGTGCACAAAAAACAGCCCCATCCAGAAGCTCCAAAACCTTCGGGGCGATTTCGGAAAACTCAGGGGCATCTTCTACCATTTCATCATTGATCCCTGTCAATTCCTCAATAAATGATGGAATTGGCAAACCGGGATTCACAAAAGATGTATAGGAATCTACAATAGTTCCATCCTGCACGACCATTGCAGCCAATTGTATTATTTTGTCCCCCTTCTTCGGGGAATTTCCTGTAGTTTCCAAATCCACTACAACTATTTTATGGGGTACCATAATCACACAGCCTTTATTATCTCTGTATTTTTCTTACCAAGTGTACCATAATTCCCTTTAGCAGAGCCAGAAGAGGCCGGCCGTCAGCCTAAAAAAGATGTTTTGGTGCAGGAGACTGTTTCACCTCCAGGCACCAAGTAAAAGACACACCCATTTGAACACGGCACATGATTCATGAATTCTGTATTCCTTAGGAGGGCTGCACATCATCTTCCATTTAGGAATGGTTTTGGACTAGCCTTCAGGGCTTTGCAATAGTACAGCATTATGGCTGGCGAAAAAAGCTATAAAAAAAAGGACGAGTGTGAATCACTCGTCCTCCTGATTGGTTTAATATACTGTGGCTTCCGGTTCGGTCCCCAGCATTTCAACGACTCTATTGTTTTCATCCATGATGGCGACCTTCGGCACATGGTCAAGGACATTTTCTTCCGCTACGAGCTTGTAGGAAATGACGATAATGACATCCCCGGGCTGAACCAGCCTTGCAGCTGCACCATTCAAGCAGAATACCCCGCTCCCTCGCTCACCGGGGATAATATACGTTTCCAATCTCGCACCGTTATTATTATTGACAATTTGAACTTTCTCGTTCGGAAGCATGCCGACCTTATCCAGAATATCCTGATCAATCGTGATGCTGCCAACATAGTTTAGGTTCGCTTCCGTAACTGTTGCTCTATGGATCTTACCGCTCATCATCGTTCTAAACATTTTGCTTCTCCTCCTGGCTCTTCTTGATGATTATATTATCGATCAGACGGGCTTTCTGAAATTTCACTGCCAATGCTATGATGAATTCTCCCTGAAGGCTGTGGATATCCTCGAGTTCAGGGAATGAATAAATTTCTATATAATCAACAGTACCGCTGGTTTCTGAGTTTATCCTGTTTTGAATATGTGAAATGATTGTTTGAGGAATGGACTTCCCTTCTTCAATCAACGATTCGGCATCCTTCAGACTGCTATATAAAACGGGTGCTTCAGCTCTCTCTGTCTCGGATAAGTAAACATTTCTTGAACTTTTTGCCAGTCCATCTTCCTCTCTTACAGTCGGAACACGGACAATGTTCACTGGGAAATTCAAGTCATGGACGAGCCCTTCGATGACGGCAACCTGCTGTGCATCTTTCAAGCCAAAGTAAGCATTGTCGGGACCTATAATATTAAACAGCTTGGAAACAACTGTAACGACACCATCAAAGTGCCCGGTTCTTCTGCTTCCGCATAATACATCCGTCCGCTCCGTGACATGCATCTTTATGGAAGAACCTGAATACATTTCGTCTGCTTCAGGGAAGAACAGAATATCGACACCGGCTGATGCGGCAAGTGCTGCATCCCGTTCCGGATTGCGCGGGTAACTTTCAAAATCTTCATTCGGCCCGAATTGCAGTGGGTTCACAAAGATGCTCATCACGACAATATCGTTCTCCTTCCTTGCCGCTTCTGCCAGGGTCAGATGACCCTCATGAAGAAAACCCATGGTAGGGACAAACCCAATTTTCTTCCCTTGCCGCTTTTCTGATAGTAGATACTCCTGGACGGAGGAGATGTTTGTCATCTTTTGCATTTTATTTACTTCCCCCATACAACGATTGAAGTTCTTCTTCCTTCATAGTGAACGTGTGGCCAGCTTCAGGGAAACTTCCCTCTTTGACCTCATTATGATAGTGCGCCAGACCAGCCAGCGCTATTTCATTGAAGTCACCGTACTTCTTCACAAACTTTGGAATCCTTTCGACTCCGTAAGTCATAATATCATGGAAGACGAGCACCTGGCCATCTGTGTCCCTGCCGGCTCCTATTCCAATGACTGGTATGTTAATGCCCTTTGAAACCTCAGCAGCAAGCTGACGAGGGATACATTCGACTACAAGGGCAAAAGCACCGGCTTCTTCGCATCTCTTCGCTTCTTCAATGAGCCTTGCTGCTGATTCAGCTGTTTTCCCTTGCACTTTATAGCCGCCAAGTACTCCAACCGATTGAGGCGTCAGCCCCAAATGTGCGACGACTGGTATTCCAGCTGCTGTCAAATCGGCAATCGTGTCGATCACCTTCCCCCCGCCTTCAATCTTAAGGGCATGAGCTCCGCTTTTCTGGACGATTTCCATAGCAGCCTGCATTGTGTCCCGCTTGGAGAGGTGATTGGTCATGAACGGCATATCTGTCACAATGAAAGTGTCAGGAGCCCCTCTTCTTACCGCCTTTGTATGATGGATCATATCCTCGAGGGTCACCGCTACAGTGGATTCATACCCCAGGACGACCATCCCCAGGGAATCCCCCACCAAAATCATATCCAATCCTGCTGATTCCGCAAGCTTTGCAGATGGATAGTCATATGCAGTCACCATCGAAATCTTTACATTTTCTTTTTTCATTTTGATGAAATCGGAAGTACTTTTCATTTTCGTTTCCTCCTTTTAATCAGAGGCGGCGAAACATGCAGCAAAGTAAGGCTGTTTTCGAAAACTTTGTTTCTCTTGGAATGCAACAACATTTACGAAAACAGCCTCGACAAAAAGGGACCCTTCAATAGGCAGAAGGATCCCGTTAAGTTCAAATTGTAAGTTTCGACCCTCCGTCCCTGTCCAACCGGATCAAGGCAGAAATTAGTGATTATCATTATTCAGTTGATCATTGCGGTGCAGTTCATCATCGATACTGCCCTTCACTAAAAGATTATATCAAATGGAATCTGGAATTCAATAGTAAAAAAACTGACTTGATGGATTGCGTGCTATATAAATAAGAGAGTGTTAGTGGAAACCGGCACTTACGGAAACTTTTTTAACAGCAGGATTCCCCCTGGATACCGAAATCTGCAAACGGCTTCAAAGCCTGTCAGAAGCAGTTTCAATTTAATTCGATATCAGCAGAATATACTTCGTGAATCGTTCCTGCTCCATCTTCAATCCTTAATACACCATCTTCATTGATGCCAAGCGCTTTTCCATGGATACTGCCTGTAATTGTCCTTGCGGTTATGTGTCTTCCAATGCTGACCGCATAACTTTCCCACAACAACTTAATTGGAGTGAAGCCCTTTTCCATGTATAAATCATAGTACATTTCCAGCTTTTCCATAACCTTTTGGATAAGTTGGACCCTTGAAATCTTTTCTTCCTTTTCCAAAGCCAGGGATGTTGCGATGGATTGCAGTTCTTTCGGAAAATCCTCAGCCTTTTGATTGACATTCATCCCTATTCCTATAATGATGGAATTGATTTTGTCAGCTTCCGCCTGAAGCTCTGTAAGAATGCCGGTCACTTTCCTGCCATTGAGCAATATATCATTCGGCCATTTGATTTCCGGACTTAGCCCGCATACTTCTTCAATGGCCTGAACCACTGCCACAGCAGCAATCAGCGTGAATTGAGGCGCTCTTTGCGGGGGAAGCTGAGGTTTGAGGATGATGCTCATCCATATCCCTGTCCCCCTGGGAGAATGCCAGCTTCGCAGCAGTCTTCCCCTGCCTTCAGTCTGTTCATCGGCAATGACCGCTGTTCCTTCTTCCGCTCCTTCTTGAGCAAGGGTGTGCGCGATTTTTTGTGTCGAAGGAACCGATTCAATATAATGTATCGCCTTTCCTATAAATCTTGTCTTTAAGCCTGGTTTTATTTGTTCTTCGCTGCCCCTGTCAGGGGTCTTTACAATCCTGTATCCTCTTTTTTTGACAGCCTCGAACTCGAAACCTTCTTTGCGAAGTTCTTCAATATGCTTCCACACAGCTGTTCTGGAGCAGCCCGCAATATCAGCTAAGGCTTGTCCAGACAAAAATTCTCCTTCAGCCTTTGTGAACGCATCCATTAATTTTTTTCTTATTGGTGATTGCACAGCCCTAACCACTCCCTTATGGTTGATTTCTGATTGGGGATTTCACCTCTAATAACCGCTTTCTCGGTCTTTTCAAGGATTTCTTTGATCCATGGTCCTCCCGTTTTTCCGGTCCATTTCAATATGTCATTACCGGTTATCGCCAATTGGCTGCGATTTTTGATCGGGAGAAGTTCATACTTCCTTTTCAGGTCATCCTCCTGGATGGTATGAATCTGGTTTATCGCCCGGCATGCCTCCTCGACGTCCAGCGCCATTGAAAGACCAGCAGCATAGAGCGATTGACAATCCCATTCTTTTTTCATCCTGTCACCCATGAAAGTGACTGCTTTTGAAATATACTTTATCTTCTTGACAGGAAGTCTC
Source organism: Bacillus salacetis (assembly GCF_003581585.1). Classification (GTDB taxonomy): domain Bacteria; phylum Bacillota; class Bacilli; order Bacillales; family Bacillaceae_B; genus Rossellomorea; species Rossellomorea salacetis. Next base: position 68,350 of record NZ_QXIR01000015.1, read on the forward strand.
CAGTTCCTTATCAGGCTTTCGCATTCATCTGAAAGATAACATAGAAGCATCCACATTTGTTCATTTGTCAGCTGGTTGACGGAAAGTTCTTCAAGTGACTTTAACACCTCATTCTTCAATCCCGGAAGGTATTGGTAAAGGCCGGTCTCCCTCAATGAAGCGATCGATGTCTTTTTATACCTTCCGTGCAACAGCTTTTCAAATTCTGCTGACAGTCTTTCAATGGAAACATGAGTGATTTTGCTCCCATTTTGTTTAATGCTCTCAAAAGTGTCTTTCTCCATTTCAAAACCGAGCTGGGACATGAAACGGACAGCCCTCATCATCCTGAGTGCATCCTCTTTAAACCGTTCCTCTGCCGATCCTACAGTCCTGATCACCTTTGCTTTTATATCCGATTCCCCGCAGAAAGGGTCATGAACCCTCCCGCTGCTATCCATAGCGATGGCGTTAATCGTGAAGTCACGCCTTTGCAAATCTTCTTTTAAAGAAGTAATGAACGTGACGGATTCCGGCCGTCTATAATCTTTGTATTCCTTTTCACTTCGAAAGGTGGTGATTTCGTATGGTGTACCTTTGTGTAACACCACTACCGTACCGTGTTCAATGCCTACATCGATTGTTTTTGAAAATACAGCCTTCACTTCTTCAGGAAGTGCTGAGGTAGCGATATCAATGTCATTTGTTCTTCTGCCTAAAAGCAGGTCCCTCACGGCGCCGCCAACAAAATAACACTGATACCCTGCCTCTTCAAGTTTTTTCAAAACAGGCAGTGCCTGCTTAAATAATGCTGGCAGCATAATCATCGTCACCTATCTTTCTGCAGTTAGCTTCCTGTATATTTGTTCATACTGATCGACCACTTTGCTTGAATGGAACTTTGTCCTGGCTGTCTTAAGGGCATTTTCAGAGAACTCACTGTATAGTTCTTCCGATGTCAGAAGTGACACTGCTTTCTCTGATACTGCTGCCACATCGCCAAGAGAACAGATGAAGCCATTCACCCCATCTTCAATCACTTCCGGTATCCCGCCAATATCCGTACCAATACATGGTACGCCGCATGCCATCGATTCCAAAGCCACAAGGCCGAAGCTTTCCTTTTGGGATAATAGCAGCATCAGGTCACTTAATGAATAAAGTTCTTCCAGGCTGTCCTGTTTACCCAGGAAAAGAACCTTCTCTTGCAGCCCAAGTTCCTTTACCAGCTGGCAGATCACAGTCATTTCAGGCCCGTCGCCAACCAGAAGCAGTTTTGAAGGCACCTGCTCATTGATCCTGCTGAAAGCTTGCACCACATCCTCAACTCTCTTGACCGCCCTGAAATTGGAAACATGTATGATGACTTTTTCTTCTGGTGAAATGCCGTATTCGTTTCGCAGGTGAACAGAATCAACTTTGCGGTAGACCCGCTCATCTATAAAATTGTAGACCGTTTCTATATCCTTGTCAGGTTTAATAAGACTGTGCGTCTGGTCCACCAGCGCATGAGATACGGCTGTGACATGGTCTGAGTGTTCAATGCCGAAACGGATTGCTTCTGTCAATGAAGGATCATATCCCAAGACAGTTATATCCGTCCCATGAAGGGTGGTCACGATCTTAAGGTCGGTATCTGCCATTTGTTTTGCCAAAATTGCACAAACAGCATGAGGTACCGCATAGTGAACATGAAGAAGGTCGAGTTTTTCTCTTCTTGCTACAACAGCCATTTTATTTGCCAGTGCAATATCATACGGAGCATGCTGGAACACAGAGTATTGATTCACCTCAACTTGATGGTAATAAATATTAGGGTACATTCTGTTCAGCCTGAAAGGAACACTGGAGGTAATAAAGTGTATTTCGTGTCCTTTTTCCGCGAGAAGCTTCCCAAGCTCTGTAGCCACTACGCCTGACCCTCCAACTGTCGGATAGCAGGTAATCCCTATTTTTAATTTCATAAGCTATTCTCCTAATAAGTCCTTGTCTACAATCAAAGTGGAGTGGGCAAGGAAGCCTTCTGCAAATGCAAGTCCGGCTGATTTCCCCATGATCCTTTCCCTTGCCTCTACCGATTCCAGATACCCTTCTGTCAGAGGGGTCTGCACACTTCCTTCTGAACTGGTAAATTGGCTTTGATATGCTTCCAAGCTTTTAATTTTTGTATTTATGTAATCTTCTATATCTATGACAAAGTCCGGATGGTGAAAACCGTTAATCATGTAAAAATATAACGCAGATGGTTTATGGGAATCACCTAAGGCAGCTTCTCCGTATTTCTTTATCCCTGCCGAGAAGAAGGCTTCCTTAATAAGAGCAGAGGCATTTCCATGGTCGGGATGCCTGTCAACTTCAAATGGAGCAAAAACGATCTTGGGTTTGTATCTTCTGATTATACCTACAATCTTGTCAATATTTTCTTTATTTATGTATAATCCCCGGTCAGGCATCCCGAGATTTATTCGTTTATGGACACCGAGAATGGAAGCAGCTTCTTCTGCTTCCTTTATTCTGGATTCAGGGGTTCCATTTGAAGACATTTCTGCCCTGGTCAAGTCACAAATCAGGATTTTCTTTCCTCTGGCCGCATATTTGGCCAATGTACCTCCCATCCCGATTTCCACATCATCGGAATGAGCCCCGAATGCAAGTATGTCAACCTTCATTACTATTCTCCTCATTTTCCTTTGCAATTTCACGCCACTGTATATCGCCCCGCTCAAGTCCTTTAACAAGCACTTCGGCCGTTCCCATATTTGTGGCCAATGGAACAGAATAGACATCACATAACCTGATCAGAGCAGAAACATCCGGCTCATGCGGCTGTGCAGTCAATGGATCACGGAAGAAAATCACGACATCCATTTTGTTATTGGCTATAAAAGATCCAATTTCCTGGTCTCCGCCTAAAGGACCTGACTTAAACCGGTGAATCTCCAGCCCTGTTTCTTCATTAATTCTTTTACCTGTTGTCCCGGTAGCAAATAAGCTGTGTTTCTGAAAGGTTTCTTTATATGCAAGAACGAATCGAATAAGATTATCTTTCTTTTTATCATGAGCAACCAATGCGATATTCAACACAATCACCTCTTTTTTATAGATCAGTTCCCTTAGCAAGGGTCACTGCTTTCAGAAATATCCCCAGTGCCAGTCATGGTTTTTCCTCTTGTTATCCAGGCTCCCGGGTGCACATTAGAGCATTTTCCTCAAACAAAATATATACTTTTTCAGTAAGTGGTGGAGCCAGATGACCTGTCCTTTCATCCGCTTGAATGACTTGCCTCTACTGAATGTCAATCCAAAATGTTCTCTAACCCGTAAACTAAAGTATCAAGTTTAATGACGGTCTCAACACATACTTTAACTCCCGACATAAAGGAAGACCTGTTGTAGGAATCATGCCGGATTGTCAAAGTCTGGCCGTCTGCTCCAAACATGACCTGCTGGTGGGCAATCAAACCAGGCAGTCTGACACTGTGAATATGCATTCCTTCATAATCCGCGCCTCTGGCTCCTCTTATCGTCTCTTTCTCGCCTGGATGCCCTTGGGTTTTCGGTTCTCGCTGGGATGCAATCATCTCCGCAGTCTTTACTGCTGTTCCAGACGGGGCATCAAGCTTTTGATCATGATGAAGCTCAATGATTTCTACATCATCAAAATATTTTGCAGCCATTTGCGAGAACTTCATCATCAAGACCGCTCCTATCGCGAAATTTGGTGCAATAATGCAGCCAATTTTTTTTTCGGCGGCCATCATCTTCAATTCCTCTAACTGCTCCGTTGAGAATCCCGTGGTTCCCACAACCGGCCTCACACCATATTCCAATGCTGTTTTAGTATGTATGTACCCTGTTTCCGGAGTGGTAAGGTCTATTAAAACATCCGGGGTTTCCTCTTCGAAACATTCGTTGATGTCCGTGTAAACAGATACTTCTGAATTCACAAATCCTTCTATATCACTGAGCTTCTTTCCATTATTCTTGTTGTCCAGGACACTTATCAGTTTGAAGCCTTCCGTGTTCTCTGCCATTTTGACCGCTTCTTTTCCCATCCTTCCCCTTGGTCCGGCTATCGTCACTTTAATTGGTGCCATGATTGTCTTCCTCCTCTTTGCGTGTCCAGCGATCCCTGTCTCTTGTATTGAATTTATCCATTACGGTATCATGTGCTTTTTCAAGATCAATTCCTAACGAATTAGCCAGGCATGTTACCACAAACTGTATGTCGCCAAGTTCTTCTTCAATGGTATTTTCCTTCTCTGTACTCTTCTTCGGTTTCTCTCCATAATAATGGTTTATTTCTCTTGCAAGTTCGCCCATTTCTTCCGTCAATCTTGCCATCATAGCCAGAGGGCTGAAATACCCTTCCTTAAACTGGCCTATATATGTATCTACTTCCTGCTGCATTTCTTTGATGGTTTTATGATTATCCATAATAACACCTCGCTAATTTCTTATATTATGTTAGCTAAGAAAGTGGTTTTTGACAAATAATTAAACTATACCAATTCCGGCTCAGCCGATTGCCTCGCATTTCAATTATAACAGTAAACCTGCCAATCCCAACTTTATTAAAAAAGGGCTTATTGATAGTTTCTATAGGTTCCTATATAATTGCTCTGGTGTAACACAAAGGCTGTTTTCGCATATATGGTTGCTTTCGGAAAAATCCAAGGTGCCGGATTTGTTCCCATGTTTCAAAGGTTTCACTCTCGAAAAAGAACGAGCGGCTCTTTTCTTCCCTGCCCACCGGGGTTTTTACGGCGATTTACCAGGTCTTTATTTAAAATTTAAAGTGAATAGCAACAAAGTTTACGAAAAGAGCCAAGACAAAGGCTGAAGCAGCTGATCAGCGCCGAATGGACTGGAGGAGCAACTTCAGTATGAGATAAAAGGAAGAGCAAATTGATTCAAAGATCATTTCCAGATTATCCATTTGAATGGTCACGGGCTGCTTATAGAGTGCACTGCTCAGCAGTCGAGAAAAAAAGGAGCATGGAAGTCATGCCATCCAAGCTGAAGAATCCACTTATCCTTCAGAAAACTAAATACAAGAACGATCGGAGGAATTAAAACAATGAAAATCGGACTCAGGTATAAAAATATTTTCTTCATCATACTGGGGTCTGCCATTTTTGCATTTGGGCTTGTCCACTTTAATATGCAGAACGAATTGGCAGAAGGCGGGTTTACAGGGATTACACTGCTATTATATTTTCTTGCCGGTATCGACCCTTCTTATTCCAATCTTGCCTTGAACATCCCTATCTTTTTTATCGGATGGAAGTTTTTGGGCAGGAGGGCATTTTACTATACCATTATCGGGACAATAAGTCTCTCAGCTTTCCTTTGGATCTTTCAGAGATATCAGATGAGAATTCCTTTGGAAGGAGATTTATTTCTGGCTGCACTTTTTGCAGGCGCCTTCCTCGGTGTCGGACTCGGGATAATCTTCAGATACGGAGGGACTACTGGCGGAGTAGATATCATTGCAAGGCTGGTCCATAAATATGTGGGCTGGAGCATGGGGAAAACGATGTTCATGTTTGATGCTGTCGTCATTTCTGCTTCCCTAATAACCTATCTGGGTTACAGAGAGGCAATGTATACCCTTGTAGCCGTTTTCGTCGGGGCCAGGGTCATCGACTTCATGCAGGAAGGTGCCTACGCCGCCAGAGGTGCCATGATTATTTCCAGCAAACATGAAGAAATTGCCGACACTATCATAGAAAAAATGGACCGGGGTGTCACTGTCCTTAAAGGACATGGCTCATTTACAAAAGAAGACCGAAACGTCCTGTATTGTGTAGTTGGCAAAAATGAAATTGTCCGTTTAAAGAACATCATCAGTTTTGTGGACCCGCACGCTTTTGTATCGGTGACAGTCGTCCACGATGTATTAGGAGAAGGATTCACACTGGATGAAAACAAGAATCCTCTGGAAGATTAATGTTACAGCCATAAAAAAACTTCCCGGATTACGGGAAGTTTTTTTATTCTTCACCCTGCATCCCTGTAAATATAAGGACAAGGCGAAGCAATTCGATTATTGCTACAGCAGCAGCGGCTACATACGTCATGGCAGCAGCGTTAAGTACTTTCTTGGCATGGCGTTCTTCTTCATTGCGTATCAGTCCAAGGGATACAATTTGATCCATCGCCCTGGAGGATGCATTGAATTCAACCGGAAGCGTGATCAATTGAAACAAGACTCCGGCTGCCATCAAGACAATCCCTAACAAGAACATACCGGATAGTCGGCTAAAGATACCTATCATGATAAAAACCCAAGATAAATTGGAACCCAGATTAGCTACTGGAACAAGCGCATGCCTGAACCGAAGGAAACTGTAATTCTGGCTGTCCTGTATGGCATGTCCAACTTCATGTGCTGCAACAGCGGCACCCGCCACAGAATGGCCATGATAGTTATCCGGTGACAATGCAACAGTTTTATTTAAAGGGTTATAATGATCGCTTAGAAATCCACGGCCTTCAACCACTTTCACTTGATGCAATCCGTTGGCATCCAGTATTCGGCGGGCCATTTCGGCGCCGGTCATTCCGGATGTCGTTGCCACTCGTGCATATTTGTTGAATGTCTTTTTGACATTCATGCTTGCAAGTACTGGAATCAGTGAAATCAAAATGAAATAAAGGATTAACCCTCCCATTTCAAACCTCCATCTAGTTGTAGTTACTCAAATTTTATCTCCAGCCCATATGGTTGTCAATCCTTTTGCCTTTCTGACTTGGAATGCTGCGATTCACCCCTATATTTTCTCCAGCCGACATAAGATAATGTAAGGATAATGATACTTCCAGTTGTTGTGATCACCCACCAAAGTGAAGGATCTGCCTCGTCTTCGGTCAATCCATCGAACAAATCTTCCAGGTCATTTTCCAATGTATTCAGCTCATTCATCGTTTCTTTAACACTGCCGTCTTCGTTTCGATACCGGTCGATGAAGGTAATCCTTGAATCAAGCTGCTGAACTTTTTCTACAGGTACATCAAGTTTGATACTTGGCTGGATAATACTATATTTTGTCAAAAACTGATTCAATCTTGTTTGATATTCTTCTGCATCCCCTGTACTTGCGGCATCCTGAACCTGTTGAAAAGCTGACATGATCGGTTTTTCCATCTCTGTCCACAGGGGTTGGTGCTGAGAGTATATCGTATCCATAACAAGTCTGAAGGTAATGACTGAATTCATTCTTTGCTCAATTGATTCAGAGGAATTAGCAAGCGATTGTAGAGCACTTTCATGGGAAACCGTCAGAATCCTCAGTTCATCCATGGTAAAGGAACGGTTCCTGGCGTTGACTTCAGCGAATTTATCGGAAAAATATTGTAATAGTTGCTTTGCTTCATCATATCTGCCGGATTTGGCCATCTGTAAGGCCTCATCCGAGATGCTATCCAGTTCTGATAATGATGTCCCTTCTGCAGAGGAATGCAGCGGTGAGATCATCAAAAAAATGAGCAGCGCCATAAAGATCGATCTGAATAATTTCATACTTGTCCCCCCTCAAACTACTAATAAATTGTATGAGGGCTTGGACAAGAGTAGACCTTATATTTGTTAATACCAAGCTGAAAGCCTATACAAGATATCGCCTTTCCACTTTTCTTGTAAAATAGTAGCAGAGTAAGAGGGAAAGAATACTCAGCCAAAAGGTGAAATACCCTATCTCCCTTATATAAAGATGAAGCTGTGAGTAAACAGGGAACTGCATGAATACGTAATCAATGATGTCATTATGAAGCGTCCATATCGCAGCCGCCATTATATGCCATACCTTTACTCTGTAATAAGGAGAATACAGAATTCCCTGAACAGCCATGGCGAAGTGTGAACCAATCAGCATATACCCCTGCCACGACAAATCACCAGAGACCGACAGCGTAAGCAGGTTCATAACCACCGCCCAAATTCCATATTTAAACAATGTTACAAGTGCTAACGCTTCCATAAGCGGCCAGTTCCTTTTCATCAAAAAGGCTGCTACCACAAAACAAAAGAAAAGGCTCGCGGTCGGACTGTCAGGAACGAAAATCAAAAAATGAGGTTCGGTTCTTTCCAGTTGCGGCAGATACCATATATATCCGTAAATAGTACCGAGGACGTTTATGACCAATAGCAGGGTCAGGAATGATTTATGAGTGAGATAAGTAAAAAGTTGATTCATGCTTTCTCCTTTAATGGTGTGAATTTCATAACTAACTTAGATTATAAAGAAATCCGGAAAGATTATCCACAAATCTCCACATAACAGATAGAAAGTAAAAAAGACCCGGCAGCATGCCGGGTCTTTTCATCATTCTCCTCCAAGCTCAGAGATGAATGTTGCGAGCTTATCAAGCTCTTCTTCAGTACCTTTGAACTGGCCGGCAGGCATTCCTGGCGGCTTACCGTTCACTGCGATATCAGCGATTTCTTCTTTGCTCAGCTCAATGCCAGCTAAAGAAGGTGCAGCTGCTCCGCCTTGGAGAGTATCCCCGTGGCAGTTGATACAGCCGTTCTCCTGATAAATCTTATATCCTTCAGCTTCCGTGTCAACTTCAACTTCCTCAACAATCTGCCCCTGCTTTTCAGCTGCTTCCCAGTCATGGTTGACAACAGATTCCCAGGTAAGGAATACTGTCGCGGCAAGAGCCAAAAGCATGAATCCTGTCGCGAAAGGACGTTTAACAGGACGGCGGTGTGGACCGCGGTCGATGAATGGAGCTAGAAGAAGAGCTCCGAAAGCAAGTCCTGGAATAACAAACGCTCCGATGACATTATATGGACCGGATGCATAAGTATACTTCAATAATTGATAAAGAAATAAGAAATACCAGTCAGGTAATGGAATATATCCCGCGTCCGTTGGATCGGCAATTCGTTCTAGCGGCGATGGATGTGCAACCGTCAAACAAAGATAACCGATAAGGAATACCGCCCCAACCAACCATTCCTTCAATAGGAAGTTTGGCCAGAAGGCTTCCGTTTTTCCAGGGAACTCGGAATAATCTTTCGGAATATTAGGCTTACGTTCTGCAGGCACACGAGAGTCGCCTACGAACTTCATCCCTTTTCCTCTATGCATAGTGTCCCCTCCTTATTAATTAAGGTGATTCAATCAATAACCTGTTGAATCGAATATCTTACAATGGGCCTGAAATCCCTTGTTTACGGATCATCAAGAAGTGAGCTCCCATCAATCCAAGCAATGCTGCCGGAAGGAAGAACACGTGGATGGCAAAGAAACGAGTAAGCGTCTGCGCACCGACAATATGAGGATCACCGGCAAGAAGCGTCTTGACCTGTTCTCCGATAAACGGTGTCGCAGCTGCGATTTCAAGACCAACTTTTGTCGCAAACAGCGCTTTCATATCCCATGGTAATAGATATCCTGTGAAACCAAGACCAAGCATTACGAAGAAGATTAACACTCCGACTACCCAGTTCAATTCACGAGGTTTTTTGTATGCTCCTTGGAAAAAGACACGTAACGTATGTAAGAACATCATTACAATTACCAGACTAGCTCCCCAGTGATGCATACCGCGGACGATTTGTCCGAATGCCACTTCATTTTGAAGGTAATATACAGATTGCCAAGCGTTTTGGATATCCGGAACGTAGTACATAGTCAGGAACATTCCAGATAAGATCTGAATGACTGTCACGAAGAAAGTCAAACCGCCAAAGCAGTAAACGAATGCAGAGAAATGATGTGCAGGGTTAACATGCTCAGGCACTTCATGATCAGCGATATCGCGCCACAAAGGCGTAATGTCCAAACGCTCATCAACCCAATCATACATTTTGTTCAGCACGGATTACGCCTCCTTTACTTTACTAGATTATTTGGTTCTGCTTTTCCGAGGTATAAGATACCGTCATTAACTTTTGTTGGATATACATCCAATGGTGCTGTCGGCGGTGTTCCCGGGATGTTCTTCCCGTTCTTCTCGTAAAGGCCGCCATGGCAAGGGCAGTAGAACATGTTTTCATGGTTCTTGTCCCCATTCCAGTTAACTGTACAGCCCAAGTGTTTGCATACAGGTGAAAGTGCTACAATTTCACCATTTCCATCTTTGTAAACCCAAGCAGTCGATGTTACTTCAGAAGTGTACCATGCATCTACTTGTTCGTAGCTGAAATCTACACGTACAGGTTCATTTGTTAATTCATCAACTTTTTGCTTCGTTGCAATGAAGTCCCCTCCAGCTTCTGCTTTCAGAACAGGATCCACTGCGAAACGAACCATTGGCATCAACATTCCGGCAGCCATGAAACCGCCTACACCAGTTAGCGTATAATTAAGGAATTGACGTCTTGATACACGTTGTTTGCTCATCCTTATCCCCCCTCTATCATAAGGTCAGTCCGACGGACATTTTTCGCACAAATATAAAACTAGGACATAATAATGATATATTAATCTCTCTATGAGGTCAATAACTCGACCTTGAAAAAGATGTCAACAATGTGACTTTTTTAAGTCAAGCCTCTGCCTGCCATTTTTTCACGATAACATTCAGGAGCTGTTTCACTTGGTCTTCCATGATGGAATGCTTATATTTTTCATCCATATTATCCAAAGGGATGGATGGAAGCCACATAAGGCTGCGCTCAAGCTCCTCGCTGCTGAAGCGCCAGTCACTGTCGGATGTAAGAAAAAATACGTATTTGAACCCAGCATTTTTCATTGCAGATTTCCAATCATCCAATCTCTTTTCTGCAATAGTCTTCTCTTCTGTGTTCAAGTAAGTGAATGCCGGGAACAGCATCAGCCTTCCCTTAAATTGATGCTCCAAGTGCATTGATAATAGGGAGATGAACTCCCCTTGAGCCGCGAAAGTCCTCATATCCTGTTCGAAGCCTACAGGCAGGAGAGGGATGACCGCAGTGTCGATAAACTTCTTTTCTTTAAGATAAAGATCTGCTTCTTTGCTATTCCAATTCAATATTCTACACCTCTTATTCGTCCTTATTCCCGATTATGTTATCACTAAATGAATAAGGATGAAAGTTTGAGACAGTGGAATAAGATTCGTTTTCATTACTATTTTATGGATTAGTATACTCATACTCTTCAGGAAGATTCATTAACTCGTTAAAGTCAGATTTTCGTTGGGGCTGGCAGCAGATTTCCACGGGGTTATTTGTTTAATGTCCTTACGATCCGTACTTCAGTCATTGAACAGGTTGTAACATAGGGATGGTTTCACATATTATTGTTGGTTTCGGAAAAGCCAAGTGCCGGATCCCCCCCCTGTAATACAAAGGTTTTACTCTCGAAAAAGAGCGAGCATCACTTTTCTTTCCTGCTCACAGGGGGTTCCCCGACGATTTACAAGGGTATTATTTGATTATATTGAATAGCAACAAAGTTAACGAAAAAAATAAAAAAGCTGACATGTCTGCCATGTTCAGCTTATCCGGATGATTACCCGGGCATATTCTTCAATTGTGAAGTCAGTCTTCTGAAATCTTCTTTATCATTCCGATCCAAAGCTTCATCGATCGCATCAAGGAGTTTCTGCCTTTGGTATGTTTCAATACTGCTTTTCAGGAACTGCTCTGCGATAATCCTGTCCTTTTCATTGATCAACAGGTACTTCGGCATAAAAGGGTTTTCCTCAAGCACAGCTGCGTATTGGTATGAAGCATTGGATTTGCTGAAGTTCAACTGGATATATATATCCTCATCTTTATTCAGCCTGATATCATGAAATGATTTTTCCGCATCCGTCGTCATAATATTCTCTTTATAAAACCTGAACGGCACTTCCTCCACACAGTGGGTGGACATGATCAACCCTCTTGGACAATACTGCGCTTCCTCTACAAAGTGTACTTTTTTCATTAACTGGTCGTGACTCATGAGATAATTTAATATCCAGACACATTCACGCCTCTTCAGCTGATATCGATTCAAGAACCACCGGATGAATTCCTTTTTCTCGTTGACAGATACAGGGGTCTTCATTTCTTTCCCTCCTCTGCGTATTATTACCCGCCAAAATTCAGTGTGTTATTCTTCCAATCTTTCGATGACCATGGCCCATTCTTCATTAGAAGGATCTTTCTTTAATAGTTCTATAAATACTTCTCGCGCCTCTTCGTGTTTTCCTTCCTCGATGAGAAAATATCCATATTCCTGAAGGAAATCCGGATGATCTTTAAAGAAAGTATATGCAAGACGGTATTGTTTTAATGCTTCTTTATAATTCTCGGTTTTCTCATATGCGGCGGCGGCATCCCAATGAAGCTGAGGTTCCTCCTCCCCTTCACTCTCCATGATATTGAAGATTTCGAGGATATCCCCATACCTTTCCTGCTGAAGGAAAAGTTTATTAAGAGTCAAGGCTGCTTCCATATATCCCGGGTCAAGGGCCAGCGCCTCACGCAATAACCGTTCCGCCTCGGGTTCATTAGCAAGTTTGAGGCATATCTTTCCCCCGTGGAACAGCAGCTCTTTATTGAATTCATCATGACCTATTCCTTCTTTGACTGTTTCCAGGCTCTTCTCAAGCTCTTCCTCATGTTCATAGGCTTTGGAAAGAAGAAGGTAAACCGAGGTATAATCAGGATCCAATTCCTTGACTGCTTCAAGCTTCTCGATTGCCCTTGCATAATACCCTGCTTGATAGGCAGTGAAAGCATATCCAAACAATGTATTGATTTCCAGGTGCTCATCCAAAGCTTTTTCATAATGATCAAGTGCCTGTTCAAAATCTCCTCCTGCACTAAGTGCCTCTCCCATCCTTTGATGGACATCGACTCCGCCCACGTTCGTTTTTCCTGACTGGAGGACACTTTCATAAGAGCGGATGGCTTCAAGGAACTTACCTATTTCAAGGTACAGCTCACCCAGCGCAAAATCGATCACCGGCTCGTCAGCCAGTAAATTCTTTGCCTGTATCAGCTTTTGCTCACTGACTTCAAACAGGCCCTGCATCTGGAACAAGTCGGCCTGCAATAGCAATGCCCTGGGATAATCCGGGTCCGTTTCTCCCATCCCGGACAGCAGGTCAAGTGCCCCTTCTTCATCATCAAGCTCCACATGGACTTCCGCAAGCATGACTATCAATTCTCCCTCACCAGGGTACTTGGCCAGAAGAATTTCAAGCAGCTCTTTAGCTTCCTCCAAAAAACCCAAATGGTGGAGGTTCTCAGCAAGTGTGAATTTCTCTTCATCTGCACCTAGATTCTTAACCCGCTTGAAATGTTTATTTGCACTATCCAAATCTCCATTTTTCAATGATGTAAGCATTTCTTCAGCATAATTCATGTAATAAAATCCTTTCTTCTACAATCACTTTATAGAAGGGTTTCTTTATGATTTATATCAAATAATGATCATGTTAAAAAGCCGGGAGTTTTAATAACCAATTCTTCCCCTATCCCCGGCTGAAAGAAACATCGGCCATTAGACATAAGTACTTTACCCTTGTGTACTGTAAGTATCAACATATGATTATCATAAAGAATTGACTGGCTTTCATCAACTATTTCAGAGGCTGGGCTTTTATATAGGTTATAACTTATTTCTCCGCCCGCCCTGAAATTCCCTTTAAGAGGGTATATGCCAATTAATTTCAAAATCTGCAAAGGCAAAGGATTTTTTGGCGTAATTGGATGGTGTACATGGGGAATTCCTTCGGTTTGTAGTATTTCATGCCACCCTTTCAGCAATTTTGTCTTTTCCCTCTTGTCGAGTTCTAAGGGAATATAGGGACAAAAAACCAATGGATATCCATAGAGGGCTTGTTTTATCCATCCCCAGGCCTTTTTCTCCAGCTCTCCAATCTCTGAAAATTCAACGAACACGGCAGGAATCCTGTTTCGTTTCATCAGCCTCAAGAGCTCAGGTGATACCAGCCCTGCCTTGCATTTCAGAACCAGGCAATAATCAATTGGACAATTAAGCAATTCCTTCCTTTTGCTGTTGAGACTGGAATGGAATTGTGAAAGGTACTCTATTGAAAATGAAGTGATAAGAGTCGTGCAGCCTCTCATTATGAACTCTGTGGCAAAATAGGACTTGAATTGTTTGAATTCAAAAAAATTTGGAAGTTCAAGGTCTGCCATGACATGCACAGGTGACATTACAAAAGGGGAAATGTTCATTCGCGGGACGGTATAGCGTTTATAGTTCAAATTCACCGATTCTATCTCGTTATCCTTTACTAGCATGGATATATTCCTTCTGCCCCCATATTCAATGCAGGGAACGTCATCAATTATATAGGTCATGTTTGAACTCTCCCTTCGTCTCTTAAGACAAGCTATGAAGCAAAGGGGGAGGAAATGACAAAAACTGTGAAACAGAAAACAAAAAGGCATCTCAGATTCAGAACGAAAATGAAATACCTTAGTGTATTTATCCTAGTGACAGAGAATGCAAATCCGAATAAAAGGATGGGTAAGATATATTGACCGCCCCGGCATTCTTCAGCAGCACTTCCTGTTTGCTGAGAAGAGCAGCCACAGCCAGTGTCATGCCGATCCGGTGGTCCCCGAGTGAGTCCACCGTACCTCCATGGAGGGCTGCCGGACCATTAATGACCATGCCGTCATCGGTACTTTCAATGTCTGCACCGAGAATCCTCAACTGCGAAACAATGGCATCGATGCGGTTCGTTTCCTTTACCTTCAGTTCTTCAGCATCTTTGATGACTGTCCTGCCTTCAGCTTGTGAAGCAAGCAGGGCTATGACTGGAATTTCGTCAATCAAAGCAGGTATGAGGTCCCCGCTGATTTCAATTCCTTTCAACCTTGAGCTTTCCACTGTAATGGTGCCTGTTGGCTCGAATTCGTCATTGTCATCCCATTCCACAGAGATGGAAGCGCCCATTTCTTCAAGCACTTTTATGATCCCGGTTCTAGTGGGGTTAAGGCCGATTCCAGGGAGGACCAGCTTACTTTCAGGAACCAGTGCACCTGCAGCCAGGAAAAATGCAGCTGATGAAATATCACCAGGAATCTTAATTTCCTTCCCACTGAATCTCTGGCCTCCCGCTACCCTGATTTCTCCGTTTCTACTTGAAATGTCCCCGCCAAATTTCCGTATCATTGTTTCAGTGTGATTTCTGGTTGGGACTTTCTCTGTTATGACCGACTCCCCCTCTGCTTGCAATGCAGCCAGGATCAAGGCTGATTTCACTTGGGCACTGGCAACAGGCAGTTTGTATTCTATGGAGGAGAGCTTTCTTCCCCTTATTGACAAAGGGGTATATTCACCATGATTTCTTCCATCAATGGCAGCTCCAAACAGGGCTAGCGGAGCGGTTACACGTTTCATAGGCCGTTTCGCAATCGACTCATCCCCGACTATCACTGAGTGGAATGGACGGCCGGCCAATATTCCGGACATCAAGCGGGCAGTTGTCCCAGAATTGCCAACATCAAGAATGGTTTCGGGTTCAACAAGGCCATTCCACCCTTTTCCATGGACAACCACTTTGTCGCCATCATCCTGTATATTCACTCCCATTTTCTTAAAGCAGGCCATTGTACTCAAACAATCATCCGCTCTCAGGAAATTATGTATAACTGTCAGACCCTCTGCAATTGCCCCAAACATAATGGAACGATGGGAAACAGATTTATCCCCGGGAACGTTGATGTTCCCTCTCAATCCCTTGCTATTAATCATTACTTTCTTGGACATTACCATAGCAACCATCCTTAACTACATATTCGCCAATAATTTTAAAGGCTGTTTAGACATAAATTGCCGCTTTCGGATGAACATTCTCCCAACAGAGAAAGCAGCAGTTCTCTTTCTTGAGCTGGACTGGAAATGAATTCTACGGATGATGAATTGATTGCTGGAACATAAAATACAGCAAAGCCTCCGCATGGCTGTTTTCGCAAAATATTGTTGCTGTCGGAAAAATCCCAGGTGCCGGATATTCCCCTTGTATTCCAAGGTTTTACTCTTGGAAAAGAAAGGGCAGCTCTTTAAAACACTTCAAAAAGAGTCTCTTTGCTTAGAACATCTTTTCCTTTCTCCAGGTCTGCATGACTTTGAAAACTGATGACGAGCCTGCCGACAGCATCCTCCCTCATCTCCAAAATCCTGAGATTTGTAATGCTTATGTCATTTTTGGCCAGAATGGCAGTGACTTCCGCAATTACACCGGGATGATCAGGAATATCTACATACAGATCATAAAAGGCCGGGATGGCTCCTTTGCTTTTAACTGGAAGGCCGTCCCTGAAGGCCTTTGCTTCAGAAAAAAAGCGGAAAGTCTTTTCGTAATCCTGACGCTCAACGATTTCCAGTAATTCATCCGCCGTTTCTTTCCACTCATTCAACAGTTTGATGAGCACCCGGCTATTCTGCAAAGTGATATCACTCCACATTTGGGGGTCCGCAGAAGCAATCCTTGTCGTATCTTTGAACCCGCCGGCAGCCAATCTTGAAATAAATGGAAAGTTTTTTTGGGCTTTCTTTGCTGTATGGACCAAGGATGAAGCAACCAAATGCGGAAAATGACTCACCGCACCCGTTAGTTCATCATGTTCTGCTGCATTCATTTCAAGAAACTTGGCACGAGTTCCTTTCAGCCATGTTTTAAGTTCCGCCAGTTTGTCTTTTCCTGCTTCCCTGCCAGGAGTAAGTATATAATAAGCATTTTCAAAGAGCAGGTCCTTTGCTGCCTTAACACCGCTTTTATGGGACCCTGCCATAGGATGCCCGCCTATAAAAGAAATCCCCTTATCACTGAGGTTGCTGGAGGCCTTCATGATTGGATTCTTTACGCTGCCTGCATCGGTAACAAGGACATTTTTCTTCAGACCAATCCTTTGAAGAACTTCCATCAATTTTATAATTTGGATTACAGGCACTGCTAAAACAATCAAGTCTGCCCCAGATGCCCCTTGTTCGAAGGAATCCGCCTCTTCATCTATGATGCCCAGCCCCTTTGCAAGGTTCATCTCCCTTTCACTTCTGTCATATCCGACAATCTTTGCTTCCGGATGTTCTTTTTTGATACTGATGCAAAGAGAGCCTCCAATCAATCCTAAACCGGCAATCAGAACTGTACCTTTCAACAGGCTTCACCTTCTTTTCCCAGTTTGTTTTCACCAGCGCTCGCATGAAATGGCTAAGTTCTAAGTTCTATCCAGAAAACCCCTGATTGTTTCAATCAGCCCCCTGTTTTGTTCAGGAGTTCCAATTGTGATCCTGACAGCGGATGGGTACCCAAGAGCTTTTCCTGAGCGCACAATATATCCTTTGCTTAAGAGATATTGAAAAACTTCATCGCCATCGATACCGAAATCAATCACAATGAAATTCCCCTGAGATGGAAAATACTTAAGACCTGTTTCTTTACATAATTCATAGAACATTTCCATGCCTTTCCGATTATCAGTACGGCATCTATCAATGAAATCCTGATCAGTCAAGGCAGCGGCAGCAGCTCCCTGTGCCACAATGTTATTATTAAAAGGTTCACGAAGGGGTTCCAGTTTGGAGATGATGCCTTCGTTCGCAATCCCATAGCCCACTCGCAGTCCTGCAAGTCCGTAGGCCTTTGAAAAAGTCCTCATTACCAGCAGACGGGGATACTTTTCAACCAATTCAACCGAGTCATAATAATCCTCAGCTGTAGCATATTCAAAGTATGCTTCGTCCAGTACTGTCAGCACATGGGACGGCACCCTATCAAGAAAAGAAATTAATTCATCTTCCCTAATATACTCCCCACTGGGATTATTGGGACTGCAAAGCCAGACTACTGAAGTATCATCATCAATTTCAGCGATCATTTTCCCCAGGTCATGCTTACCGCGGTCATCCAGTTCAACTTCCTTCACCGTTGCTCCTTCTATGACCGCATTGTGCTTATATTGCGGAAATGTGGGAGCGGGCATAATGGTGTTTGTTCCTTTTTGCAGCAGTCCCCTGGAAATGATCTGGATGATTTCATCGGAACCATTGCCAAGAATGATCTGCTTCTCCTCTATGCCTAAGTGTTCTGAAAGAGAGTTTCTCAATGTTTTTGCATAACCATCAGGGTAAATGGAAAAGGTGAAATCAGCTTTACTCAAATATTCTTTCACCCGGACTGAAAACCCGTATGGATTTTCATTTGAAGATAATTTTACAATTGAATCAAGACCATACATTTTCTTAACATCATCTATTGTTTTCCCAGGCTGATATGCTTTCAAGTTTTCTATCTCTGTTTTCCAGTTCACCTTAGCTCCACCCTTTTCTTCAGTTCTCTAATGCGTTATCACGTTAAAGCGTTATAAGGTTATCCTAACATACTTTCCTTCAATTAATCTACACCAAGATGCAAGCGTCGATGAATACTGGATGCCGCCCCTTTTCAATCATTTTTCCAAGATTCCAGCTGCAGCACCACTAGGAAAGTGTGCGGTAATTGCACTGAGAATCACAAGGCAGGTCAACCAAGACAGGACCGCCCTGGAGATATGTAACATACACATCACTTTCAATCTCCTTTGATGGCGGAAACAAAATCGTGGGCTTCCTTAAGGTCCATCCGGCTTACCTCCTTCAGGAGTGGCGTGCCAATGTCACTAAGAAGGACAAACTTTGGGATTTTATTGGCGGCTTTTTTGTCTCTTGTCATAACTTCATATATATCCTCAAACAAGTATTTCTTTGAAAACGAAAGGGGATATCCGAGTTCTTTCGCCCACATAATGAATTCTGAAAGATCAAAGCGGAGGCAGGAAAGCCTCTTGCTTAAAAAGAGTGCAAATACCATCCCGGCCATCACAGACTCACCATGGGAGATTTCCTTATATCCCCCCAGGTTCTCCAAAGCATGCCCGTAAGTATGGCCAAAGTTCAAAAAAGCTCTTATGCCATTCTCCCTTTCATCGTTTGCTACTATACCGGCCTTGACCGCAATTCCCTGTTTCAAACAGTTTATTAAAAATTCTGGTTCAATAGTAGAAAATGACCTGATATTGTTCAGTAAATTCCTGTAAAATTCTTCATCTGAAATAAGTGAATGCTTGATGACTTCGGCCATCCCGGATCTAACCTCCTTTAAAGGGAGGCTCTTTAAAAATGCTGTATCATAAAAGACTGCTTCAGGATGATAAAATTGGCCGATCATATTTTTTCCAAGCTTATGATTTACCGCCACTTTGCCGCCGACCGAGCTGTCATGCGCGAGGATAGTTGTCGGTACGCCGACAAACCTGATTCCCCTCATATAGGTCGCTGCCACAAAACCTGCTAAATCGCCGCATGCTCCTCCTCCGAAAGCCAGTATACAAGATTGACGGTCCAAGCCTTTATTGATGGCAAAGGTCATGCATTCATCATATACTTCAAGCGTTTTTGCTGCTTCCCCAGCCGGAACGGTGAACACAGATACTTCCAGAGATTCAGGCAGATGCTGCAGCAGAGTCTGCCCATGCAATTCATTCACTCTTTCATCGGCAATGACCATCAAATTAGAGATACCTCCCGCAGTTAAAAAAGATGCCAGATGATGCAATATTCTGCTGCCTATGTACACTGGATATTGTTTCGTTTCCGTTTTGATTTGCAGAATGTCCATTGTATTTAAAACTCCTTTGATTCACGGCGGTATTCATCTAACGCATCTCTCAAGCTGTCAAATCGATCACTGTTGAACTGCTCTGTCAGTGCATTTGCCAGTTCCCAGGCCACCACTGATTCAGCAACCACGCTCGCAGCAGGGACTGCGCAGCTGTCAGAACGTTCGATGCTTGCTGTAAACTCTTCTTTGCTGTCTATATCAACGCTTTTTAACGGCTTGTAAAGCGTCGGAATCGGCTTCATGACACCCTTCACCACTATCGGCATCCCAGTGGTCATCCCGCCTTCAAATCCTCCAAGCCGATTGGTTGTGCGGCTGTAGCCATGTTCCTGGTCCCAAGCAATTTCATCATGGACCTCACTGCCTGGTTTTCTTGCCATTTCAAAGCCCATCCCGAATTCCACTCCCTTAAAGGCATTGATACTCATGATGGCCATTGCTACTTTGGCATCCAGCTTGCGGTCATAATGAACATAACTCCCGACTCCCGGAGGCATCCCTTCCACAACCACTTCTACAACACCACCGATTGAATCACCCGCTTTCTTGGCTGAATCGATGGCAGCCATCATCTTTTGGGCAGCCTCTTCATCCATGCACCGCACAGGAGAGTTCTCTGTTGTTTCTACTAGTTCATCTATATTTTCATACTGAATATTTTCAGCTGTGATTCCGCCTATCTCCCTTACATGGCCTGCAACTTTTATGCCAAGCAGGCTTAACAGCTTTTTAGCGACGGCTCCTGCCGCCACTCTGACAGTTGTTTCCCTTGCTGAGGATCTTTCCAGAACATTCCTCAAGTCGCGGTGGCCATACTTGATTCCTCCATTCAAGTCAGCATGCCCTGGTCTCGGCCGGGTAATCTTCCTCTTGATCTCGTCCTGCTCATCTTCCGTAATCGGTTCAATCCCCATCACTTTTGTCCAGTGAGTCCAGTCCTTGTTTTCGACAATCAGAGCCAGAGGGGAACCAAGGGTCTTTCCGTGCCTCACACCTCCTGCAATGTTGACACGATCTTTTTCTATCTGCATCCGCCGCCCGCGTCCATAACCCTTCTGCCTTCTTGCAAGTTCTTGATTGATGTCCTCGGCACTCAGCGGCATACCTGCAGGAACTCCCTCCAGCACTGCAGTCAGCTGAGGGCCGTGTGATTCTCCAGCTGTTAAGTATCTCATATGAACTACCCCTTCCCGGCGTAAATATTTTTGTAAACCAATATAACACATTCCGGGCGTGAGTACATAGAAGATTCGCTCTATTCGTGGAAAGAATTAAAAAAACACCGGGAAAACTCCGGTGTCCGCTTCTCTATTTTTTTCTATAAAAGAAAGTGTCTTCTGTCTCCAACCCGTATTTGGCAGGATTGAATATTTGCTCTGTACTTCCGACGAACAATACCCCGCCAGGCCGAAGCGCTTCACTGAATTTGTGATAGATCTCTTCCTTAGCCTGTTCAGTGAAATAAATCATGACATTCCTGCAGACAATCAAGTCATGGTTGGGGTCATAATGGTCTGCCAGCAGGTTCTGTTTCTTGAACGTGACCCTGTTTTTGATTTCCGGTGATACAGCGTAAAAGTTCCCATCCTGTGAGAAATACTTCTTCTTGATTGCTTCAGGCACCTCATTTAAGGATCGCTCTGGATATACTCCAAGCTTGGCTTTTGCTATGGCATTGTCGTCTATATCCGTCGCCTTGATTGATATTTCCGATAGAGGAAGGTAGTTCGAAAGAATCATGGCAATTGTATAAGGTTCTTCACCTGTGGAACAGGCGGCACTCCAGATTTTCAAATTCTTATTTTGATTCAGGAGCCTGGGGATAATCTTCTCATTAAGAACAGCCCACCGCTTCTCATTTCGATAGAATTCCGTGACATTGATCGTCATCCTGTCAAGGAACTCATTCAATAACTGCCTGTCTTTCTCGATCGCTGTATAAAAATCTCTGAAATTTGAATACCCTTTTTTCTCATAAAGTGAGGTCAATCGCCGCTTCATCTGTGCTTCCTTATAAAGAAAGAGATTGATACCCGTTTTTTTATGTATGTCCTTTGTGAATTGCCCATAATCATATGCCATCTTTAATACACTCCAGCCTTCGAAATCGCGTTGCTTATTTAGTATATCGGAAAAAGCAGGGTGAAGATGAATCTGTTCCTGAAATTTTTTTGCAATATAGTGCCAGGATTCCAGCCTCGGGGAGCATTTTGTCTCTCTGTAGACTTTATAAGACAAAAAGCCAAGTTAAATTTACACCAGGGGTTTCATAGGGGTTGAAAAGAACAGCATTATTCCTTAAGGGCAGCTGATCGAGGATTCATAAAGCAAAATAAGCAGCGGATACTTGATCAGGGTGATTTATGAAGATTTCATGTGACAAAAAATGCATCAGAAACCAGTTTAAAGCGGCTTATGGAAGTCTTAAAAGAAAAGATAGCACTGGACGATAAAACCCCAGCCGGGTACCTCAGGCGCCAGAAGCTAATTCCTCACCCTTATTGAAGTTTCCCATCCACGCTGATACTTAGTGTTGAAGTGGGGCGGAAAACACCTCCCTACTCTATCAAACAGCCGCTTAAACCCTCAAAACGGAATGGATTTCAGCACCTATCCCTCTGCCATATTAATGTTGCACCAATTCATAGCAGAATCACCAAACTATTCCATTTCAATCACCAGCCTTGGAAGAAATACACCTAACAAACAAAAAAGCCTGAATCCGGAAGGCTCCCCAGATTCAGGCTTCAAGGCTTATATCAATTATTAATAGATCCACTCGTTCATAAGCTTAGAGTATTCAACCAATTCTTCCTCTTTGAAGAATAGGCCGATTTCTCTCTCTGCACTTTCAGCAGAGTCAGAACCATGGATGACGTTCTTTCCTACCGTGATGCCGAAGTCTCCGCGGATTGTGCCAGGTGCAGCATCCTTGGGATTAGTAGCACCCATCATGCTGCGTGCAGTAGAAATGACATTCTCACCTTGCCATACCATTGCAAACACAGGACCGGAAGTGATAAAGTCCACAAGCTCTCCGAAGAAAGGGCGTTCTTTGTGTTCGCCGTAATGTTCTTCAGCCAATTCCTTAGAAATGCTCATTAGCTTAGCGCCAGCAAGCTGGAAACCTTTTTTTTCAAAACGAGAAACAAATTCAGCAATTAATCCGCGTTGAACGCCGTCAGGCTTTACCATTAAAAATGTCTTTTCCATTTATCCCACTCCTAGATATGTATGTATGGGTCTCTATTCGATTGCCCACAAAAAATGGTATCATTGATTTCACATTTTGGCAACGTTTCCATTTGAAATTTTCTAAAATTTTCGCTTTCCGATGAAGTTTGCGATGTCCCTTAAAGTTTTGTTCGCACTAGTCTTTGGAAGTCCTTCAAGTTCCTCCAACGCCTTCTTCAGATAACGGAAGCTTAGTGCATGGGATTGTTCGATTGCTCCGCAGCCCTTGATATCTTCAATGACCTGTTTCAGAATGGCCCTGTCAACTTCTTCATTGACATTGATGATTCTCTCTTTCAAACGGGGATCATTCATGGCATATAAGACAGGCAGGGTAATATTCCCTTGAAGGAGGTCGCTGCCAGCAGGCTTTCCCAATTCTTTTTCGCTTGCTGTGAAATCAAGGATATCATCAGTGATCTGAAAAGACATCCCTACGTAATAGCCGAAGCGGTATAATTTCCTATGGATCTCGGAAGGAGCTCCTGCTGCTATCGCACCAAGCTGGCAGCTTACAGCAATCAGAAGGGCTGTTTTCCTTTTGATTCTTCTCAAATAATCCTTTAACCCCTGCTCAAATCGATATTTATCCTTTATTTGTTCAATTTCCCCAACAGTGAGTTCGACAATCGCATTTGAAAGAATTTTGTGGGCCTCTTCGTTCTCGATTTTGGTCATGTACTCCAAAGAACGAGCAAATATGTAATCCCCTGTATACATAGCCGTCTTATTATCCCATTGTGATTTAATTGTCGGCTTTCCCCTTCTCAGGTCTGCGTCATCAATGACGTCATCATGGACCAGTGACGCACTATGGATAAGTTCCAAGGCAACCGCTACATTCTTGATGCTATTGATGTCATAGTCACCAAACTTGGCAGACAGCAAAACAAATACAGGGCGGATTCTTTTACCGCCCGCGGATAACAAGTGAAGGGATGCTTCATTTAAAAGGGGAGAGCGGGAATCGATGGCCGTCTTTAATTCTTTTTCAATGAGGTCGATATCCGATTTCAGAAACGAATATATCATTTTAAACTTCATTTCATTTCCACCCAGTTATTATTTTTCTCTTGATCAATTCTTTTTGAACCCCATATGCATGGCAGCCACTCCGCCAGTATAAGGCTTGTACTCTACCTTCTCAAAGCCGGCATTGCGGAACATTTCCGCCAGTTCCTTCATTCCTGGAAAGTCTTTCGCCGATTCCTGGAGCCAGGAGTATTCATTGTAGCTTTTGGCAAATACCTTTCCAAACATAGGCATGAGAAATTGAAAATAAAAGTAATATGCCTGGCGGTAACCAAACATCGTCGGTTGGGATGTTTCAAGACAAACGGCCATTCCCCCGGGCTTCAGGACACGGTTCATCTCTTTTAAAACATGAAGATAGTCAGGTACGTTCCGCAGACCGAAACCAATGGTGACATAATCAAATGTATTATCTTCAAAAGGAAGTTCCATTGCATTCCCGTGGAGCAGCTCCACTTGTTTCATCCCTGAGTCTTTAACCTTCTGTTCCCCTATCTTGAGCATGTTTTTACTGAAGTCGAGCCCTTTGACAGTGCCTTTCTCACCGACTGCATCCGCCAATGCCAATGTCCAGTCGGCAGTTCCACAGCAAACATCCAATGCAGCAGCTCCCTTTTTGACGGCCATTCTTTTCATGGTATCTTTCCGCCATCTCTTATGCTGTTGAAAACTGATAACCGAGTTCATCTTGTCATAATTTCCGTAGATTTTCTCAAAGACAGTGTGAACTCTCTGCTCTTTTGACTGGTTCATCCATTAACCCTCTTCCGCAAAAATTTTCGTGTATGGCCTGGTTTGTTCTAACAACGAAAGAATCCGGCCTTCTATGAACTGGCCGTCAAAGGATTCACTTCTCATCATTTTTGAGATTCTATCTCTCGACTCTAATATATATCCGGTAAACACTCTTCCCAGCTTCTGTTTCTGTAAGACAGGCAAGGGAGGAGATGCTTCACCGGCAGATAATGCTGTATTCAGAGATGGGAGAAGCGGGGTGATAACGCCCTGTTCCAGCTTTCTCTCCTCATGGACCAGCCTCTGCAAAAACAATATTTCCCTGACCAGCTCCTGCCATTGCGTGTTTCCATAATGTTCAAGGAAGCTGTTGATGACCGCCGACTCGATTGTCTTTACACTATCCATGATCTGCTGAACATTAAGAAATTCATTTTTGTATAGTGAAATCTTGCTTTCATTCACGGTTTTGATAGCTTGCGCCAGAAGGGTGATCAAGCTGACATTTTCCAGCTCGGAAAGGATTTTGTAATATTGGCCGCTGAAATAAACGCCTGCCAATACAGTCAGCTGCCTTTCCTTAAGTGAATCCTTTGGTGAGTTTGTTACTTTTTCATGGGTATCCAGGCCGATTTGGATCAACATGACAGTTGAAATCAAACGGATGACTTCCTCATCATCCAATTCTTTCTCCTTCGTGAAAGGAAGGAGCAGAAAGCTGATCCTGTCTTCATCAATTTGCGGAGAATCAATATACTGTTGCAAATAAGAGTAGGATAACTTCTCTTCGACATAGTGTTTTATTGATGCTTCAAGATGAAAACAGTCCAAATGTTTCATAAACCTAAATCCCCATTTCGTATATGTATCTACTTAGTCGTTTCAGCAACAAATATTATAACATAATAACCCAAGCCGGGCGAATACAACAACTCCCCCGGTTGTGAAGAAGGATGCTTCCCTTTAAGGCATGGGGGCAATTGCCCAGCAGAGACCCCGTGTTATTTTTCTTTAATATCGCTTTCTATTTCCCCATTTCCGGTAATGATTTTCGCTTTGCCGCGGACCTTGATAGCCGAGGTATGCTCAGTGAATTGTGCAATCATCACTTCGCCCTTATCCAGCTTTTCGGAATGGTGGAATTTAGTATCCGTCCCTCTGGTCAGCCCTATTACATTTACACCGTCTTCTATCGCTTTTATAACTATATAATCTGATTGGCTGTTTGCCATTTTCTTCACTCCATTCATCTCCATTTGTGAACAATTTCATCTTACCGAATATTGTATCAAAGATCAGCATCGTTCATAAGCTATATGCTTCCCGGTAAGCCTGCAAACAACAGATTTTCTTAAAGTATAGCCGTTCCCGAAATTTGCTGCCTTCAGGAAAATTCAACTCTCGAAATATGCAGAGCAGCTCTTTTCTTCATACTTTCAGGATTTTTCGGTTAACTGCCAGTATACAGTTGAGGAGCTTAAATAATAGAAAAAAGAGCTGCACGGATTGCAGCTCTTTTTTCACGCTAAAGGTATGTAATTATTTTACAGCATCTTTAAGCGCTTTACCTGGTTTGAATGCAGGCACCTTGCTAGCTGAGATTTCGATTTCTTCTCCAGTTTGCGGGTTGCGTCCTTTGCGGGCTGCACGTTCGCGGACTTCGAAGTTACCGAAACCGATCAATTGTACTTTATCACCATTTGCCAGTGCGTTTTGAATACTTTCAAAAACGGCATCAACTGCTTTTGTAGCATCCTTTTTAGAAAGCTCAGCAGCTTCAGCAACAGCATTGATTAGTTCTGTCTTGTTCATGCCATTCACCTCCTCCCAAAGGAAATGTTTCAGTCATGATTCATATAACTGTCTTGTTACATTTGTGAACATAATTTTCGGTTTCTATACCTGGTCAAACATAAAAACCGTCAAAAACGTTGTAGAATCAATGTTCGACATCAATTCTGTTAAAAGATTATCATATAAAAATAAGGTTAGCAAGAATAATTCAATAATTAATGGGAATCTTTTCTTTTTCAGGGGTGTAATTCTTTTTAGAGAACAATTTCTGCTGTTATTTTCAAATCCCTGGTCCTCTTTCACTTCAAAAACCCCTGAACAAAAGGGTTATTAGATTATAGCCATATCATTTGTTTCTTAATAAAGCAAAATTCACTCCACATCGAGAAGCCTCATCCACGAGAAATATCCAATCCAATAAAAAAAAAGACTCTCAAAAAGAGAGCCTTCTATAAGATAATGGCGATCATTCCGCCGGATCCTTCGTTAATGATCCTTTCAAGGGTATCCTTAAGCTTGTATCGGGCATTTTCCGGCATCAGCGACAACTTTGCCTGTATGCCTTCCCTGACGATGGAGCTCAGGCTGCGGCCAAAGATATCGGAATTCCAGATGGACAGCGGATCATCTTCGAAGTCCTGCATCAAGTACCTGACCAATTCTTCGCTTTGCTTTTCTGTACCGATAATCGGTTCGAACTTCGACTGAACATCCACTTTGATCATATGGATGGATGGGGCCACAGCCTTCAAGCTGACACCGAAACGGGAACCCTGGCGAATGATTTCCGGCTCATCCAAACTCATATCGTTCAATGATGGAGCGGCAATGCCATAACCTGTTTGTTTCACCATCTTCAGCGCATCTGCCACTTGATCATATTCGCGCTTGGCATGAGCAAAATCCTGCATCAATTCGAGCAGATGATCCTTGCCCCGGATTTCGACTCCGACAATTTCTTTTAATACCTCATCATATAGTTCATCCGGCGCATACAGATCAATTTCTGCAACCCCCTGCCCCATCTCGATCCCTGCCAATCCGGCTCTTTCGATATATTCGAACTCACTGAAATAATGGACTACACGGTCCACATCCCTTAACCGCTTAATGTCTTTGACCGTTTCTTTGACGGCTTCCTGATAATTTTCCCGCAGCCAGTGATCTTCGTTCAGTACCATTACCCAGCTTGGAAGGTTCACATTCACTTCGAGCACAGGGAATTCAAATAGTGCTTCCCGAAGAACATTCAGAACATCTGAATCTCTCATACTTTCAACACTCATGGCGATAACAGGAATATCATATTTCTCTTGAAGTTTCAGACGAAGATCTTCCGTTTCAGGAGCATGAGGCTTAACGGAATTAATAACCATGATGAAAGGTTTTCCAACTTCTTTCAGTTCTTCTATTACTCTTTCTTCCGCAACCAGATAGTCGCTTCTCGGAATTTCACCGATGGAACCATCTGTTGTGACCACAACGCCTATTGTCGAGTGTTCCTGGATGACCTTGCGAGTTCCGATTTCAGCTGCTTCATGGAACGGGATTGGTTCTTCATACCATGGCGTATTGATCATTCTTGGTCCGTTCTCATCCTCGTAGCCCTTTGCCCCTGGAACCGTGTAACCTACACAGTCCACAAGGCGGATGTTGACGTCTAGTCCTTCATCCACATGTACGGAAACAGCCTGATTCGGGACAAATTTCGGTTCAGTCGTCATGATGGTTTTTCCAGCTGCGCTTTGCGGCAGTTCATCCTGGGCACGTGCGCGTTCAGACTCACTTGAAATATTAGGAAGGACGACAAGCTCCATGAATTTCTTGATGAATGTCGATTTCCCTGTTCGAACGGCTCCTACAACACCTAGGTAAATATCTCCGCCGGTTCTTTCTGCAATGTCTTTGAATAGATCTACTCTTTCCAAGAGATTCCCTCCAATCTTTATCTTCCAGGGATGTTTCATCCGGTTAGCTGTTTGGACATTCTATATTTATGATGTTGTCCCAATTACTTATGACTATTAATATGTTTTTTTTGTCTCCTTATTACTAAAAAAGGAAAAATTAATAGGATATGAGACAAAAAGTTGAGACGGGAAACGAGATAATGAAAAAACCCCTTTCCTTACAAATATATTTTGCAGGAAAGGGGTTATGCCTATTTCATCATAAAGACTGGTTCTTTCTTTTCATCAACAGTATACGGTGGAGAATAAGCCGGCACAAAAGATGAGTTTTCCGTCAAAATCGGACGGATATCCTCCCCTTCTTTTACGCTGTAATCGTTTTCCTTAAGCGCACTGTTCAAGTCATTTCTGTAATCAACGAAAATCTCCCCGCTGCCGTTAATCAGCAATGGCAGGTTCTGGTTGGAGTACGGACTGACCACGAAAGGTTCTTCCTTATAGCCGATCTTTGAATAATCGAGTGTATAAACATTATCTGCTATACTCTCTTTAAAAGGCGGGTAGCCTGTGGATTGAATCCTGATATTGATTTCGCGTATCTTTTCGGCAATCCTTAAATCAAAAATTTTCACAGTCGGATTTTCTTCGACATCAATCAGGACATATTGGAATACACCGCCGTTTTCATATGCATTTCCGGGAACCTCGGAAAGGAACTTACCTTTCAGTTTGTTAAAATCGATTGGATATTTTATATAGATAGGTGTATCTTCATCTCTAGTTTTAATCGGAAGGATTCCGCCATTATCTGACTGGAACTTCTCGACTGCAGACTGAACAATTTCTATTTGGTCTTCATGCGGCAGCTGATTTTTTTGAAGCTGGTCCTCCGGGTATAGACAACCTGCCAAAAGAGAGGCTGTAAGCACCATGAGGAGCACAAGTTTCAGTTTTTTCAAAAATAACACATCCTTAAAGCATAGCTTATCTAATTTGTCGGTCCGCTCAATACGATATAGGCCATCATCAATCCGCCGGATATCATTAGTACATATGCAATCAGTGCAGTAATAAAGCGGAAAAAGCCTTTTTTCAATTTATATCTGCTCACGTAGATCGTTAATATCGCAAGGATCATAAAGCCCATAGAAGCGAATGAAACCCACATTTTCATCATCGAAGACATTGGACGTCCCTCCTTATTTGTCGAAAGTATTATATCACACCATTTGTGAAAGTTAATAGCGAGGGAAAATAATTCACTTTAATGTCGTTTTTACATCCTGATGCTGAGGTGCCATGAAGGGATATAGGAATCTGGAAAGATGTTATATCCCTGCCCTTCCTGCAGCCGGCCATCCGGCCATTTTTTCTCAATGATTATCGTAAAATCTTGATGATGGTCAACAGTCTAGTCTATAAATACAGTTCTGATTAGCACTTGAAAGCCTGTGAATGTGCAAAAAAAAGACCGAAGCAAGGGAAGAATCCCTCCTTCAGTCCACATGACAGTTACCCCATCCAGGTTTCAAGCTGTTTATGTTCCATTCATCGTATGCATGAAAAGGATAAATGCACCATCGAATGCCCATTTAAGTGAATTATTCCGTCATCTTTTCGCCTAAGATATTGAAAAGGTCTTCCATCTCATGGGTCTTCATCCGCCCCATCAAGGAATCAACTGCCTGTTTAGGAGGTACGTCATTGAAAAGGACCTCATACAACGCTTGAGTAATAGGCATCTGTACATTGTATTTCCGGGCAAGCTGGTGGGCCGCTTTCGTAGTCCTTACCCCTTCAACGACCATTCCCATATCGTCCAGGACATTTTGGAGTTTCATACCTTTGCCGAGCTGATTTCCGGCTCTCCAGTTTCTGGAGTGAACGCTTGTACATGTGACGATTAAATCACCTATGCCGGTTAACCCCGAAAATGTAAGCGGGTTGGCACCCATCTTACTTCCCAGCCGTGCAATTTCCGCCAGTCCCCTTGTGATAAGCGCCGCCTTTGCGTTATCCCCGTAGCCGAGGCCGTCCGTGATCCCGGCAGCAAGAGCGATGATATTCTTTAAAGCCCCTCCGATTTCAACTCCGACCACATCAGGGTTTGTATAGACCCTGAAATGCTGATTCATGAAGAGATCCTGTACATGCTCAGCAGCTTCCATATTTACAGAGGAAACCGTAACAGTTGTTGGATGCCTCAGACTTACTTCTTCAGCATGGCTTGGCCCTGACAGCACGACTACATCCCTGAGTGAGCGGTCATCCATTTCTTCTGTGATCATTTCTGATATCCTCAGCAGCGTATCAGGTTCGATCCCTTTACTGACATGCACAATTATTACAGGGTTTGACACCGTCTTCTTCACCTTTTGAAGCACTTCCCTGACAGCTTTTGTCGGGACGGCAAGAATGACCGTTTCCACGCCTTCCAAGGCTCCACTAAGATCTGAAAAACCTTTGATCCCTTCAGGAAGCTTGATGCCCTTCAGATACTTTTCATTGGTATGTTTGGAGTTGATTTCTTCCATTTGTTCAGCTTTATGGCCCCAGAGATTCACAGTATGCCCGTTATCAGCAAGGACCATCGCGAGTGCTGTTCCCCAGCTTCCCGCTCCCAGTACAGTGATTGTTTTCACTTTTCTCACCCTCCAGATTTATTTTCGTGCACGCGCGATAATTCGGATCGGTGTCCCTTCAAAAACAAATGCCTCTCTTATCCTGTTTTCAAGGAAACGTGCATATGAAAAGTGCATCAATTCTGGTTCATTTACAAAAACAACAAAAGTAGGCGGCTTGACTGCCACTTGGGTTGCATAGAATACTTTGAGTCTCTTCCCTTTATCAGTAGGTGTAGGGTTCATAGCCACGGCATCGGCAATGACTTCATTCAGGATGCTGGACTGGACTCTTAATGCATGATTCTCACTTACCTGATTGATTGCCGGAATCAGTGTGTGAATCCTTCTTTTCGTCTTTGCAGATAAGAAGATGATTGGAGCATAATCAAGGAACAGGAAGTGCTCTCTGATATTCTGCTCGAAATTCTTCATCGTTTTTTCATCTTTTTCAACGGCATCCCATTTATTGACGACAATGATGACACCACGCCCTGCTTCATGGGCATAACCAGCAATCTTTTTGTCCTGCTCAATGATCCCTTCTTCTCCATCTATAACGACCAGGACAACATCAGAACGTTCAATCGCCCTTAAAGCACGTAGTACACTATATTTTTCTGTCGATTCATAAACTTTTCCTTTTTTCCTCATGCCTGCTGTATCGATGATGACATATTCCTGCCCGTCAACCTTAAGCTTCGAGTCTATGGCATCCCTTGTTGTGCCTGCCACATTGCTGACAATGACCCGGTCTTCACCAAGCATCGCATTGACCAGGGAAGATTTGCCGACGTTTGGACGCCCAATCAGCGAGAATTTGATAACATCCTCCGCATAAGCTTCTCCTGAATCTTTGTTGAAGTTTTTGGCTACCTCATCAAGCATGTCCCCAAGGCCGATTCCGTGAGATCCAGAAATAGGAAACGGCTCTCCGAAACCTAAAGAGTAGAAGTCATACACAAGTTCCCTCATTTCAGGATTATCTATCTTATTGACTGCCAGAACGACCGGCTTTTTGGAACGGTAAAGGATTTTTGCCACTATTTCATCTGCAGCTGTTACACCTTCCCGACCATTGGTCAAAAAGATGATGACATCGGCTTCATCAATCGCAATTTCAGCCTGCTGCCGGATTTGCTCAAGAAATGGTTCATCCCCGATTTCGATTCCCCCGGTATCAATGATATTGAAATCATGAGTCAGCCAATCAGCTGAACTGTATATCCGGTCTCTCGTCACTCCCGGCACATCTTCCACGATGGAAATTCTCTCCCCGACAATTCGGTTAAAGATGGTGGACTTCCCAACATTGGGACGCCCTACAATTGCAACAACTGGTTTTGTCACATTGTTCACCCTTTCTATTAGTTAAGTGCAATAAAGGCCGTTTTCAAATGTTTCGTTTTTAAAGAAGAATTACTTATTATGTTAATTGCAGGCTTTTTCCATGTGGGTTTGCCGCACGTTCTCTCCATTTATCAATAGTTCAGAAAAAGAGCCTGATTTCTCAATCTTCATATCTTCAACGATTCACAATGCTTGTCTTCCTTTGACTTCGGCTGGTATTAAGGAGAATTATCCAGTGATTGAATATAAATGAAAAACTGACCCTTTAAGGTATTTTGTCTCCTTACAGGCCAGCCCCCTTAACTTCGTTATTTTATCAGTAAATGCAATTTCTAGCAATTAATCTTAAGAGTTTCCTGCTTTATTGCAGGCCGTCCAGGGAAAAAACCAATCAAAATGGCTCACTCAATGGCGGACAATGATGAACAACCCATCGTCCAGTTCATGAGCGATCCCGTCCAGTATGGCTTCTAGATTTGCCGATACCTTCTCCAGCTCCTTTTGAGTCTTGCAATGAAAAACAGCTGTTCCGCTTGGTATCTTCTCCGGATAGGTGGTCACAGCTGCAAGGATGAACTTATCTACAGTACTCATTTAAGCTTTCTCCCCTTTTCATTTGCTTTAGATTCAGTCGGCATGCGGATGGCATTTTCGAGGGTCGGTACCTGCCCTAGTACAGCAATCGCCTTTTCAACATCCTTCTTTTGAGGGAGGACGAAAACCCCCACCCTTCCGTCATCCAGATCTCTCTTAGCCAGAGGAGTCAGTGCCGGAGTCCCGGAATCCTTATATATTCCAAGCGTTGTAGAAACGTCATGCAAAATCGCCTGCCTCTGGCCCAGGTTTGCTATGGTCGATCTCGAATCAAATGATTTGGGGGTTAGTATGAAACCCATCCCGTATCTTAATATTTCCTCTTGGCGGGCAGGAAGACCGATATTCATTATATAGATATTATCCACATACAGGCCAGCCCCATCAAAATGTGGTTCTATAAATTCTATATCGACTATATCCTTCAGCTTCCCTCCAGCCATGAGCATGTGAGCCACCAAAATACTAATGATCCCCACTACGAGGGCTCCCCAGAAGTTAACGATTAAATAGGCCAGAGTCGTGAGCAATGAAGTGAAGATCACAAGGTAGTTCCTGCTTTCAAACGCCACAGCTATTCCTTCTATGTATGTAGCGCCGCGAGGCACCAGCTCAAAGGCATCCAGTTCAGTCAATGTGTTCCTTTCCATATTCCGTACATCCCTGAACTGGGAAGCAGCAACAGTCAAGAAGGTTATAGCTGTGAAATTCTCTTCCAATAAAGCCGGGACAGCGATTGTTCCTAAGCCTGCTGCAATGAATCCCAAAGCAATATGTATGATTTTCCCATGTAAATAGGTTGGATACTGCCGGTAATCCGTTCTGAGCATGTAAATGCGTGTTAAAGTTCCTATCAGTACTCCGAAAACAACCGGGTAAACATATTCATTCATATATTCTTGACTTCTCCTTTTTTAAGTGCAGATTTGATGAGGCTGGATTGTGTGTCTGTTAAGGACTGGACCAGATGCACGGCACATCCGCCGACTACTAAAATGGAAAGGACATCAAGAAAAAAATGGGTTCCTATCTGGTAAGGCAAATTCGATTCTAAGAAGACCGCTCCCGTCAGGAAGTCCCCCAAGATCATTCCAATGATTATAGCCAGCAGCCTCTTTTGTGAGTATTTCATCCGTCCATACATGAGTAAGGATAAGATAAGGATGATGACAGTCACCATTATTTTTTTGTCGACAACCAGTATGACCGGGTCATAAAATGTTAACAGGGAAAAACTGGAGTATGACATTGCGATTATAAAGCTGCACAAAAATAAATAGACCTTTTCAGATAAGGAATACCTTCTGATGAACATCATTGAAAGAAGAAATATAAGGACCGCAGTAACACCTGTTTGATATCCTGGCAGACTAACTCCAAAGGGAAAACTAATGATCAATATAAGAGCTGCTACTGAACTCCTGAACCGCCAGTAATTGTCCTTGTTCAAAAGAAACGTACTAATGATCCAGCCTGCCCACATCAGCCATAAGAAAAACGAACCTTCCATGTACCTACCTCCTATTATTCCATTATGGAAAATCTTTATGTAATCCATTCATGCATACTTAAAAACTTTTAGAAAAAATTAAAATTACAGGAGGTGTTGTTAAAATGGGAAAAGATCGCCAGGAGAAAAAACTGAGAGAAAGCGGAAGAGTTGAGTCTGACAGAGATCAATCACTTGAAAAAGCAGGCTCTACCCGATTGGAAAGCCCTGAGGAATCGAGAAGGGCACAGAGGTAAGAGCTGCGATAAGCCCTGCTGAAGCTGCTGAAGCAGGGCTTCCATTTGACTCCAATATGACTAACCCTGCTCCAGCCTTAAGGTTGCAGCGGGGTTTGTGATGATAATGCTGCTGGTTATCCTTGAAATCTTTTTTCGGAAACAAGCATGGTTCATGTTTAATTGACAGCTTCAAATTACAATTCCGCTTTTTACAAATTTCGCTTCTATATTACTGCTTCCATTAAAAATACCGTGCACATAATTTAGTTGTGTAAGAAACACAAAAAAAGCCGGCCATTTTACCGGCCGGCTTTTTCAAATTATTTTTTGAAGTTTTTTAACTTGTCGCCAATCATATCACCAAGCTGGAAGCCTGTGTTTTCTTCAGGCATCTCATAGTTATCATAATCATCAGCAGGCTTTTCTTCAAGTTCTTTGATGCTTAGTGACAGACGCTGTTCGCCTTCATTCACATCAAGTACTTTGACTTTTACAGTCTGGCCTTCTTCAAGAACTTCATGAGGAGTTCCGATATGCTTATGAGAGATTTGTGAGATGTGTACCAGTCCTTCGACCCCAGGGAAAACCTCAACGAAAGCTCCGTATGAAACAAGACGTTTCACTTCACCTTCCAGAACTTCCCCTTTAGGCGCCTTGCTGGAAATATCATTCCATGGTCCAGGCAGCGTTTCTTTGATGGAAAGGGAAATCCTTTCATTGTCACGGTCCACTGACAGCACTTTCACATTTACCTTTTGCCCTTCAGAAACTACATCCGACGGTTTCTCTACATGCTCATGTGAAAGCTGGGAGATATGCACCAGCCCGTCGACTCCTCCGATGTCAACAAACGCACCGAAATCAGTGAGGCGCTGAACAGTCCCTTCAAGGACCTCTCCTGTCTGGATTTTATCCAGTACTTCTTTCTTCTGCTCTTCCTTTTGCTCTTCGACAACTGCACGATGAGAAAGGATCAAGCGGTTCTTATCTTTTTCCAATTCAACAATTTTAAAAGTCAACGTTTTTCCTTTGTAATCACTGAAATCTTCAACGTAGTGATCTTCAACAAGTGAAGCAGGCACAAATCCGCGCACTCCAAGATCTACTACCAGGCCGCCTTTGACTACATCCTTCACTTCAGCTTCGAAAACCTCTCCGCTTTCAAATCGGCCTTGCATTTCATCCCATGCTTTTTCAGCGTCAACTTTACGTTTGGAAAGGACAAGAAGCTCCTCTTCCACTTTCGTTACGATTAAATCAA
Organism: Bacillus salacetis; assembly: GCF_003581585.1. GTDB lineage: Bacteria > Bacillota > Bacilli > Bacillales > Bacillaceae_B > Rossellomorea > Rossellomorea salacetis. The sequence continues at coordinate 104,157 of NZ_QXIR01000015.1, forward strand.
GTACATCGCCTTCCTGGCATGCATCAGAAGCTTTTTCAATATGGAGGCTGGATAATTCACTGATCGGAATAATGCCGTCCACTTTGCTGTCTTCCACATCAACAAGGACTTGCTTTTCTTCTACTTTCGTGACTGTTCCCTTAACCTTGTCACCAACTTCAAGGTTATTTACTTCCACTTGGTTCATGTCTTCTACCATATGTACTCCTCCTTAATCCTTGACTGCTAATCATTCTAAAGTGAGTGAATTCACTTATCTTTAAAAATATTCTTTCTACTAACTTCTAATAAATGGCTTCATTTGTCAAGCAGAAAACCTTACCGATGCTCATCCAAAAGTTTTTGGATATCGCCCATTATCTCCGCAGTGACAGCTTCCGCATTTGCCTTTTCCTCTTTCAGCCTTTCAAGGTAAACCGGCGGCCCGAATACGACCTTAAGCTTCCTGAATGGCTTGTAAGAACCGATAATCGCACATGGCACTACCGCAGCATCCGTCCTCATCGCAAAGAACCCTGCCCCTGCCAAGCCTTTTCCTAACTTACCGGTTTTACTTCTAGTACCCTCCGGAAAAAGACCTAAAACATTATTTTCCTTTAAAATTTTCATTCCTGTCCTGAGTGCCTCTCTGTCACTCATCCCGCGCTTTACCGGGAATGCATGGACATGGGGAAGGATCGTTTTAAGGATTGGCGCCTTGAATAATTCTTCTTTCGCCATGAACGCCACCGGTCTGGGACAGCTGATCCCCACAACAGGGGGATCCAGATTATTAATATGATTGCTGCAGAGCAGGACTCCGCCGTCTTTCGGGAAATGCTCCGTTCCCTGTACCTCGATCCTGTAGAGAGGTCCCAGAATGCTTTTTACTACACCTCTTGCAAAATAGTAAAACTTCATTAAGAGCCAGTCCTTTCTGCCGCCAGAGAAAGTATCTTGTCAGCCACATCGTTTATCCCCAGTGAAGTCGTATCGATTTCAACTGCATCATCCGCTTTTTTCAGCGGGGAAACCTCCCGTTCAGAATCAAGCTTATCCCTTTGGGCAATTTCGGATTTTAACTTTTCCAAATCCGATGGTATATTTTTCTTCTTATTTTCACTGTGCCTTCTTTTTGCCCGTTCATCAACACTGGCCAGGAGAAACACCTTTACTTCCGCGTCCGGAATGACATGCGTGCCGATATCCCGTCCATCCATGACGACTCCTCCTTCGTTGGCCAGTTCCTGCTGTCTTTTGACCATCTCTTCACGGACCAGGCGATGTTTGGCCGCGATCGATACAGAATTTGTCACTTCATTCTGCCTGATTTCACCAGTTACCTCCCGGCCGTCAACGTACACCAGCTGTCCGTCAGATCCGGGAGCCAGCTCAATCTTGGTTTCCAGGAGAAGTTCATGAAGGTTTTCTTCATCATTTAAATCTACGCCGTTTTCTATAGCTTTATACGTAATTGAACGGTACATCGCCCCGGTATCAATATATACATAAGATAATTTCTCTGCTACGATTTTGGCCACAGTGCTTTTCCCAGCAGCAGCCGGTCCATCGATTGCGATTCTAAGTTTCTTTTCCATAATATTAAAACACCCACTTTATCATTCTATAGCTTAAATTCTCGTATATTTTATCATAAAAAAAGAAATACACACATAGAATGTTCAATTCGATTGAAGTTTGCTTGAAGCCAGATACCACATTTCCCGGCAAGAAAAAAAGAGAGAGCATTCAATCTCCCTCTGGTTAAGGCCGGATGCGGGCATTAAAGACATCCACGATTTCTGTATGCTCCTGCTTGTTTACCCCTTCATAAAATGCCAGTTTATTCATCTCGGGCAGAAAATCCAGCCCGTGGAAAATAACTTGGGCAATGACCAGTAGTACAAAGTGGAACAAAGCCAGTTTAATTAGTATGCTTTCAATCATGTTCAACTCAATCTTCCATCCTTTAGCAGTTTACTAAAAGTATGGGTTGTCAGGACGCCTTTTATTCCTGTATTGTTTTTAGAATCGATAATTTATTCAATTAACCCCTTATTTCTCAATGCGAGCTGCTTCTCAAAACAGAAGCGGAGAATTGTCTGCTGCTCAAGATCCTTTAATTGTTCGAACTCCAGCGAGGCAATTCTGTATGTGCTTTTCTCCCAGACCCTCACGACCCGTCCAGGAACATTGAAATAATGGCAGCCTCCTGCCTGCATTGGCAGGACCAGCAGAATTTCCACATCCATACCTGCTTCATATTCATGATTCTCCTGAACCTTGACCGCGCACCCCCCGGCACTGACATCCGTTGTAATGGTCGAATATGAGCCATCAGCCGTCATGATTGCAGCGTCGACTGCAGCGTCCACCCGTACGAATTGCCTTCTCTGGACTTTTATAAGTTCGCCGTCACCAGGGTAGTGAAGGCAGACCATGGGAATATTGCTTTTTTTCCTGCCTGTCACTTCTGTTTCGAATGAAAAAACCGTTGTTTCGTTATAAACAAAACTTACTTTCAACTGAGTTCCGTCGATTAAAAAGACTGTCCTGTCTGTTTCTGTATGTACAGGATAATCAATGTAAATTTTTGAATCCTTCTGTTCAACAAGCCTGCATCTGTATTTTTCTGCCTTATCTGCCTGAACAGGCTCAAGTGTCATGATCGTTCCGATTTTTAACATAACTACACTTCCTATATCATTTGCATATCAAGTTGTCATGAAATTTTTAAAAATTCAACAAATATGTATATAGGTATATTATGGCATGATTTTCTAATTTCGGCTATAGTTTTTATTCTGTAAAAGAAGTTTATCCTTAGCAATCAAAGGCTGTTTTCGAATAAATTGTTCCTTTCGGAAATTCCGGTACCGGATTTTCCCCCATCATTCAAAGGGTTCACTTCAGAAAAAGAACGAGCAGCTCTTTTCTTTCCTGCTTACCGGGGTATTTGCGGTAATTTATCAGGATATTATTTGATATTTATATTGAATAGCAACAAAGTTTACGAAAAGAGCCTGATCAAAAAA
>NZ_QXIR01000016.1 GCF_003581585.1 Bacillus salacetis
CCAGATCCACAATCGATTGAATCAAGTGTTAGAAAGGGTCTGAAAGATATAGTTAGATCCTCAATTACAAGAATGGAAGATTGGAAAGTGAATCCAAGAAACAATCAGATATTGCATGAATTTTACTATGAGAATGGATTGAGTAATGAAGTTGTAGAAAGAATCGAGGACAAGATAAACGTTTCAATTCCATCATTTTTTGAAAGTGAAACATTCGAAGAAGTGATACTGGATGGTGGGACTAAGTTTGATATTGCTGAACGTTTTCGGTCATTTAAAATTTCAGGGATTAAAGTGAATCTTATGGTTGATTTGGCTTACGATTCTGAAACAGGCAATGTTAGAAAAGTAATCGATTGGAAGACAGGTTCAAAGTCATATGATGACCAATTACAACTAACTACCTATGCTTTGTACTACAATGACCTCTTTAGAATACCAGAAGAGAAAATTCAGGTGAAGAACGAGTATCTTTGTGACCCACAGGAACAGCTTACAACAAGAGGCTATCAAGTTTCAAAGGAAGACTTAGATAGAACAAGAGAGCTAATTATGGATAGCTTCCAGCAAATATATACGTTTTTAGTTGAAGAAGAAATTGAGAGTTTAGAAGATGTGTTGTTTATTGAGGGATGTTCTAATGAAAAAGTATGTTCATTTTGTAATTTTCGAGAGGTTTGTTTTAACCGAAAGACATTTTTATAATGGGTTGAATAAATCACTATCTATTTATCTATGATATAAGGTTCAAACGAACAAGGATTCTATTTAGAAATATCAACAGGTTGAATCATTCGATGGTTCTTTTGTTTAGGAGGAGATGTAATGAAAGAGTTAGGTGGAATTGGTTTGGAGGTTTCTGATGAATGGGGATTGCTTTTTAAGAAATATCGTGAGAGAAAGAATCTCTCTTTAAAGCAGTTAGAACTGTTAGTAGACATTAGCCCCTCATATATGAGCAGGATAGAACGCTCGGAAAAAAAGGAACTAAGTTTTGCCAAAGCGATTCGAGCGGCCACAATCTTAGAAATTCCATTCGATGTTTTAGTAAATACAGCATTTCGGTCATTGGAAGTTGGTGAAAATGATGGAAGTGTAGATGTTGTTGACTTACTTTTTCAAAATGAACTATCAGCGAATGGAGAAATATTAAGTAAGGAAGCAAAAGAGTGTATCATTACAATTTTAGAATTCATCTTTTCTATTAAATGGGATGAAAAAACAAAGGTGAAAGAACTTTGGCAGTTATCTGAAATGTTCGATGAACTAAAAACATATGCGTAATTAAGGAAGCGGGGGAGTAGTAATTTCTCCCTTGCTTTGTTAAGAAGGAGAGGATTGGTATGAGTAAGAATGGATCTGATAAAGAGAGGATATTTTCACTTAGTCAATTACATCAAAATGCTAAGGTTTTGACAGAGGTTATAGGATTCAAGTTACATGAAATAAGGTTAGAAAAGTCATTTGGAACAACAAAAGTAGACATTTATGCTATTGACCCTGAAAGAAAATTGGAGATATTTTGTGAATGTCAGGTGAATTCATCAGATGAAACTCACCTTCAAAAAATTCTTGATCTAATTGATGCGATGAAAGAAGGAATTATAGTTTGGTGTGTATTAAGTTTTAAAGATGAACATTTAAAAATAGTGAAAGATAAGGTTAGGAATGCTCGCCAAAAATACATTAATTTCTATGCAGTTAAAATAACAGAGGAAATAATAACGAAGTTAGAATGGTTAAATAGGCTATATAGATTACACGTTATTGAGAATTTAGGTGTACTAAACCATATTGAAAGACCACTCAATCTAATTGATAAGATTGAAACAATACCTACTACATTCGTTGGTGAAGCATGGTTAGGAGAGAGGCAGTACGATACTAATAAAAATGATGAAGTTATCGAATATATGCTGAATCGGTTCAGAGAGATAATCCCGTATTATCCAAATTTTTATTATGAGAAAAAACCACAACGATATGGGCCTAAGATTCATATCGGAGCAGGTATTTCAGGAGTAACTTATGTATGCTCGTTAAGGAGTAGAAGAAATGTTGCTTATGCTGAAATACATTTCGATAAAAGTAGGAAAGACTTATTTGAAGAATTTTCACTTCACTTACAAGCAATGCAAAAGTATATACATCCTGCTCTTCGAATAAAGGATAGGAAGATTGGGGTTTATTTCAGACCATTTAATAGTCATGATGAAACAATTGATCAAATTGGAAAGATATTAGGTAAGATGATTGAATACTTCTCTCCGTATACATTTAGGGGGAGTAGATAATTGATAATTTTAATATGTTTTTGTGAGGGAGTTACTTAATTAAATGTAGCTCTCTTTTTTGTCGATCTCTTTGCCTTTTTATTGAAGTAAGAATAAAATAAGAATAGAGTATAAAATGGTTTGTTTTTGAGGTGATAAAGTGGAAGTGAAATTATTTTACAAGACGCAAAGAGAGCTTGCGACTGCAATTAATTCAATTATTGATGCTTATTGGGAAAATCAGATAAATGAAGATGCTTTGATAAAAAATGTGACAAGTATCTATGAGAATAACGAAAATAAGGTATTAAAGGATAATAAATTTACAACTGTTTTAAAACAGCAATGTGGCAAGAGACGTTTGGAAGTAGTTGAAAAGGTATTAAATATTGGCAATATGATGGCAAAGTAGCCATTTGGAAAGGAATTACATATATGTCTAACGAATTAGAATATAATGCAATTATGACAGGTGCTTCTTTTTTGTTTTTTGAATTCAAACAAGTAATTAAGTTAAAGTTAGATGGATTAACTGAAACAGAAATTCGACAGAAGATAGTTTCAGATAATATCTTTCAATATGAGAAAACTTCAAGCTTAAAAAGAATGATTCCTTCGTTACTAAGACGAGTAGATGTCTTAGAACAATCCCTTATGAGTATGGTCTTAGAAGAGCCGTTAGAGGTAGGTAAAATAATTAATTTATATGCAATCATGAAAACAGATCGATTGTTTTTTGAGTTTATGAATGAAATTATTAAGGAGAAGCTTCAAGCGAATGAATATTTTCTTGAAAAGAAAGATCTTAATTCATATTTTACATATAAAGCAGAGCAAGATGAAAGTATAGCAAATTGGTCGCAATTAACAGTTAATAAACTAAAGCAAGTGTATTTAAAGATATTGCTTGAAACGGGTTTAATAAAGGACAAGAAATCAGGTGAATTAAATAGGTTGATTATAGATGGACAAGTAAAAGAACATCTAATAAATATCGGTGAGAAACAATATTTGCTGGCAATGGGTGAATGAGAGGTGATAGTATGGCGAATTTGAATGCAAGACTCGACAAAATAATTCCTAAGATAAAAGAAACTAAATTCATTGATGGTAGAGGTCTTGGAAATGAAATTAGCTTCTATGTATTCGATTACGAGCCAGAAGGAGAGCTTGTTGTACGGGACTACATTACACATATAAAAAAAGAGTTTGCCCATGAAGGCTCTAATAGAAAGATTATAGAGTTCGATCTATATAAAATGCTTATCGAGATCGCAAAAGAACGTCGAATATTCGATAGAATCTTTCAAATGGAAGAAAATCAAGGGAAAGAAGCTTTATTTAAAGCTATGGCAACATTTGCAAAACCTGATATTATCCTAAAGAAAATAGACCAACAGATTGGAGATCATAACGTTGTCTTTTTAACTGGAATTGGAAAAGTCTATCCGTTTGTTAGGTCACATAATATATTGAATAATCTGCAAGAAGTATTGGACAAGACACCTGTGATTATGTTCTTCCCTGGAAAGTATGATGGTCAATCTTTGCAGTTATTTGGGAAGTTTAAAGACGATAATTATTACCGAGCATTTCGGTTAGTGGATTAATCATTTATATAGGGGGATTATCATGCTGTTAAAAGAAATGTTCCAAAAAGATATAGAACGTGACATAAAAGGTGTTATTAAGGTTGCTCAAACAGATGAAGAGCATATTCATCAAGAGCTTGACGAGTATGTAGTGACCAGAGAATTAAACAAGCATCTGTCTAAATTCTATGAAAACTATCAAAAGGGAATAGATGGTAAGACAGATAAGATGGGTGTGTGGATTTCAGGATTCTTCGGGAGTGGTAAGTCACACTTCTTAAAAATCCTCGCATATCTACTTGAAAACAAAAATGTGCAAGGAAAGAAGGCAATCGAATTTTTTCAAGATAAGCTCCAAGATCCTATCATTTTAGCCAACATGAATAGAACGGCTGATATTGAAACAGAAACGATTCTATTTAATATCGACTCAAAAGCTTCGTTAGACAGTAAAGAGAAGAATGATGCAATTCTTCGTGTTTTTATGAAAGTTTTCTATGAACATCGTGGATATTACGGGGATATTCCTGGCGTTGCTGAAATGGAAAAATACTTAGATAATAATGGTGTGTTGGATCAGTTTAAAGCTGAATTTAAAGCATTAGCGGGAGAAGAATGGGTAGATCGCAGAAATACGTTCTACTTTGATGAAGACTATGTAGTGGGGGCTTTGACGAAAGTAACAGATATGTCTGAAGCGACAGCACGTAACTGGTTTGAAAATGGTGTAAACAACTTTGAAATTAGCATCGAGAAATTTGCTAAAGATGTAAAAGAATATATCAAGCAAAAGGGTAATAATTTTCACCTTGTATTCTTAGTAGATGAAATCGGACAGTTCATTGGTGACAGTCGAAACCTGATGCTTAACCTACAAACAGTAGCAGAGGACTTAGGGACTCATTGCGATGGGAAGGTATGGATTATGGTAACTTCCCAAGAAAGCATTGATAGCATAGTAAAAGTAAAAGGGGATGACTTTTCACGTATTCAAGGTCGTTTTGATACAAGGTTATCTTTATCTTCTATATCTGTTGATGAAGTTATTAAGAAGCGTATTTTACTTAAAAAAGATTTTGTATCCGATAAGCTTAGATTACTGTACCCTGAAAAAAGTGCGATCTTGAAAAATCTTATTAGCTTTAAAGAACAAACGGCTGATTTAAGAGGATATGACGATGCGGATGAATTTGCAAATGTTTATCCTTTCATTCCATATCAATTCAAGCTATTACAGAATGTATTTGAGCAAGTAAGGAAACACGGTTCATCAGGCAAGCATCTATCAGAAGGGGAACGCTCAATGCTATCTGCATTTAAAGAAGCAGGTCTGCAATATAAAGATGCAGATGAAGGTACGTTAATTCCTTTCTATGCTTTTTATGACACGATTAAAGAATTCCTCAATCCTTCTATTTCAAGGGTAATTGAAGGAGCATATGAGAATCCTGTCTTAAAAGATGATTCGTTTAATATGAACCTTTTGAAAGTGTTGTTCATGATTAAATATATTAAAGAATTACCTGCCAATATGGATAATATTGCAACCTTGATGGTCACACATATTGATGAAGATAAGTTGGAATTAAAAGAAAAGTTAAAAATATCACTTAGAAAGTTAATTTCTCAAACACTTATTCAAAAAAATGGTGATTATTATATTTTCCTAACTGATGATGAACAGGACATTAACAGGGAAATTAAATCCATGAATGTTGATGAAGAGATGGTTAAACGAGAGCTTGCCAATTACATTTTTCAGGATCTTTATGACGATAAGAAGTTCCGTTACTCTTCTCAATATTCATTCTCCTATAATCAGAAAATGGATGATAAAAACTATGGAAATCAAACGTCTGCGGTAGGAATTCATATTCTTTCACCACTATCAGATCATTACGAAAAATCAGAGCAACAATTATTGATGATGACTTCTGGTACAAGTGAAATGCTTGTGAAGTTAGGGGCAAGTGACTTATATGTTGAAGAAATGGAAGAAGTATTAAAGATAGAGGAATATCGAAAGAAAAAGAATATCACACAGCTTCCTGAAAATATTCAGAACATATTAAATAACAAACAAGTAGAAGTTCGTGAGCGTAGAAGACGAATTCGTGAATTGTTAGAGGATGCAATTAAAGGGAGCATATTTTACATCAATGGAGATAGAGCAGACGTTAAAGGCTCAACCGTAAAAGAGAAGTTGAATACAGCTCTTAAAGGTTTAGTTGATAATGTTTATACAAAGTTGGGCTATGTTGCTGACTTCTTAGAAAGCGAGCGAGAGCTTATCCCAATCTTATCTTATCAAAATGAGCAATTAACACTTGATACTGGCGAATCAAAGAGTAGAAATATTAGAGCAATAAAAGAAATGGAAGAGTTTATTAAGCTACAAGCTGATATAAATAAGCAAGTACGAGTGAAAATCTTGTTGGATCGTTTTTCCGACAAACCGTATGGCTGGAGAGCTTTAGAAATTGCAGGAATGATTGCACTACTTCTTAAAGAACAAAAAATTCGTATCCGTTTTAATGCAGAATACTTAGAGCCAGAAGTAAATACAAACACCATAGTGACTGTTCTTACAAAGTCTACTGATGCTGACAAAGCGATTATCATTAAGCGTATAAAAGTAGATGAACAACTGATACAAACGGCAAAACGTATATGTAGAGAGCTGTTTAATAAATCTGACCTGGCTGATGATGAAGATGGCTTAGTGAAAGATATTCGTGCTTTAATAGAGAAACAAATTGCTGAAATTATCGCATTGAAAGATCGCTATGAAGGTCGTAAATATCCAGGAATGAGTTTATTGGATAAAGGCTTAGAATACTTTGAGGTATTTAATAAAGGATTAGATAATGCATCATTTTTTATAAAACTTAAAGAAATGGAAGATGACCTGCTGGATTGGGAAGAGGACATTATCTATGTCAAAAGCTTTTTTGAAAATCAGAAAGACATTTTTGATAAAGGGTTATATGCATTAAAAAAATATGATGAAAACAAAGCTTATTTATCATCAGATGACTCACAGGAAGCTTTGAAGAAATTACAATCTATTCTCACAGACCCAATTCCGTATAGAAAGATTAAAGAAATACCTGAACTCGTGAATCAAATTGAAGAGAATATCGGGTCGGTTCTTAATGAGAAAAAAGCAAACGCCAAAGAAAAAATTAAAGTGGATCAAGACTATCTTGTTTTGTTAGCTAAGCAATATGGTGTAAATCCTGCAACTAAAGAGAAAGTAGAAGCTTATTATAATGACCTACAAGCGAGTGTGGATACATTTAAGGATATTTATAAGGTGGATGCTACAATATCGCAAAGTGCAAGCTTTAAAGAGAAATATGAAAGAGTGATCGACAACGAAATCAAAGAGTGGCAACGAAGAAAAGAGCAGGAAAAAGCACCAATCGGAAGAGAGACTGGTGAAACAGAAACTTCAACAACACCAGTTACAACAATACAAAAAGAAAAGGTAAAGGTTACACAAGTCTTAAATATACGTACATTAACATCGGAAGAAGATGTAGACCAATTTGTAAATACGCTCTCAACAAAGTTAAAACAAATAATCAAATCCAATAAACACATTGAGTTTATTGATTAAGTAGGTGTAATGGTTATGAATAAAACTGGATTGAAAAATTTTGCAATTAGTGCGAGGCAAGAGCTATTAAAGAAAGTACAATCCAAAGCGTTAAAAATAGGAATTTCAGCAGAAAACATTCAGAAAGCAAATATAGAAAGTTCGGATGCCGTCTTTATTGATGGCAGACAGCTTTCGCAGGAAGAGAGAATTCAAAGAGAGAAACTTATTGAACGTATTAAGTTAATCGGGTTTGATCGAGTTATGGAAGAAGTGGCATATACTTGGTTTAACCGTTTTACAGCACTTCGCTTCATGGAAGTAAACAACTACTTACCTACAAAAGTGCGTGTTCTTTCATCGGTTGATGCTAATAGTGCAGAACCAGATATGATGAAAGAAGCAATGAGTCTTGATCTGGACTTGGACAAAGAGTACATATATGACTTGAAGTTAAACAATAGTACAGAAGAATTATTTAAGTACCTTATCATTAAGCATTGTAATGATTTGAATCGTTATTTACCGTTTATGTTTGAAAAAATTGATGATTATACAGAAATCCTTTTTCCAGAGGGTTTACTTGCAAAGGATTCTTTTCTTCATGAAATGACGGATGTAGAAAAGATAACAGAAGAAGATTGGAGTCAAATTGAAATTATTGGTTGGCTATACCAATTTTACATTGCGGAAGAAAAAGATAGAGTATTTGCTAACCTAAAAAAGAATGTAAAAATATCGAAAGAAACATTACCTGCGGCCACTCAATTGTTTACTCCAAAATGGATAGTTAAGTATATGGTAGAGAATTCTTTAGGGAAAATTTGGGTTGAAGGAAATCCAGAAAATAACTTGAAATCACAATTGAAATATTTTCTTGAAGAAGCAACGCAAGAGGATCAGGTAAAAAAAGAGCTTCAAAAAATACGAGATTCACAAAAAAATCCAGAAGAGATTACATTTCTCGATCCGAGTTGTGGAAGCGGACATATACTTGTATATGCATTTGATATTTTTTATGAAATGTATATTGAAAAGGGATATATTCCACAGGAGATACCCAAGCTTATTTTAGAGAAAAATTTATATGGATTAGATATTGATGATCGTGCAGTGCAATTAGCCTCATTTGCAATAATGATGAAAGCGAGAGAGAAGTCCCGTAGAATATTTAAAGAGAAAGTACAGCTCAATGTCTGTGCCATACAGGAAACAAATTGGATTACAGAAGAAGTTATTGAATTTGTATCTAAAAATCAGATGATTGTTGGTAATGAAAGTGTTACAAATTCACTTAGAAACATTGCAGAGAAGTTTTGGGATGCAAAGGAATACGGGTCAATTATAAATGTTGGACCCATAGATTTAGATATATTGTATAAACTGATACATACTTTAGAGAATGTACCAACAGACCTCTTTGACTTATTGATTAAAAATAAGATAAAGGAAAATCTCCCCAATATTATTATGCAGTCGAAGATTTTAAGTAGCAGATATAGTGTTGTTTGTACAAATCCTCCTTATATGGGGCAAAGCGGTATGGGACCAAAGTTATCTAAATATGTGAAAGATAATTTTCCTGATTCCAAAAGCGATTTAGGCACAGTATTTATGGAAGTTTGCTCGAATTTAACGTGTGAGAATGGTTATTTTTCAATAATTAATATTCCTTCATGGATGTTTCTTGGTAGTTTTGAAAAGTTGAGAAGAAAACTGATAGAAAATACCACATTTTCATCACTATTACATTTAGGAAGAGGAATATTTGGTGCTGATTTCGGTACAACTGCGTTTGTAATTAGAAATTCAATTATTCAAGATTATGTAGGATCATACAAAAGACTATTTGAAAGTCAATCTGCTGTTGATAGTTTAGAGAAGAAAGAGAACAGATTCTTCACAGATGTGACATACACTAACAAGCAAAAGAACTACCTTCTGATTAATGGTTCTCCTATTACATATTGGGCAAAAGATATTGATTTAAAGATATTTAAAGAAAATAGTAAATTAGGTGAACTTGCAGAGCCAAAACAGGGATTGGCAACTGCTGATAATAATAGGTTTTTAAGACAATGGCATGAAGTCTCGTATGAGAAAATAGGATTAGGTTTTAAGAACAGTTTTGAGGCTCAAAAAAGTGAACTTAAATGGTTTCCCTATAATAAAGGCGGAGCGTTTAGGCGATGGTTTGGTAATAGTGAATATGTGATTAATTGGGAAAATGATGGTTATGAATTAAGGAATTATAAAAACTCTGTTATTAGAAGTCCTCAATTTTATTTTAAAGAAGCTTTAACATGGTCTAAAGTAACTATTGGAGGATTTTCAATAAGATATATTCCAAATGGATATTTATTTGACGTAGCAGGATGTTCAATTTTCTTTGATAAAGAATCCGAAGATAACATTTATTATTTCTTAGCACTTTTGAATAGTGTAGTAACAAAAAGGATATTGGCATTTTTAAGTCCTACAGTAAATTATGAAGTTGGTCATATTGCGAGTATTCCAATTAAGTATATAACTAATGAGAATGTGGTTAGTTTAAGTAAGGAATGTTTAGATTTAACAAAAAATGATTGGGATTCTTATGAAACTTCTTGGGACTTCCTACAACACCCTTTTTTAACTTACAGAAATAATGAAAACAAGATTAATTCAGCATACAAAAATTGGGTAAAGTATACTGATTATAGATTCAATAAAATTAAAAGTAATGAAGAAGAGCTAAATAAATTCTTTATTAGTATCTATGGTTTAGAAAGAGATGTTTCATCAGATGTTCAAGATAAAGATATAACGGTAAATACAGCAAATATAGAGAGAGATGTAAAGTCGTTTCTCTCATATGCAATAGGTTGTATATTTGGTAGATATTCCTTAGATGAGGAAGGATTGGTGTATGCAGGTGGAGATTTTGACATTAGTAAATATAATATAATTTCTGTTGATAAAGACAACATTATTCCAATATTACCTGGAGCTTATTTTGAGGATGATATAATTTCCAAAATAACGGAATTTGTTAAGGAATCATTTGGTGAAGGATTTCAATCAGAGAATTTAGAGTTCATTGCAGAAGCTCTTGGTAAGAAAAGGGGTGAAACTGCAAAGGAAACGATAAGAAGATATTTTCTAAATGATTTCTATAAAGATCATGTCCAAACATATAAAAAGCGACCTATTTATTGGTTGTTTACATCTGGAAAACAAAAAGCATTTAATTGTCTTATCTATATGCATCGCTATGATAAAACGACATTATCAAGAATTAGAACGGATTATCTTCATGAATATCAAACTCGACTTGATTCAGAGAAACAAGACCTATTACAATTAATTGAAAGTGATGCTTCAACAAAAGAAATAAGCAATGCTAAAAAAGAGTTAAAAACCTTAGATAAGAAGATTGAAGAATTGAAGGAGTATGATGAACTATTACACCATATGGCAGATATGCAAATGGAAATTGACTTAGACGATGGTGTTGCTGTCAATTATGAGAAGTTTAAAGGACTCGTAGCAAAAATATAGTAAAGTCATCAGGGGATATATTGGCTATGACAAGATGGCTGATATATCCTTATTTATATGAAGCATTTATAAGTAAAGGGGTGACGAATTTGAATATAGATCAAATCATCACGACATTAACGAATTATTTTAATGAACCATTAAAAGATGGTGAGCAAAGAAAGATTATCTTCTGGATAGATAAGGATTATGAGTTTACAGAAGAAGTCGAACAATTAGAAATAGAACAAGTAATTGTTCATAAATTAACTGATAGAAACCAATTTCATACAAAGTACATACTTGAAGAAGAAAACCCAACCTCAAATTATTTAATATATTCAAACCAAGAGTTATCAACAGAGGATAATTGGCTTGTTGATACAGTTCTATATTCAAAGGTTTTTTATGCTGATAAAATCTCCATGCTTTTAGGAGAGTTAAACGTTGAACCTTCATTAAGGGCTACTATAAAGAAATATGAGAAGTTCTTTAATAACAAAGACCGATTAAAGAAATTTAAAACTTATGATATTCAGCTTGATACAGTCGAGTCTATAGAAATATCTATTCTGGGAGTTTTATGTCAGACTAAAACGCCTGATGTTGAAGCGATTGTAAGAACAGTGCTTATGGACAGTATAGTTGATAGTGAAAACAAGTATATTGAACAAATGGAGAAGTTTTTTGATGTAAATGTGTTCTGGAACTTTGTTGCTAATAGGTATGGCTATCTTCGAGAAGAAAAGTCATTGAAGACATTGTTCATTCACCTAACTGTTACAGCATTGAGCCATTCTATTGATGATCAATATATCTCAAATCTTCAAAGTTATATTGCCGAGCGTAACAAATCAAATGGCTTAGTATTTATAGATCATTGGATGCATCATAAATCAGACTATGAAATTTACAATGAATATGCAGAGCTTGTAGAGAAAGATATACAAATTTCTGACCTTGTTAATCAAATTCCATTAGAAGTATTTAAACAAGCAGATATATTCCCGTACTTTGATAAAGCTATTATCATTTACATAGCCAATAGTCTATCCACAAATCTTGAAGATTATGAAGAGTACACAAAGCTTATCAAACTGCGTAGAGCAAAGCATTTTTATGAAACGTATCAACCTATTTATGAAGCTTTATTTTATACAGTAAAAATACATGAGTTTTATAAACAACATAGAAACGGCATTCCACAAGGACAAGTTTTTGATATGTTTACATCTTACGTAAACGAGTATTATGAAATGGATAGGTACTATCGTAAGTTTTACGTTGCGTATGATCAAGAAAGTAATAATGAGCTTATAAAGAAGCTAAAAACGATGGTAGAGAATATATATACAAACTGGTATATGGCAGAATTAAATGCAAATTGGTCAAAAGCTGTGAAAACAGAGTTAAAAGAGCAGTGGTCTTTACCAGGTGTTAATAATCAGCAACATTTCTACCGTAATAATATTGCATCAAGGATTAATAATGGAGAGAGAGTATTTGTTATTATTTCAGATGCGATGCGATACGAAGTCGGTGTGGAATTAAGTGAACGATTAAATTCTGAAACATTAGGAAGTTGCGAAGTTCAGAGTTTGCTTGGGGTTGTTCCCTCTGTAACAAAACTTGGTATGGCATCACTCCTGCCATATAAAGAATTAGATTTTGACGAAAACGGCCGAGTAATAGTGGATGGGAAGCACAGCTCTGGAACTGAAAATCGCCAAAAAATACTTGAATCAAAAGTAAATGATAGTGTGGCTGTTCATTTTCAGGAAGTTTTAGCGATGAACAAGTCAGGAAGAAGAGAGTATTTTAAAGGGAAGAAACTAATTTATCTTTATCACGATACGATTGATGCACATGGAGATAAGGCATCAACAGAGGTGTACACATTTAATGCTGTTGAAAAAGCTATGAATGAACTATATGACCTTATCAAAATCATTCGAGATGATTTAAGTGGGACAAACGTGTATATTACAGCAGACCATGGCTTTTTATATCAACGTGATGCTCTTGAAGAAAGCGATAAAATAAACCAAGTTGCTATGAATAAGGTTGAGGTAAAAAGGCGTTATATTCTTTCAAGAGATAAGCAAGAAGAACCTGGACTTCTTGATCTTGATTTATCTTCTATTGTAAAGAATGAACAGCAATTAACAGCTTATGTCCCTAATTCTACGATTAGATTCAAAATGCAAGGATCAGGCGTTAATTTTGTTCATGGAGGAGCAAGCCTACAAGAAATCGTTGTTCCTTTATTGGAGTTTAAAAACAAACGACAAGGACAAAAAGGTACGAAAGCCATCACTAAAGTAGATGTGAAGCTTACGAACACAACAAGGAAGATTACAAATAGCATCTTTAACTTATCATTCTTCCAAACGGAAAAAGTAGCAGATAAAACAATTGCAAGAACAGTTCTAATTTATATGGTCGATGAAGAGGGAGCAGTCATTTCTAATGAAGAAACAATTATTGCAGATAGAACATTCGATCAACCAGAAGATCGTACCTTTAAATTACGATTTGTATTGAAGTCTATCCCTTATGATAAAAGTAAAACGTATTATTTAATTGTCAAAGATACGGAGACGGATGTAGCGGTCGATAAGATTCCTTTTAATATAAACTTAGGGATCGTCAGTGATTTTGATTTTTAGAGAGGAGGCATGTGTATGGCAGAGCAGGAGTTACAACATATGAGTTCGGTTGAATTAGATAGAAAGCTAAATGATGTTTTTGCAGGGCGAGTAGTTAGAAAAGACTTAACAAAGCTCATAAAAGAGGGTGCTAACGTACCTGTATATGTCTTAGAGTATCTCTTAGGCATGTATGCGGCCACTGATGATGAAGAAAGCATTCAAGAGGGTGTACAACGAGTAAAGAAGATCCTTTCAGATAACTTTGTAAGACCTGATGAAGCTGAAAAGATTAAATCTCGTATCAGAGAGTTAGGGCAATATTCTATTATTGACAAAGTTACGGTTGTATTAAATCCTAAGGCAGACCAATACGAGGCGGAATTCTCTAATTTAGGATTAAAAGGTGTTCCTATACCTGCAAACTTTGTAAAGGAGTTTGATAAGCTTTTAGCAGGTGGAATCTGGTGTATGGTAAAGATCGACTACTACTATGACGAAGAATTAAAAAATGTAACCCCATTTAGTGTGAATGGCTTGAAACCTATACAGATGCCTAACATGGATATGAATGAGGTTTTTGAAGGGAGAAAGAGTTTCACGAAGGAAGAATGGATCGATGTACTCATTCGTTCGACAGGTATGGAGCCAACCCAATTAGAAGACCGAGTGAAATGGCATTTATTATTACGACTCGTACCACTTGTTGAAAACAACTATAATATGTGTGAGCTTGGTCCTCGTGGAACAGGTAAGTCACATGTGTATAAAGAAATTTCCCCAAATTCAATATTAGTATCGGGTGGACAATCTACTGTAGCTAATTTGTTTTATAATATGTCATCAAGGAAAATTGGATTAGTTGGTCTTTGGGACTGCGTTGCCTTTGATGAAGTTGCAGGGATTAAGTTTAAAGATAAAGATGGTATTCAAATTATGAAAGATTATATGGCATCTGGTTCTTTTGCGAGAGGGAAAGAAGAGAAAACCGCATCGGCATCGATGGTCTTTGTTGGAAATATTAATCAAAGCTTAGATTCTCTTATTAAAACCTCTCACTTATTTGCTCCGTTTCCAGAAGAGATGGCAAATGATACAGCGTTCTTTGACCGAATGCACTACTATTTGCCTGGTTGGGAGATCCCCAAAATGAGACCTGATTTCTTTACGGATCGTTATGGCTTTATAGTGGACTACATAGCTGAATTCTTTAGAGAGATGAAGAAACGCTCTTTCGCTGACTCTATTGATAAGTATTTTAAATTAGGAAACAACTTAAATCAGCGTGATACTGTAGGTGTACGTAAAACTGTTTCAGGTTTAATGAAGCTCTTGTATCCAAACGGAGAGTACACGAGAGAAGATATAGAAGAAGTGCTACAATACGCACTGGAAGGAAGACGCAGAGTTAAAGAGCAATTAAAGAAAATCGGCGGAATGGAATTTTTCGACATAAACTTCTCTTATATCGACAAGGACACTTTGACAGAAGAATATGTTAGTGTTCCAGAACAAGGAGGAGGGAAATTGATTCCAGAAGGTATTGGCAAACCAGGTCATGTCTATGTAGTAGGTCATGCTGATTCAGGTATGATAGGTGTCTACAAGCTTGAAAATCAAGTCGTGAGCGGTACAGGAAAGTTTGATAAATCAGGTCTTGGTTCACATAGAGGTGCAAAAGAGAGTTTAGATACAGCATTTCGCTACTTTACAGCCAATAGTAAGAGCATTAGTAACACCATAAGCACAAAAACAAAGGACTACTTAATGCATATTAGCGATTTACAGGGCATTGGGCTGACAGATGAACTTGCTATTGCAGAGTTAATAGGTTTATGTTCGGGAGCGTTAGAAAAGCCTGTGCAGGAGTCTATGGTAGTTATCGGTAATATGACAGTCGGTGGCACAATATCAAAAGTAGAGGAATTTGCTAACGTGCTTCAAGTCTGTGTTGATGCAGGGGCAAAGAAAGTCTTAATACCTGCTTCATCAGTTGTTGACTTGCAGACAGTACCATCGGATCTATTAGTAAAAGTACAACCTATTTTTTACTCTGATGCGACAGATGCAGTATTTAAAGCATTAGGGGTAAGTTAATTTATAATAAATAACAACAAAAAAGGATTGGGTGATGTATGCCAATCCTTTTTGTTTGTGTCTAAACAGGTTCAAAACAGATTTTTAATTAAATCAATATCTTCATCTCTTAGTTTTTGTTCAGTTTGATCATTTGAATCTGTTTGTTCCTTTTCAAAAACGGGTAAAGCTTGTCCATCTACTAATGCATTCAGTAGTTTTTCCAACTTTTCTTCAAGCCTTTGAATCGTCTCTTCATTTTCTAACTCCTTGTCTATTATTCTACATATATAATCACTCCGATTAGCTTGCTTTGATAAATGCTCATATACGTGCTTATACTCTTCTCTAAATGAAATAGATAATCGTAGTTTACTGCTTTTTGTCACCTTGTTTCGCCTCCAAAACTCTCTGGTAAGAAAGGACATTGGCGAATTGTGAATCAGAGTGAATAATGGCAGAAGGGAAGTGTTGAAGAAGGTATGGTTTTAGCAAGAGGCTACCACCACCAGTGAAGACAATATTTTGCATGGAGGAAATTGAAATCTTTCGGCTTTTAGCAAAGTTGGCAAGTTGCTTGACGTGTGCATGAATTAACTGCTCTATCAACTGTGTACTACCTTCTTGTTTCTGACCTTCGAGGTAAACGCACTTGTCATGAAGGATCTGATCTATATCATCATCAAAAAATGAGATTCCATATTCTGTTGTGAGTGTTTCTGCTATCTTTGCTTTTAAAATGTTAATGCCGAGTGTAGCAGTTAGCATAGTGTCGATTTGTGGGACAAGGTTATTTGCTTCAAGGAAACTAACATTTAGGCTTCCAATATCAGCAATTAGAACTCGTTTATTTCTATACTCGTTTGCGTTGTGATAAAGAGGAAGGCACTCTGGCAAAACGGTAATAGAGGAAATTCGGAATGAGAAAGCCTTGTTATTGACCTCTAACCCTATGACCTTAGCATCCTGTTGTATAAACTGTGCGTAGTTTTGCCTGTTCCTATTGTTTTTATAAAGTGAAGTAGGTGTGTTAATGGCAAGGTGAACATTTGCTAATGGTGAAGCTCCTACTTTATCAAGTACCTTTGCAATAGCAAGATAAATACATATTAGATGTTCGTTTGTTTGCTTCGTTAAGTCATAGTTTGTATGGTCGCTTGATAGTGAATCACCAACGATATAGGTTCTATCATTGTATTTAACAGAATCGCTATTAGAAAATAAGTCAGTTGTAACGTCTGATAGTTCAGCGACTTTTGTGTGGAAAATACCTTTCTCAATGATGTTATCTTCATTTCTCCAAGTAAATTTGCTACTACTTTTTCCGCTGTCAATCGATATTAAATAGTTGTTGTACATTAATTTCTACCTCCTAATATTGTTTTTATGTTATATGCGACAACGTGCGACATTATAACAGAATAATCAAAGAAGATTGCTTGATTTGGTCGAACAAATGTCAGATCATGCGATAAAGTCGGATAATGAACAAAGCTCGAACGTGGTAAAGCACAAACCTCGTTTTGTTCCTTCTCAAATTCTATTAATATGTGTTGTGTAAGAAAAATAAAAAACAAGGAGGCAACAAAAATATGATTCAACAAGATATGACAAAAGAATATTATTTTAAAGAATTAGAGGAAGTGATTCTAAACGAAGGAAATTGGAACCCTAATGTATTTGAGGTATTTAACCACGAAGCAGGAACAGGTAAATCGAGATTTGTACAGCAGTTGTTGGGGAAGATGTCAAAGTTAAATTCGTACAGAGTGTTTTATGTACAGCGTTTTGTAAGAGACGATGAACTGCTTCATACTGTTCAGAGAATAAACGAATTTGCAGAGAAAGAAGTTGCTATACCCACCAATAATTAAGGGATTCGCAAACGTAAATTGGAATTAAAACCTTCCATAATAGAGAGTAGATGTAAGGGCTAAGTAAAGGTATATTAGAAAAAAAAGGCGTGATTTTAGGGAAGGTTACTATTACAGATGAAAAGTGGGAAAAAGAAGTGGGAAAAGGCGTGAGACTTAGATGGAGAAGGGATTGAGGGGGATTAGAGATGGAATGGAACGATGGAAGAGTAATATTACGGCTATATACGTCGTTTAAGTAAAACAAAGGCGGATGCTTGCTTTAAATAAACCACCGGTATCCATTGATGCCGGTGGTTTTTCATTTTTCTTCACTATCAACCAGGGCAGTTCCATGACATCAACTACCAAGCTAACAGACATACAGCCTGTCATTATAAAACGTGGTCAATGGTATAATACTCTCATAATGAGTGAGGGTATTTATTACATACAAAGATACACTTGAGGAAAGGACTTTGCACAAGATGGACAATTATACTTTTAGAAAAGCAGAAGCAATTGATGTTGAAAATATAATACAATTGATAGAAAAGCGGATTAAGTGGATGGATACAAATAATATACAGCAATGGAACAAGACAAATTATTTTGACTCCTACCCAAGAGCCTATTTCTTTAAGAAAGTCACTGCAGGCGAGCTGTATGTCATGGATGATCAACTGACAGGCAAAGCGGCCGGTGCGGTTGTATTGCTGGAAGAAGATAAGCGGTGGGCACGGGATGGTTCCAATAGTCTTTATATACATAACCTTGTCAGTGATACAGGGGTATCAGGAGCAGGGCGTATGATGATAAAGAGCTGCGAACAGATAGCAATTGATAATGCTTATGATGCGGTCAGGTTGGACTGTCAGGCATCCAATATCAAGCTTAACGAATATTACAAAAAGCAGGGATATTGCTATTCCGGGGATGTGAAGGATGGCAATTATATAGGGAAGAAGCGGGAAAAGAAAATGGGGAAGTATTTATAGGAATTCAAAGCAATTACTGATTTAATTTGCTGGGTATTTGCCTGTTCTCAGTGTTTTCTTGGTGTAAACACCCTTGCTGAGATCTTTTACTGTTGTAAAATGAAGGAGAAAAGCCGTCACCCCGACGGCTTTTTTGTATTTGAAATGCCAACACGCTTCATCCATACTCAACAGTTACAGGGCGGCCCTGAATTAAGATATCAGTGATCACTTTTTTATTTTGCTTCAATCGGTTTGGGAATCACTCTATTAGAGAATAAGAATAGAAGTTAGAGAAACAATAGGTTTGTCATTACAGGTGCGACAAAGTTGACTTTCATCTTTATTGAAGGGGAGCAGATGTGTCATTTATGATTGAATAAGGTATTATTGCAATTTTTATTATTTATGATGAAAGGAAGTATATATATGGCTCAATCAAATGTAAAAGTTAGAGTGCAGAAGTTCGGTAACTTCCTGAGCTCCATGGTACTGCCGAATATTGGTGCTTTCATAGCATGGGGTCTGATTACAGCGTTATTCATCCCAACCGGCTTCTTTCCAAATGAAAGCCTTGCCAATTTAGTTGACCCGATGGTTAATTACCTGCTGCCTTTATTAATTGGTTATACGGGCGGTAAATTGATTTACGATCAGCGGGGAGGAGTCGTCGGTGCGATTGCAACAATGGGTGTCATTGTCGGTGCCCCTGAAACGCCGATGTTCCTTGGTGCGATGCTGATGGGTCCGTTAGGCGGATACGTCATCAAGAAGTTTGATCAGCTGATCGAAGGGAAAATCAGGTCCGGCTTTGAAATGCTCGTCAATAATTTCTCTGCAGGAATCCTCGGTGCCATCGTTGCGATATTGGCTTACCTCGGCATAGGTCCAGCAGTCGATGCTTTCACAGAAGTACTTGTGACAGGAGTTGACTGGCTGGTAGATGCAGGTTTGCTGCCTTTGACAAGTATTCTGATCGAACCTGGAAAGATCTTATTCCTGAACAACGCTATTAACCATGGTATTTTGTCCCCGATTGGTTTGGAACAATCTGAATCGACAGGGAAATCGATCATGTTCCTATTGGAAGCGAATCCTGGACCGGGTATTGGTGTCCTGCTGGCATTCATGTTCTTCGGGAAAGGTACGGCGAAACAGTCAGCGTCTGGAGCCGGAATCATTCATTTCTTCGGAGGGATCCATGAGATCTACTTCCCTTATATTCTAATGAAACCCAAGCTTTTCCTTTCCGTCATCCTGGGCGGAATGAGCGGTGTGTTCACTCTGGTATTGTTAGGCGGAGGTCTTTCTGCGCCTGCCTCACCGGGAAGCATTATCGCTATTACAGCTGTAACCCCTAATGATGGAATGGTTTATGTGGCAAACTATGCAGCTGTCCTTGTAGCAGCAGCTGTTTCCTTTGCGGTCTCTGCTGTGATACTGAAGACGAGCAAGGAAACAGATGAAGATATAGACAAAGCAACGAAGAAAATGGAAGAAATGAAAGGCAAGAAGAGTTCTGTTGCCGGCCATGTGTCAGGAGCACAAGCTCAAGGGACACTTCCTGAAGAAGTCAACAAAATCGTCTTTGCATGTGATGCCGGTATGGGATCAAGTGCAATGGGTGCTTCTCTCCTTCGCAAGAAAGTGAAAGAAGCGGGCTTGGATGTATCTGTTACAAATACAGCAATCAGCAGCATCCCTGCTGATGCTCAAGTCGTCATCACACAAGAAGAGCTGACGCCAAGAGCACAAAATAAGATGCCGAATGCCTATCATATTTCAGTGGATAACTTCTTATCCAGCCCTGAATACGACAAGTTGATTGCAAGCCTGCAGGATGGCATCACAGAGGAACAGGCTGAACTTGTTGAAGAGTCGGAAACAGATGCTGCCGGCACAGAGCCGAATGCAGATAAAGATGATGATCTTTTACTGGAGGAAAATATCTTCATCGGAAAAAAATTCGCCGACAAAGAAGAAGCCATCCGATTTGCCGGGGAGGCATTAGCGAAAGCCGGCTATGTGGAAGACAGCTATGTGGATGCCATGATTGACCGTGAAGGGATTACAACCACTTATATGGGGAATAACGTAGCAATCCCCCATGGTACGGAGGAAGCCAAGAAGGCGGTTCTTAAATCAGGCTTTACAGTCATTCAAGTTCCTGATGGTGTCGACTTTAACGGAGAGCAGGCGAAGCTGATCTTCGGTATTGCCGGGAAAGATGGTACACACTTGGAGATCCTGTCAGGGATTGCCGTCATCTGTTCTGAGCAGGAAAATGTCGACCAAATGGTCCAGGCGAAAACAGCAAAAGAATTGAAAGATATCATCAACAGTAAATAAGGATTACATGAGAAAGGCGGGGGTTACCTGCCTTTCTGTTCTGCGTTATGAAGGAATGGCTGGCAAGAAGGGAAGCTTATAGAAGAAATGAGTGGATAAAGATGCTGATTACCTCCAGGGAGAAATCCATCATTGATGTAATAATCAGGACTTCGGGTAAGCATACGGTCTCTACATTGGCAGATTACTTGAACGTCAGCGGGAGAACCGTACAGCGGAATCTGAAGTCGGTAGAGAAGATACTGAAAGAATATAACTTGGAGTTGAAACGGACCACAAGCGACGGCCTTTTTATTGATGGAACGAATGAACATATTTATAAGCTGATCCAAAAGTTAGCCGATATTGTCCCTACAGATGAAACACCTGAGGAAAGGAAGTTAAGCCTGCTGATCATTTTGCTTCACGAAGGGCCTTATTTTAAAAAGCAGGTGCTCGCGAGCCAGCTGGGAATCAGCCCGGCTACTCTTACTGCCTATCTTGATGAGCTGGCAGACTGGCTGAATAAGTTTTCCGTGACTGTGACGAGGAAAAGGGGAGTAGGTGTTGAGGTTACTGCTGAAGAGGCAAGTAAGCGGCACGCCCTTGCAAATTTCTTTTTGGTGTATTTTTATGAAGAGATCATTGAGAGTTTATATTTGCTGCAAAGAGGCAGACATCCGGCTGAACCGGTCCTGGGATACCTTCTTCCGGATATTATGGCGGCAGTTGATCAAACCGCATCTTCCATTCTAAGCAAAGAACAGATGAAATTGACCGACAGTGACTATATCAGGCTCATCATCTATATCTGTCTGACGATCCAAAGAACCACTAATCATTTTCTTCTGGACAATGTCCATAAGGAGGATAATGAGTACACAAGTGAAATCAGGTTGATGACGAGCATCATGGAAGAGCTGGAACTGAAATTCAGCACCCGGGTCCAAGGGAGTGACATCCATTTTTTGAGTTTGATTCTAAAGGGATCGAAAGTCCAAGCTTCAGATGCCATTGATTATGACAGCATCATCCTCGGGCAGTTGATCAAAAAGGTGATAGAAGATGTCTCATTGAAGCTTCATGTTGACCTGACAGACGATTTTTCTTTATACCAGGGATTGCTGGCGCACATGGAGCCCTCCATCTTCCGGCTGAAACAGCAGATGGAGCTCTTCAACCCTTTAACAGAAGAAATCAAGAAAAAGTATCCTGTCCTGTTCATGGCTGTTAAGAAAAGCCTGGAAAGTGAATTTGATGACATAGGGTTTCCCGATGATGAAGTAGCCTTCATCGTCCTTCATTTTGGTTCTGCATTACTTATGAATGAAGAAAAGGTGAAAATCAATGCAGTGGTGGTCTGTCCCACCGGGATCGGTACTTCCAAGATGCTCGCAAGCCGAATACAGAAAGAACTCCCGGAGATCAACACAGTCGAGATTCTTTCACTTAAAGATTTTCAAACCTCGGCCCTTAAGGACTATGATATTGTCATTTCGACGGTAAGGCTTCCCTTTACAGACATTGATTATACGCTGGTAAGCCCTCTGCTGAGTGATTCAGAGATCGGGTCCATACGGAATTACTTACAAAACAACTTAGAGAAGCTTACAAGGAACAAAAGATACTTACGGAATGAAGACCCCTCTTCCTCCTCTGTAAAAGAGGTTCAGCCAGGGGTGAGGGAGCTTTTACAGGAAATAAAGGATGTCCATGCAAGTGTTGAATCAATCCTCGATAATTTCCGTGTTTATCGCAAACATCATTCTGCCGGACACTCTGACGTATTGAATATGATGGCTGAACAGGCAGAAAAAGATGGCCTGCTTATTGATTCAAAAGAGGTTATGCGGGAATTGGAAGAGAGGGAGAAAAAAGGCGGTCTCGGAATCCCCGATACCAGCATGGGCTTGTTCCACTGCCGCAGCGGGAGTATACAGGAATTGATTTTTCAGGTAGCACATTTGGAACAGCCTTGCTTGATCAGGGGGATGGATGGCAGGGACATGTCCATGAAAAGCCTGTTGTTGATGCTTGCACCTGCCGACATGAGTAAGAGGGAACAGGAGATACTAAGCCTCATAAGCACAAGCATCATCGAGAACAAGATGTCGATGATGATTTTCTCATCTTCCAATGAGGCGATGATTCGAAAAAAACTAGAAGAACTATTCTTGGATTATCTGCAAAATAATTTAGTAAAGGAATGATGACAATGAAAAAAGCAGTTCATTTCGGTGCCGGAAATATCGGCCGGGGATTTATAGGCGCCCTCTTTTCACAATCCGATTATCATGTAACTTTCATCGATATTGCGGAGCAAATCATCAATAAGCTGAATGACGAAAAGCAGTATAATGTTGTGCTGGCAACAGAAGCAAAAGAGACCGTAACAATTGAGAATGTATCAGGCTTGAATAATCTTCATCAGGAAGATGAAGTCATCAATACGATTGCTGAAGCATCGTATCTGACAACCGCCATCGGACCCAATATCCTGCCAAGAATTGCCCCATTGATTGCCCGCGGGATTGCCAATCGTGTTGCATCCACCGATGAAAAACTATTTGTAATCGCATGTGAAAACCAAATCGGAGCAACAGATATCCTTAAAGGACATATCCTTGATAACCTGGATGAAGAAACAAAAGGTAAGCTCGATGGACGCGTTTACTTCTTCAATTCAGCAGTGGACCGCATCGTTCCGATCCAGGATCAGGATTCACTGGATGTGCTTGTTGAGCCTTATTATGAGTGGGTTGTAGAAACAACAGAAGAAATTCCGCCTGTAAGCGGCATGACGATTGTAGAAGATCTTGCTCCATTCATTGAGAGAAAATTATTTACGGTTAATACCGGCCATGCTGTCATTGCCTATTTCGGCTATCTTCAAGGAAAAGAAACGATTGACCAAACTCTTGCCGATGAGCAAATTGCGAATCAGGTAAGGGATACCCTGAAAGAAACGGGTGCTTACTTAGTGAAGCAATACGGGCTGGATGAAGACGAACATATGGCATATATTAATAAGAATATCGAACGATTCAAAAATCCTTATTTAAATGATGGAGTGACAAGGGTCGGCCGTGCGCCTATCCGTAAATTGGGACCGGAAGACCGGCTGGTGCGCCCGACTACAGAAGCGCAGAAAGCGGGGCTGTCCTATTCCAATCTTGCAAAAGCAATAGCGGCTGCGCTGCTGTTTGACTACGAAAAGGATGAAGAGGCAATGGAAATCCAGAATATGATCAAGGAATCTGGAGTTGCAGGGGTCCTTAAAAAAGTGAGCCATCTGGATGAAGAAAGTGAAATTACACGTGAAGTCATTAAGCAATATGAATTATTGAAGAAATAGCAGAATAGCTTTATTCAGCTTGCAGAAAAGGCAGCCAGCCATTCTGCAAGCTTTTTTGTTTTCCGTTTTTTTTATGACGGCCCTTGACAAAGAATTAAATCGCCCTTATAGTTACTTTAACACATAAAAGCATAAAAGCGTTGAAGCGTTGAAGGGTTTAAGTGCTAAAGTTTAATTTTATATCTTCAGCTTGTGGAAGGAGTAGCTGATAAGTGCGCAGCAGTCAGAGACTGGATGGAAGGTGAAAGTCCAGGCAGCTTATCTAAGTGAATTACACCACAGTGAATGGCTGATGAACAATACAAGTGGATGAGTCTTTACGGATTCGTCAACAAGGGTGGTACCGCGGAGCTTCTTCGTCCCTTATTGGGGAGAAGGGCTTTTTTTTATTGAGAAAAATAAGCACAGTCCTTACTCCCACACGTTATGCCTTAAAGGCACAATACCAGAACGCGAATAACAAAATGCAGGAGAGGATGAGTTGTATGAGCACCACGTTAGCAAAGGAAATTCCACTTCATCTTAGAGAGTTTGTTTCGACACAAAATTACGAGGACTACACGCCTTCCGACCATGCGGTTTGGCGTTATGTCATGAGGCAGAACCATGCCTTTTTGGAAGACAGGGCGCATCCTGCATTCGTTAAAGGGTTAAAGGGGTCGGGAATAGCGATTGAAAAGATCCCTGAAGTCAGTGAAATGAATGAAGCACTGGGGAAAATCGGCTGGGGAGCGGTGATTGTGGATGGATTGATTCCAGGAACTGCATTCTTTGATCTTCAGGCACATGGAATCCTTCCGATTGCCACAGACATCCGCAAAGTTTCCAATATTGAATACACACCTGCTCCGGACATTTTACATGAAGCCGCAGGCCATGCGCCGATCCTGTTTGATTCCACTTACTCCGCATTTGTGAAGAAAATCGGCGCTGCAGGGGCTAAAGCTTTTGCAACAAAAAAGGAGCACGAGGCTTTTGAAGCTGTCAGGATCCTTACGATTGTTAAGGAAAGCCCCGACTCGACAAAAGAGGAAATTCTGGAGGCAGAACGAAACGTCAGGGAAAAGCAGGCATTGGTAGAGCAGGATTCCGAAGCAGAACAGATTTCCCGTTTGTTCTGGTGGACAGTGGAATTTGGATTGATAGGTGAACTGGAAAAGCCTATGGTCTACGGAGCAGGTCTGCTGTCCTCGGTAGGGGAAAGCAAGGCATGCCTGTCTGATAAGGTCAGGAAGATTCCTTTCAGTATAGAAGAATGTATAAAGACATCCTACGACGTCACGACAATGCAGAAGCAGCTGTTTGTATGCAAAAGCTTTGAAGAATTAATTCAGGCTGTCGAGGAGTTTTCCGCATCCATGGCATACCGGACTGGTGGTGCTTCTGCTGTACAGAAAGCAATCAAGTCGGAAAAACTTGCAACAGTAGAGTTCAATTCAGGACTCCAGGTTTCTGGTGTCTTCAGTGAAATGATGAAAAATGAAGAGGGGGAGCCAACATTCATCAGGACAACCGGGGAAACCGCCCTGGCAGTTCATAACCGTGAATTAAAAGGGCATTCGAAGATGACCCATCCCGATGGTTTCGGAGCTCCCGTCGGGCCGCTTGAAGGGGATGTCTTCCTTGAAACACTAAGCCAGGATGAGATGAGGCATGCGGGAGTTGAAATTGGGAATGAAGTCCACTTAACGTTCAAAAGCGGCATCACATTGGAAGGCGGGATTACCGGCATTATAAGGGAAGATGGCAAGACAATATTGCTGTCCTTCACAAATTGTACTGTTAAGCAAAGGGACGAAATCCTTTTCCATCCTTCATGGGGACCATTTGATCTGCCGGTGGGAAGCAGCATTCGTTCGGCATATCCCGGGGCTGCTGACCACTCCTCTTTCTTATCAGATGAGAATCCAGAGGTCGAAACTGCCTCAGCCAACACAGAGCTGGGCGAGCTTGAGATCCTGTACCAGGCAGTCAGGGAAATAAGGGAAAATGGGCTGGGAGCAGAACCTGAAACCAGAAGACTACAGGAGATAGCAGCGGAATTAAGAGCACATCATCATGATGAATGGTTATTAAGGCTGGAAATTTTAGAGCTTTTAATAGAAAGTGGCCTTCTTCCAGAAGAAGCAGGTGAATTGCAGGATGAACTGGTGCACCTCGCCGAAACCCCTCAGTTTAAGAGGTTGATAGAAAATGGTCTGGCTTTGATTCCGGCAGCCGTTCAGGAGGTCAGTTCATGAAAAGAGCAAGCGAGAAAGAGGCGTTGACTGCTCTGCAGGATATAGCGTGCTGGAAGCGTAAGGACGAAAAATGGATCGAACGCCGCTTCAAGTTTCAGGAGTTCATGGAAGGTATCGGCTTTGTGGACAGGATAGCTGAGATAGCAGAGGATATGGAGCATCACCCTTTTATCTCTATTCAATACAAGGTCGTGACTTTAAGCTTAACTTCCTGGAATGAAAGGGGATTGACAGCCCTCGATTTCGAAGCTGCTTTTAAATACAACCAGATCTATGACACCATGAAGTAGGGAGAAAGGGCATATCAGCTTTGATATGCCCTTTCTATAGTTTTTTTAATTGTTAACGCTGCTGCTGCATACTCCGGATTTCAAAAGATTTTTTTCCGAAAGCAGAAATGAACTATCATCCATTCTTTTAAATAGAGGTGTCTATTTCCAGAGGGGATAAATTCCAAATGAAAAAGTGATCAATATCCCTTTTTATAGTCGACCAGGTTAATTGCGGGCTCTTTTCCTTCAAGGAAATTCTTAAGGTTTGGAATGAAGATATCTTCAATGACCCGTTTATTATATAACTCAGTCGATCCGGCAGTATGAGGAGTAATGATGACATTCTCCATTTCCCAAAGAGGGCTGTCCTTTTCAAGCGGCTCTTTTTCAAAAACATCAAGCCCCGCTCCGGCAATTCTCTTTGTTTGCAATGCGTCAATCAGCTCCTGCTCTTTGATTGTCTCTCCACGGCCGATATTGATGAGAAAAGCGGACTCTTTCATAAGCTGGAATTCCTTTTTGCCAAACATTTCCCGGGTAGCTTCTGTGAGCGGGACGGTGATGACTATGTAATCACAACGCGGCAGAATATCGTGAAGCTCATCGGTACGGTACATCTCGTCAACATATTGAGCTTCCCTTCCAGAATGGCGGACACCGAGAACGGTCATTCCGAAAGCTTTGGCAATTTTGGCTGTTTCTTTCCCGATGGCTCCTACCCCGATGATCCCTATGGTCTTTCCGTGAATCTCGAGTTTAAGCCCGGAGTGAGCCCATTCTTTTTGTTCCTGATTTCGCACATAGGCATTGATTTTTCTTGTAAGGCCGAGCATCATGGCAAAAATCGTTTCTGATATTGGATAGGCATGGACTCCGTTGGCACTTGTAACCATGATTTCCTGAGATTCCATTTCCTTTAAGGGAAGGCTGTCGACACCTGCACTCCAGGTTTGGATCCACCGCAGCGGTGTGGTGCTCCGCAATGCTTTTTCTTCCATGCTCTTCTTCCAGCCTGCAATGACCTCAGCTTCTGCCAAGTGATCCTCCCAGTTGTCCGGTTCCTTGCCGGCAATGATTTCCCAGCCAGGTGCTGCCTGCCGGATACTCTCCATTTGTCTCTCTTCGATATCTTGTGCAATGATCAGCTTTTTCATCTTTGCTTCCTCCCATCGTTTCTCCTGATATAATAATATCAAAATTATCTGAACAACAGTAAATAATGGGTTTTTACTAGTATAATGGATAAATCACCATGACTAGACAGAAAGAGGGAAAGATTCATGAATGGAACAGCACATATGATCATCGGGGCAGGTGCCGGCTTCCTGGCAGCTAATTATATACAGGCAGCACCTGCCGAAACAATTGCTTTGATAGGGGCAGGCGGGGTGTCCGGTCTGATTCCGGACCTCGATGTGGACGGCAAACTTCGGAATACCTTTACATCTTCCTACCAGTTCTTGATGACTCTGGCTCAAGTAATTGGGGTTGCGGTCATCATCTACAGCTGGTGGGCCGGTACAGGCCAGGAGATGTGGAAGGGAATTGCAGCCGGGCTGGGGATCATGCTCGTATCCACATTTATAAAGAAGCGGCATTTGTTGACAGTTGCCGGGGCGGGGGCTTTTGCCGGCGGATTGTTCCTCGGTGAGAATTGGCTCTTACTGTTCGGCATCTATATCATCATTGCCTCACTCGTTTCACACCGGACCTACACCCATTCTTTGATAGGACTGGCTTTTTTTGCAATAATCGCTTACTATCTGCAGCAAAGTGTAAGGACAGAGGGGATTCTGATTGCTTGTGCAGGAGGATATGCCAGCCATTTGGCAGCTGATATGAAATGGCTTCCTTTTAATAAAAGAGGCGTCAAGCTTTTGTTGCCTTTATCCCGGAAAGAAATCTAAGCTTAAGGGCTGAATGCCTTTAAGCTTTTTGTTTTTTCCTGGTGCCAGGCACACCTCGGAATTTGTCGAAAGAGTACCAATTTCTACTAAGCTTAAGTTGAAGGAAAACCGGGTAAAGGAAAATACTATAAATAACGAGTTAGAAGGTGTGCCATACGTGAATTTACCACTTTTCCTTGGGTTGTTTCTATTAACTTTATTTCTTACGGCTTACTTCGGCACGAAGATCCTGCGCATACCTGATATTGTCATATACATACTCCTGGGGGCAGGCATTTCGCTTGCCGGACTTCTTGATGAAGTCAAAACAATAGAAGTGGCAGGGGAAATTGGCTTGATTCTTCTATTCTTCCTGCTTGGCATGAAGTACCCCTTGAAAGAAATCGGACCAAAAGGAAGAAGGGTATGGAAGCCGGGGGTCCTGGACATTGTACTTGGGGTGGGTGTAACAGCCGGGATTTGCGCATTGTTCGGGCAGGGGCTTTTCAATTCCCTGTTAATAGGCGGCCTGGTGTATGCAACCAGTTCATCCATCACCATCAAGCTGCTTGAACATAATAAAAAGCTGGACAGGAAGGAATCAGGTTATGTCCTGAGCCTTTTAATATTTGAAGATATGGTCGCGCCGATTTTGATCACCATCCTGATTGGGCTAAGCGGGGAAGGCTTCAGCCCGGTGGACTTTGTGCTGATCTTCCTGAAAGTGGCACTCCTTATAGGTCTTGCTGCGGCAATCAGCCACTATACTCAAAAAAAGGCATATACCCTTGTTGAAAAGTTCCTTCATGAAGATTATCTACTCGTTTACATCATCGGACTGGCTTTGGCTTATGGAGGTTTTGCGGTATGGCTTGGTTTATCTGAGGTCATAGGAGCATTTCTTGCAGGACTGATGTTTGCCGGAACTAACTTTAAAGACAAAATTCATGAAGTGGCCCTTCCGGTGAGAAATTTATTCCTGCCTTTCTTCTTCCTCAACTTTGGCCTCTCCCTTGAGTTCACGAGTGAGATACCTGCTTTTGGGCTCTTATTTACGATTCTCCTTTGGTCAGTTGTCCACAAATTGATTGTTGGATACATAGGCGGCCAATGGTATGGGTTGAGCAGGCAGGAGTCCTTCGAAACAGGGTTCTCATTGGCGCCCCGAGGAGAATTCTCCGTCATCATTGCCGGTCTTGCATCGGGGGTTTTGCAGATTTTTGCCG
Source organism: Bacillus salacetis (assembly GCF_003581585.1). GTDB lineage: Bacteria > Bacillota > Bacilli > Bacillales > Bacillaceae_B > Rossellomorea > Rossellomorea salacetis. Next base: position 29,847 of record NZ_QXIR01000016.1, read on the forward strand.
GAGTATACATCCTTGCTGCAGCATTGCTGGGGATGCTGTTATGCCAGCTGTCTTCCAGGATAGGCGGAAGAGTATACAGGAAGGAGAAGAATGCTTAGAATTCGGGTGCAACATAGTTGAAAAAGGGAAAATGGTTCTCCTCACAGAACAAGCGGGAACATCGGAATGTAAAAAAGCGGGCAAAGGTATCGATAACCTTGCCCGCTTTGCTTCTATTTAATATACTTTATCGCCGTTGAAGATTGAGTTTTTCACAACTACATAATCCACATGGCGGATGGCGTCAAGTGTGCTGCCTCCCGCATAAGAAATGGAAGACTGCAGATCCTGCTCCATTTCTGTCAAAGTGTCGATCAAGGAACCTTTGTGTTCCACGAACATTTTCTTTCCTTCAACGTTTTTCTTTTCACCTTTTTGAAACTCAGAAGCAGAACCGAAGTACTCTTTAAAAGCTTTCCCGTCTCTTTCGACTGTTTCCCCAGGTGATTCTTCATGTCCGGCGAATAAAGAACCGATCATGACCATGGAAGCACCAAATCTGATGGACTTGGCAATATCTCCGTGAGTGCGGATCCCGCCATCAGCAATGATAGGCTTGCTTGCTGCTTTTGCACACCAGCGAAGGGCTGCCAGCTGCCAGCCTCCAGTACCAAATCCTGTTTTGATCTTTGTAATACAAACTTTGCCCGGTCCGATGCCGACCTTCGTTGCATCCGCACCGGCATGCTCCAATTCCCTCACTGCTTCCGGAGTCCCGACATTACCTGCAATGACAAAGCTGCCAGGAAGATGTTCCTTTATGTGTTTAATCATGTTAATGACAGCATTGGAATGGCCGTGTGCAATATCGATTGTAATGAACTCAGGGGTAACACCCTCTGCTGCCAACTGTTCAACAAATCCGTATTCCTCTTCTTTCACACCTACACTGATAGATGCGATAAGCTCTCTTGCGTGCATATCTCTTACAAAATTAAGTCGTTTTTCCGGCTGAAAGCGGTGCATGATATAGAAATATCCATTCTCCGCTAAATAAACTGCAATATTTTCATCTATGATTGTCTGCATGTTTGCAGGTACCACTGGCAATTTAAACGAATAACCGCCTAAAGTAACGGTTGTATCACACTCAGAACGACTATCCACTACACATCTAGCAGGAATTAATTGAATATCTTCGTAATCAAACACGTTTTCCATTTATAACACTCCTAAAAACGAATATTATTTTTGTATTAGTTAATAAATGTTCGTACATTACGAATTTACCTTATTTTATTACTTATGTCAAAGTATTTTGCGGCAAGGGAAAATATGTAAAAGTATTCCAACTTATTGTATTATTGGATGTGCTTGGTGGGTATTCAGAAAAAGGAGATGGTTATATGAATAATGCTGTTTCACTCAAGCTCGGTACTGTATTCTTGACGCTGGTCCTGTTATTCGGCCTGCCATTTTGGGCATTTTTGAAAACCGGCCGTCCATTCCTGGAATGGACACTGTTGATTGGTATTTTCATGACAACAGCTATATTTTATTGCCACGGCCCCGGATACAGACCACTTGCCGGGGAAAGAAAGAATAGATTCCATCAGTCCATCCCTTTTTGGCTATCCTTCTCTTACACTATAGCCGCATCTTTTCTTACATATCTATTTTATGGAGAGTACTTTTAAAGTTGAGGTAAGATTCGGGTTTCAAGGATAAATGGCTTTAGAGTTTACCCTGAGAGAAACGGCCGAAATGAAGGAAGCATCCAGAAATGAATATTGATGAGAGACATGCTATCATGGAATCAAATAGATCTTTAAGGGAAGGTGAGAGAATGGCTGAGATTCTGCAGGAACCGTTTAGTGCTGACAGGCCTTTTGAGGAAATCATACAGGGAAAAAGAAGCCTTGTGGTGTTTGTCAGACACCCTGGCTGACCAGTGTGCAGATCATTTCTTGCGCAGTTGCGTGAGCATTATGACCAGTTGACGGAAGGCGGGGCACAAGTCATTGCCATTGCTCCTTCGAATCGTTCGCTGCTGGAGCGCTTTACAAAGGAGTTTGGACCGTATCCATTTACGATTTATGGAGATCCCGAGCGAAATTTATATAGAAGTATGGGGCACAAGACGATGGCTAAATGGAAGCTGATCGCGAAAGCTGGAAAAGCTTTTCTTAAGGGTGGAAAGAAGGCATTTCTTCCGGAAGATGAAGGAAAGAGGGAAGTCGTACAAGAATCTCTCAGTACCCAGGACATATATATTCAAGGCGGTTCGTGGATCTTTAATGAAAAGGGAGAAGTGGTATGGAGCCACATAGATGAATCCCCGGAAGACCATGCATCCATCAAAGAACTTCTAAAACAGCTGAATTGAAAAAAACCCCCTTTTCGACAGGAAAAGGGGGTTTTTGCTATTAAAGAGGAGTAATTTTGTGCCGGGTATAAAAATTCTGGTAACGATAGAATAGTTCGACTTGTATATTCTGTCCTTCCAGAAAGAAGGTGTAATAGGTCTGAATGGAAGTAGAGTCTTTTTCAAACTGAATGGATAAAGTTTCAGCTTTGGATTCAATATGATCTTCTAATTCATTCCTTTTAATTGTAGCGGGTTGTTCACTTTGCTGTTGAACTTTTTCAATATAGTTATCTATGGCAGACAGAAGTTCTTGTTCTCTCTGTGGTAAATGGTTGATGTTCATTCTACGATATCCTCATCCTTTATAAAAGTTTAGATAAACCAATATATGGAAATTAAAAAAGTCAGAAAAGAAGGCATTCCCTCCTCTTCTGACTTATGTCCGGTTCTATGCCCATTTCATTGCTATCAGAATAAGATTTTTCTGTTGAGATCAATCATTTCTTCTAATAATAACATGAATGGCATGATTTTAATAGGGTCTATTTGGAAGGTGAGAGGTTAAAAAGGATGACACTTCTGTCCTTTTCGAAGTTCCAGTCAATAAAGAAATCAGTGAGTTCGGCCTCCAGACTTTCTTCAAATAGTTCTTTTGATTCTGCGATAAGTTGCTTTTCAAGATTCCGTTTTGCAATTCTTAAGGTTTCTTGAAACCCAAGCCTGATAAGTTCTTTTTCCAGGCTGATGAATATCCCTTCCCGAATAATCAGTAAATTACGTGAATCGATCATTATTGAGTAGGTGTTTTCAGGTGTCTTTTGTACTTCTTTACTTAGCCTGTTGATTTCCTGAATGACTATGCCGCTGTTTTTATATTGATTGACAGGCGTGGAAGGATGTTCATCATTAGAAGAAGACAAGAGGGCAATCATCATGCCTGTTTGGTTCTGAAGCTCCCAATCATAGTAGAATTCTTCCACGGATTGACCGGAGTTCAGTTCAATGAAGGATGTAATGTCTTTGACCAGGCCATCCACCATCAGGTCCCTGATTTTCTCCACATAAACTGTCTGGTCGTTATTGATGAGCGACTTTTCCATTGAGGAAAGGAAGCTGGTCATATGAACAACGACATACTGGCCGGACACCGTACAGATAACATTTCCCGGCCCGCGGCCAAAATGATCTCGCAGCAAGCGGCCGATATAGCTGGATATATTCTTTTCTAAATTGGTTTTTACCATAAATTACCTCACTATTTAAATTATTCCTTATTCTTTTCCCTTAATTAAATAAAATAAAACCGTCCTATGTCCTTAGAATGGGCAGATTGGGAAGTTTGATACTTTATTTTCAATATTGATTTCTTTTATAATGAACTCATTAACTAACAGATTATGGAGAAAGTGAACGAACTTTAAAGGAGGTGGTGGAGGTGACAGAGATGAGGTCTGTGTCAGATTCTGCAGCGGCTCATGCAAAGCCTGTTAGTGGAAAGGCGATACTTTGCATGGGGTGAGAAGCGTTTCAATAATCGCCCGGGCAAGCTTTCACATTTCTGATTAATCGGGCTTTGCACCTTATTTATTTTTACAAAAAAATTATAAGGGGCTGGCTGAATTGAAAGCTGCAAAAGCTAATGATCTATTACCTGAGCACCTGCTCAAAGAACTTCAGAAATATGTTCAGGGAGAAACAATCTATATTCCCAAACCACGATCTTCTTATCAAAAGTGGGGTTCCCGGTCAGGCGGAAGAAAGCGGTTCAAGGAACGGAATTCCGCCATTAAGGAAGCATTCAAAAGCGGATGCGGAATTGAGAAGCTGGCAGAGGAATATTTTCTTTCTCCTGAAACGATAAAGAAAATTGTATACACAAAATGACAACTTGGAAAGCACTGCAGAATCATCCGCAGTGCTTTTTGTATGGCAGATATATTCTATAAACATTCTCGGTATATTCACAACACCAGGGGATACTTTACAATGGAAGTGAAGTCTTTAAAAGGAGTAATGAAAATGGAACCTTTTATCAAAAATGATCAGTATAACTTCATTAAAGCGCAGACGAAAATTTTGATCAATGGACATTCGGCTGCTAGTGACCCGAATGTCCTTAAAGCTTTGAAAGCTATGGCATTGGAGAAGGTGATGGGTCTTGTACCGGGTCTTTCCCAGGATCACAAGGATTTGCTGGAACCGATCATCACGATTAAAGATAAACAAGAAGCGGAGATGTTTCTTGCTAAGGTAAGACCGTATGTAATTCCTTTCCGTGACATCTCTGAAAAAACATTGCAAAAGCTGTTTCCGAAAGTAAAAAAATTGAAGCTTCCCGACCTTGAAAATACAGACTTTAGAGCGATTACGTATCTTGGCTGGAATGACATCGGCCAGGAAAGAAAGTATATAGTATTTGAAAGGGATGGAAAATTGACCGGTGTCAGAGGCAGATTCAAAAATCACAGTCAAAAAGGGGTATGCTCGATCTGCAACTCCATTGAAAATGTTGGGATGTTCATTACCGAGTCCAAAGCTGCAGCAGACGGCACCTTTAAAAACCGCGGCAACTACATCTGCCAGGACAGCCATGTGTGCAATCGGAACCTTCAAAGTGAAGAAAAGTTCCAGGAGTTCATGGAGCATTTGCAGAACATGTAGCCAGGGGTTGGATAGTACAAACAAAGAACGCACTCTCAGGAGCGCGTTTTTTTGTTGTATATGTGCAGTGGCGGAGTCGTGTCGAATTGCCTCGCTTTGCTGTTACCATGACTCTCCACCACTGAAAAAGCGATGCACCCTTAGGGAACATCGCTAAATACCTCACTATGAATGTTCTGCTGCCAATTCGACCTTTTTCGGGTCGTGCCTGTCACCGGCAAGGAGTTTCAAGGCGACGAACAGGAATGCCAGGGCTCCCATCATCCGGACAGAAGCTGTAAGAATCATCGCGCTGCCCATCCCGAACATATTCAGGAGCAGGACGCCGAACTGCGGTGCAAGGAATCCAATGATCGCCAGCAGGAAATTATAGTTTGCGATATAGGTTGTCAGGTGTTTCTGAGGCGAAGAATTAAGAAGCTGGTTGAACAACAGAAGGTTCGTACCCGCTACAAAAATCCCGATCCACAGGTTGATGATGGTGATATAGTAAAGGTTCGTTGAAACGATCATCAAGGCGGGAGCTGTCGCCATTCCGGCAGCTGCAACGAAAAGCATCATCGTGTTGCCGTATTTGTCGGCGAATCTTGCCCACCATTTAATGCTGACAATCTGAGAAAGCTGGTTTGTAACAGAAAACATACTGAACCACAGGGCTGTTGCATTGGCTTCCTTGATCTGATAGATACTGAAAATCGACCAGCCCATCTGTGCCCCGAAGTTGAACAGCAGAGCACAGATGATGAAAGCTACATAAGGCTTATGTTTGAATACTTCCCATGAGAATCTCTTTTTTTGACCTTCTTTTTCCTCTGGTAAGGTCTGTTCCACAGGTGATTCTTTATGTTTGATCAAATAAAAAACTTCAACCAAGGCAAATCCAAATCCGGCAATAAACAGGACCTGATAAGGGAATACACTGTCCTCATTAAATTGCTCCAAAAAGAAACCGGTTGAAAATGTGACAATCATTGCAGTGATCGTAGTCCATCTGTTCCTGGAGCTGAAGAAGTTTCCTCTTCTCTCCTCAGGGACAAGATCGCCTATCATCGACTGCCAGGACAATCCTGAAAGTGCCCCGGGAAAGTTCATTAAGGCAATCAGTCCGACCAGGGCCCAAGGGGCAGACTGGGGAGACAGGAACGGGACGAACAAAATCAGCATGAACAACAGTCTCGTTGCAAACGTTGAGGCAACCGCAAAATTTCTCTTGCTTTTTACCCGGTTCAGCCACATGGCACCTGGAATCAAGGCAAGCATTCCGATGATCGAGGGAAGTGAAGTGATCAGCCCCATCTGCGTGTTAGTCGCACCCAGGACACCAATGGCAAACAACGGGATATATCCATTCACAGCATTTGTCGAAACGGTAGAAGCGACTCCGTTATAAACACTGAGTTTTTCATTACTATTTAATTTCAAGCGTACAGCTCTCCTCTTTTCACTTTATAAAGGAATAAATCAGCCAGGCGCCGTCCGCTTGTATAAGCCGGGAATCGATCCTAACGAAATATCCTGATTGATTGTACTTTTTTGCTTTTCAGCTGACAAGATGATTTGTAAAAAACAGTCAAATGGATTTACCTTCTCAATTGAGAAGGAGGGTAATATGGACTAGGTTCTAAAGTCGGATAAAATTCGACAAATATCGAGGTGAGCCAGGCGCATGAGCTGTTTATTCCCGGTATAAAGAGAGAACCTCATACTAAATGATGATAGGAGTGGACGGCAGCCAGTATGTTGGCAGGGAACAAATACATTGCTGATGGCCCTTCAGGGGGAACATTACATAGGATACAGGCGGTGGTGAATTTTATTGGTGCAGATACTTGCAGGGCCTTATCCTTCGAATAACCCGGAAGGATTGGGAAAACCTAATACCAACAAACTAAAAGGGGGTATTAGGTATGGTGAAACACAAGTCAAACAATAGAATGAAAGAGCAGCTGAAGTCCGTTATAAACGAAACGGATAATCCTGCGATAATAAATGACGTTATCGATACAGAGCTTGGTGCCATGCCGGATGTGGCATCAGATGAACTGACGACAGCGGAACGGTACTCTGTACGGAATTCGACAGACGGCAAGACGTGGAACAGCTCAGATGACCATCGATAATGAATTACAGGTCCTTAATAGGGCCTTTTTTTTGCGGAAGTTAACCCCTTCGGTAGTATGAAATAGGCCAAATTACAAATAGTAATCTCAGAGAGTTTAGTAAAGGAGATACGCTTATGTATAAGATTGAAGTCAACAACCTCACGAAAGTCTTCGGATCGAACCCTAAGGATGGACTTAAACGATTACAGGAAGGGCAGGGAAAGGAAAAAATTCTAGAAGAGACAGGGATGACCGTTGGAGTGAATAATGCCTCATTCCAAGTAAAGCCGGGTGAATTCTTCGTCATCATGGGACTTTCCGGAAGCGGTAAATCAACGCTTATCCGATTGGTGAACAGATTGATTGAACCAACCGCAGGCGAAGTGCTGATTGACGGCCATAACATTACTGAAATGACCAAGACAGATCTTATGCTTACCCGCAGAAAAAAACTTTCAATGGTCTTCCAGAAGTTTGCATTATTTCCTCACAGGACTGTCCAAGACAATGTGGAATACGGTTTGGAGATTCAGGGGATTGCCAAGGAAGAGCGGGCTAAAAAAGCTCTGCAATCCATCCTTGACGTTGGACTGAAAGGATATGAAGACAGCTATCCAGATCAACTAAGCGGCGGAATGCAGCAAAGGGTTGGGCTTGCGCGTGCTCTTGCCAATGACTCCGACATCCTGTTGATGGATGAGGCCTTCAGTGCACTGGATCCCCTAATCAGGAAGGAAATGCAGGATGAGCTTTTGCACCTTCAAAGCAAGCTTGGAAAAACCGTTCTATTTATCACTCATGATCTGGATGAGGCGCTGAAGCTCGGTGACCGGATTGCCATCATGAAAAACGGTTCGATTGTCCAAATCGGCACTGCAGAAGAGATCCTCGAAAATCCGGCAAATGAATATGTCTATAACTTTGTGGAAGATGTTGACCGCTCAAAAGTGCTGGTGGCTGAAAACGTCATGAAAAAACCGGACGTTGTGACAACTTGGAAAGATGGTCCGCGAATGGCTGTTAAAAAAATGGAGGATGCCGGCCTTTCCAGCATATTTGTGGTGGATAAAGATAAGAACCTGAAAGGAATCTTGACAATTGACTCTGCGATTCAAGCCTATAAGGAAAATAAATGGGTGGAAGATGTACTGGAGCAGGATTATTTCACAACAACCCTTGAAACGCCGTTGAGTGACCTTATTGGGGTAGCGGCAGAATCCAAATATCCGATTGCCGTGGTGGAGGACAATAAGCTGATGGGCATCATCGTCAGGGTGTCGATTCTGTCAGGTCTGGTACTCGGTAAAGATCAAAGTGAGGTGGCGGCAGAGTGAATTACTTTACATTGCCTTTGGAAGAATGGACAAATGATTTTGTGTATGAATGGCTGATTCCGGTATTGGGCGGTTTCTTTGAAGCTATCAGCAATATTATCTCGTTTTTCATCAATGGAGTGGCAGATATTTTTACCTGGATTCCCCCCGAGGTCATGTCGGTCATCCTTATTCTCCTTTCTTGGCGGCTCGCAGGCAGAGGGGTGGCGGTGTTTACACTGATAGGCGTGTTCTACCTCGGGTCAGTCAATCTTTGGGAGGACGCCATGCTGACATTGGCAGTCGTTGTGGTCGCGACGCTGTTTTCGATCATCATCGGGGTGCCCCTCGGGATTTTGTCAGCCAAATCGGAAACGCTGGACAAAGTGGTGAGACCGATTCTCGACTTTATGCAGACTCTGCCAAGCTTCGTTTACCTTATACCGGCCATCCTCCTGTTCGGTTTGGGTGAAGTGCCGGCTGTCATATCCACCTTCGTCTTTGCTACACCGCCTGCAGTCAGGATGACCAGTCTTGCAATCAGACAGGTACCCGCTGATATGGTGGAAGCTGCCAAAGCTTTTGGTTCCACCTCGTGGCAGATGCTGACAAAGGTGCAGCTCCCGGTTGCTGTTCCAACCATCATGGCAGGAATCAACCAGACGATCATGCTTGCCTTATCCATGGCGGTCATCGCTTCGATGATTGGAGCTCCGGGCCTGGGTTCAACTGTCCTCGCCGGGATTTCAAGTGTAAACGTCGGTCTGGGACTTGTCGGTGGTTTAGGGATCGTTGTGTTGGCGATTATTCTTGACCGGATCACACAGGGACTTGGCCAGAAAAATTGAGAATGGAGATGAATGGCATGAAAGGGTGGAAAATCGGCTTCACTATGCTGGCGGCAGTAATTATGCTGACCGCCTGTGGAACGGGTGCAAATGATGAAGGAGAAGATAATGCAAAGCAAAATGGAGGGAACAATGAGGGAATCACCATAAACTTTGGTGTCACACCTTGGACAAGCACTGTGCCGCCTACCAAAACTGCCAAGTTGATTCTCGAAGACATGGGCTACACGGTGAATGAAACGAAAGCGGATGCCGGCGGTGTATATACCGGGATGGCAAGAGGAGACTTGGACGTGTTCATGGATGCCTGGCTTCCTGATATGCATGCAAACTATATGGAAAAGTACGGCGATAAACTTGATGATACGGCAGTCAGCTATTCTGAAGGCGAACTGGGCTGGGTGATTCCGACCTATGTAGAAGGGGTTGAATCCGTCGAGGATATTAAAGGGAAAGAAGATTTGTTTGGCGGAAAAATTTATGGAATTGAAGAAGGTGCCGGAATGACGGTAACCTCAAGGGAAATGATTGAAAAGCTGGGACTGGATCTGGAATATGTCGCCTCGAGTGAAGGCGGGATGCTCGCCCAGGCCCAGAGGATGATGGAAAATAAAGAGCCTGTATTGTTCCTGGGCTGGCGTCCGCATCCAATGTTCGTTAATTACGATTTGAAAGTGCTGAAGAGCCCGGATGATTACTTCCAAACATCTGAAGTCCATGTCATCACAAACAAGGAACTGAAAGATGACGCAGCGGAGGCTTACGAATTCCTGAGCAAATGGAAGATGCCGGTTGAAGATATCGAAGAAATGATCGTCAAGATTGACGAAGGACAAGAAGCTGAAAAAGTGGCCAGGGAGTGGATTGATAACCACCAGGACCAAGTCAAGGAAATGAAAGGCGAATGACCAAGAGGACCTTGCCCTTTGGGGCAAAGTCCTCTTTAGTCCTTTAAAGCGGCAGGGGACTGTCCCCTGCTGCTTTAAAGGGGTAAAGTACTAGTAAATCTTCACATCTCCGCTTGTGATCGAAACATCGATCTCATATTTTCCTGAGCCGTGGGTACCAGAGATGTCCCCGCCATCGGTTTTTTGATTGGAAAGCGGGAACTCAGTGGAAATGCTCCCGCTGGTTGCTTCACCCGCCAGCTTGAAGTCTGCATCATCAGGGAGGTCCAGCTCAACATCTCCTGAGCTAAGATCGAAGCTTATATCGCCTTTCAGTTCCTTGATTTCAACTTCCATTTCACCTGATGAGAGCTCCCCATTCAGGGGTCCGGTATAGTCATAAAGCTCGACATCGCCAGAACTGATATCGATGATTCCTTCTTTAGTGATAAAACGATCGGCTGTCAGGCTGCCCGATGATCCATTGTGAATGAATTTCTCTGATTTGATATCCGCCAAATCAAGATCCCCGGAACTCATGTCTGTTCTTAGAGTATGAAGTACCATCGGTTCAGAAGAAGAAGGTCCGGAAAACTCAAGGCTTCCTGAACCAATATTGATATCCATGTCCCGGTCGTAATCTTCAGGGATATAAACCGTCAATTCCGACTCTTGGCTGAAGGATAACCAGCTGAACCATTTCCGCTTGACTTCCACCCGGATATCATCACCCCTGGCAATGATGATCAGGTTTCCTTTCCCTTTCAGCTCTGCCTCGACATCATCTCGTTTTTCCGGAATCACCACTGTATCGCTGCTGGCGACATCGATTTCTATTTTGTCTATGTCATTGCCAACAGCGATACTGTTTTCCCCGGTCCGTTTCCCGGAAGCAAACAAAGATGTATTATCATTGAGAATGATGAGTACCGAACCGACCACCATGGCTGCTATGATAATCGCAAACAAATTTTTCATGTGTATCCCTCGTTTCCAGTATCGTTATCTATATCTCCATCTTATTGTGTTTACCAGGTTTATACAATGACACCGGCGATTTATTTTGCAGTAAGACCAGAGACGTAGAAGCCGATTTTACCGAAAATGCAGGAACGGGTTATAAAAAGTGCCTGTGAGTGGCAGAATGGAAGCTAAAACGGGAGAATGTGGCGATGTATCTACTCCTTGTGGTAATTGTCTATATACTATTTGCGGTTATTTTTGTGGATTGGACGCGGTGGAAGGATTATTATCCCACCGTCCAGTATTATTTGATCTGCAATCTTACCTATAACTTCTTATTCTACAACCATACATTATGGAAGTATAAGGCTGTGACCGTTGGCTGGTTGAACCATACCCTGATCGAGCTGACGTTCTCGTTTTTTATCCTGCCGGTCGTCATCATGATTTACTTGCGCTTCTTGCCATTGGCGAAAAAGAAACTCCTTGTTTATGTAATAATATGGATTGCTTACTTTACTTTTCTCGAGTATCTCTTTTTCAAACGCGGCCTGTTTGTTTATGAAAATGGCTGGAACGTAGTTTGGTCGCTCATTTTTAATATCATCATGTTTGTCATGCTCAGGCTTCATTTTAAAAATAAGCTGCTTGCTCTGATTATTTCCGTTCCGCTCATCACTGTGTTGCTTCTGATTTTTCATCCGTCACTTGAGGACATGAAATAGAAGGTGTGCTGTATGTCAATCTTGAGTCTCCCGGTATTTCTCGTTTTATTAATAGGTACCTATATTTTGATGGGACTGTATTTAAAAAAGCAAAAAGACAAAACAAAATAAAAAACTTCTTGTATTTCCCAACTGTATTCGTTAAACTATTTCTAATTTAATTTACAGCATTGACAGGAATAAGTAGCAGATCATCTCCCTATTTCAGAGAGCCGGCGGCTGGTGGAAGCCGGTATACAGGTGAATGTGAATTACCTCCTTGAGCTTTCTTTGTGAACAAGTGCCAGTAGCAAAGGACGGGTGAACCGTTATATCTTAGAGTGGAAGAGCGATCTTCAATGAGGGTGGTACCGCGTGCAGAACCACGTCCCTTTTCAGGGATGTGGTTTTTTATTTTGGAAAAATTGAAGGAGGAGATCAGGATGGCGGATTGGATGAAGAATCTGAATGAAGACCAGTTAAAAGAAGTGGAAAGGCAGTTCACAATCTATGCCGGCGGTGCCCAGGAAGTCATCCCGGAAGCCGGACTCAAGCAGAAGATCGCAAAATCGATTGTGACCAGGTTGCCGCTGAAGATCAAGCTCGGACTTGATCCGACAGCACCGGACGTGCATATCGGCCATACAGTGGTTTTGAATAAAATGAGGCAGTTTCAAGAGAATGGCCATATCGTCCAGTTGATCATTGGCGATTTCACAGGGAAAATCGGGGATCCAACCGGAAAGTCGACAGTGAGGAAGCAGCTGACGGATGAAGAGGTGAAGCATAACGCCCAAACGTACTTCGAGCAGTTTGGGAAAGTGCTTGATCAGGAGAAAGCGGAGCTGTTCTATAACTCGAAGTGGCTCAAGAACCTCAACCTGGAAGATGTCATCCGTTTGGCTGGCAGCATCACAGTGGCAAGGCTGCTCGAACGCAATGATTTCTCAGAAAGACTATCTGCCGGAAAGCCGATTTCCCTTCACGAATTCTTTTACCCTCTGATGCAGGGATACGATTCAGTCTTCCTTGAAAGTGACATCGAGCTGGGAGGGACTGACCAGCATTTCAATGTGTTGATGGGCCGGGGACTTCAGGAGCATTTCGGAAAAGAAAAACAGGTCGTGATGCTCCTTCCGCTGCTCGAGGGCCTGGATGGGAAAGACAAGATGTCAAAATCCAAGCATAACTACATTGGCATCGATGAGGACCCACATGAGATTTTTGGCAAAACAATGTCCATTCCTGATGAACTGATGGTAAAATACTTTGACCTCGCCACAGATTTGCCGTTGGAAGAGAAAAAAGATATCGGTGAAAATCTTGAAAATGGCAGCCTTCATCCCCGGGATGCAAAAATGCTGCTGGGGCGCACTCTCGTCAGGATGTACCATGGAGAGGACGCTGCAGAAAAAGCGCAGTCTCAATTCAAGTCCGTTTTTCAAAAGGGAGCCCTTCCCGATGATATCCCTGTTGTTCAATGGGAGAAGGCCGAGGAAATTTCCGTTGTGGACCTGCTGGTTGAGCTGAATATGCTGAGCTCTAAAAGTGAGGCGCGCAGGATGATCGGAAACGGCGGGGTGAAAATCGATGGAAGCAAAGTGGAGGACCCCGCTCTTAAGGTCGTCCTGACAGATGGCATGATCATCGGAGTCGGCAAGCGCAAATTCAACCAAATCAAGCTCTAACAAAAAAAATAAAATAATTTTGGTAAAACATGTTTAATGCGGGACCTGTTGGGTATAATAAATTAAGTAAAATACTATAACGAAATGTTTGTTTTGTTAGACATTAGGAGGAAAAAGAAAAATGGAACAAGGTAAAGTAAAATGGTTCAACAGCGAAAAAGGTTTTGGATTTATCGAGCGCGAAGGCGGAGATGATGTATTCGTACACTTCTCAGCAATTCAAGGTGAAGGCTACAAAAGTTTAGACGAAGGCCAGGAAGTTTCTTTCGACATCGAAGAAGGCCAACGCGGACCTCAAGCTACTAACGTCCAAAAACTATAATTAAGAATGAAATTTATAAAACAAGTCCTCTTCATTGAGGGCTTGTTTTTTTGTGGAGAGCAGCCGATGAGATTAGGGTGCGTCATGGAGGCTGCAGATGCGACTAACCAGCCAAAAGTTGATAGAAAGAGAAAATTCGACGATAGAAAGGACAAACTCGTTGATAGAACCCCCAAACTCGTTGATAGAACCCCCAAACTCGTCGATAGACCCTACAAACTCGTTGATAGAACAACCAAAGTCGACGATAAGAATCTGCGATCCCCACAGAAACCCTCCTGACAGATATTTCAAGCCGAAGCCGGTGTCAGCGAAAACCAAACAGGGTATTAAAACGGAAAAAAGGCGGTGTCCATATGTTTGAATTACAGTACTTCACTCCAGATGACTTTGACCAGATGATCGGCTGGTTCGACTCAAAACGTGAATATATCCAGTGGGGCGGAGGCGGCTTCGGCTATCCGCTGACCCGCAGCAAGCTCCATTCTCATATAGAAGGCGCGAACCAGGAGGGCAGTAAAAAGTTCATTTTTAAATTGGTTGAAACGGAAACCGGAAAAGCGGCAGGCCATATTTCACTGGAGAGCATTGACAGGGAGAATCGTTCTGCCCGTGTCTGCCGGGTGCTGGTTGGCGATGATTCGATGCGTGGGAAAGGTATCGGGCAGGCCATGATGGATGAAATCCTGAAGACGGCCTTTGGGGAACACCAACTCCATCGCGTAAGTCTGGGTGTCTATGATTTTAACTATTCTGCCATAAAGTGCTACGAGAAGGCAGGTTTTCAAAAGGAAGGGCTCAAACGTGACGTCCAAAGGTATGAAGACGAGTATTGGAACCTATGGGAGATGAGCATCCTGGAGGATGAATGGAAGAAAAAAGTAGACATATATCAGAGTTAAAGTGATATGATGTTCCTGTAAGCTATCTTTTTTGAAAAAGGAGAACTAATTGAATGAAGAAGCAATGGAGTAAAATCGCTTTAATTCTTGCAGTCTTTTTTGGTCTAGTGGTAAATAGTACAGTCATGGCAGCCGATAATGAAACGAACAAGGATAGTATAAATGAAAAATTCGGGCTTCCAATTGTGGTCCTGGGAGAATCCCTGTCTGATGCCCAAAAGGAAGAAGTCAGGAAAGCCCTTGAGGTGAACGACCCTGAAATGGTTGAAGAAATTACGGTGACAGGAGAAGATCTTGCCCGTTATATACAAGGTGAGGACAGAAATGCGAGAATGTTTTCATCTGCTAAAATCACCCGGAAAGAAAAAGGGGAAGGCCTGGTCATTGAGCGCGCAACTCCAGGAAATATCACGGAAGTAACTGATGAAATGTATGCGAATGCGTTATTGACAGCCGGAGTGGAGGATGCCACAGTCATTGTCGCTTCCCCTATCAAGGTCAGCGGGCATTCCGCACTTACTGGAATTTATAAAGCCTATGAAGTCAGCGGGGAGAAGCTGGACTCCGTCCGAATGGAAGTTGCCAATGAAGAGCTGGGCCTTGCAACAGAATTGGCAAAAGAGGAAGGGATGAGTCAGGAGAAGGTCAGTGAACTCCTTACAGAAATCAAAAAGGAGATTGCTGAACAGAATCCGGCTACAAAAGAAGATGTTGAGCGGATCGTCAGTGAACAGCTGGAGAAGCTGAATCTTGAATTAAGTCCTGAAGACCGTCAATTATTGATCGACTTGTTTGATAAAATGAGAAATCTTGATATTAATTTTGATAATGTAAAAGGGCAGCTGGAAGATATCTCAAAGGATATCAAACAGAGATTGGAAGACGTGGTCGGTGAGGAAGGAAAAGGATTCTTGCAGGGAATCCTGGACTTTTTCAAAAACCTGTTTCAAGCAATAGCCGATATATTTAAATAAAATTTGTTGAATCCGGGAGGTTACCTCCCGGATTTTTTTGTTGCTTTCAGAAAAATCCCAGGTGCCGGATTTTTCCCCTGTATTCAAAGGTTTTACTTTTTCGAAAAAGAACGAACAGCTCTTTTCTCCCTGCTCACCGGGGTTTTTACGGCCATTTACCAGGGATTTATTTGAAATTTATAAGGAATAGCAACAAAGTTTACGAAATGAGCCTTGTCAAAAGAACTTTTGGTTTATGGCGGGAACTCTCTAGTGACGGTGAGGGGCTGATTTCCAAAGACTCTTATGAGGAGGTTGATTGGTGGGCGTGCGAAACCCATGTGGTCATAGAGGGTGTATGGGGTGGTGGAATCGACGTGTGAGGGAGATCGATGTGGTTATAGAGGGTGTATGGGGTGGTGGAATCGACGTGTGAGGGAAATCGATGTGGTCATAGAGGGTGTATGGGGTGGTGGAATCGACGTGTGAGGGAGATCGATGTGGTCATAGAGGATGTATGGGGTGGTGGAATCGACGTGTGAGGGAAATCGATGTGGTCATAGAGGGTGTATGAGGTGGTGGAATCGACGTGTGAGGGAAATCGATGTGGTCATAGAGGGTGTATGGGGCGGTGGAATCGACGTGTGAGGGAAATCGATGTGGTCATAGAGGGTGTATGGGGCGGGGGAATCGACGTGTGAGGGAAATCGATGTAGTCATAGAGGGTGTATGGTGTGGTGGAATCGACATGCTAGGGAAATCGATGTAGTCATAGAGGGTGTCTGGGTGGTGGAATCGACGTGTGAGGGAAACCCATGTGGTCATAGAGGGTGTATGGGGTGGTGGAATCGACGTGTGAGGGAGATCGATGTGGTCATAGGGGCAAACAAAAAACGGTGGACATCCTTATAGGCACAACCTCCTCCTTTGTGTAAATTAAATTTAGAATTGAATAAATTTTACAAAAATATTACAATATTTACGAAAGGGAGGGTGGGTATGAAGAGCAGGTTATATTTTTTATTTAAGATTCCATTCTATTATTTTCTTGGAATTTTGGGGATCATTTTTGTCAGTATAGCTCCCCAGGCATTCAAGGAGAGAGGGATATATAACGGGATCGGTTACTTGGAGGAGTTCTTCAAGTTTGCGGTTTCACTGCCGAAGAAAGAAACGTGGTTTTATATGTACAAGGGGTACGAGGTCGATGTCATAGATATGCTGCTCGAACCTTATTATTATTCTTTGCAGATTTTGTTTGGCGCTCTGGCAGCAGGGCTTGGACTGGCTTTGGTCCTTACATATTTCACGGTGCTGATGCCAAAATGGCTGATGTCGCCTATCAAGAAATCGCTGGGATTCCTTGAAACGGTTCCGGACTTGATGGTTGCGTTCCTGCTGCAATTGTTCATCGTCTTTTTTTACAAAAAGTTCGGTATGGAATTAATGATGTTTACGGCTCTGGGCGAAGAAAAAGTATATCTTGCCCCGATCATTACACTGTCCATCATCCCGATGCTGTCATTCTACAGGATTCTTCTTCTCGTTACGGAAGAGGAATTACTGAAAACGCACATCGAGTTTGCCCGGAGCAAAGGGATGGGGAAAACGAAGATTCTCAGATCTTATGTACTGAAAAATATCTCTCCGAGTGTTTTCTACCATGGCAAGATCATTTTGTGGGGTATGTTATCGAGTTTGTTCATCATCGAAACCGTTTTTAACATGAGGGGAATCACCTATTATATTGTCGAGGACTTCAGGCCGATTACCGTGGCTGCTGCACTCATCATGATTTACACACCATTCTTCCTCCTTTATCAGCTTATCTATACATGGCTGAGGACGGAAGACATTGAAGATCATTCAAAGTATAAAAAAGATCGTTCTCCGATTACGGAGTGGAAAATATGGGGACATATTGCAGTGCTTTGGAGGCTGCTGCGCCAGCATATGAAAAATCCGAAGTTTGCAGTCGGTTTCCTCGCTCTATTCGGAATGATCACCTACAGCCTCCTTTATACAATCTTTGCAAAAGTACCGGTTGAACAAATCGTCTGGCTGCGGGACGATAAGGGGAAGCTGATCAGTGCGCCTCCTCATAAGCCCTCGGGCCTAATGATCCTGGGGTCAGATTATTTCGGTTACAGCATCATGGACCAATTGATCGTCGGTGCGAAATATACATTGATTTTTGCACTGATTGTTGCATTGCTGAGAGTGCTTATGGGATTCTATCTATCAGTCTATTATCATTTTTATCTTAATGGATACAGAAAGAACTGGATGACCAGAATCGTCGATTCGATTCATTTTCTGCCATTGAGTATCATAGCGTACTTATTATTGAGGCCGGTGCTGTGGCAGGATCCGTTCTCGGATATCCAATATTCGATGATGGAGAAGCTTTTGTTCGAAGCTTTTATTTTGACGATCCTTGTCATTCCGTTGACGACTGTGTTAATCGGCAATGAAATGAAGGAACTGTCTAAGAACGAGTTTATCCTGAATGCCAAGCTCATGGGGGGAAGCAACAGGCATATTCTTTGGACACATCTCTTTCCGCACCTGGCCCCAAGGCTGTTCATCCTGTTTGGCCAGCAATTCATCCAGGTGTTGTTTATACTTGTCCATCTTGGCCTCTTTCACTTATTTCTCGGCGGGACGATTGTCACTAGAGGGGATATGCCGGATCCTCCCAAAACGTCCACCTTTGAATGGTCCGGGTTGATCAGTTCCACAAAGAATGCGTTGATGACGGGTAACTACTCGATTGTCCTGGCTCCTTTAGCAGCGTTCATGATTTCCATTATTGCAATGCAGCTGATCGTACAGGGAGTGAAGGAAATCCAGCAGAAGAAAGTGGGGGTAAATGTGCTCCAGCGTAAACGGAAGAAAGAAGAAGCCGCGAATCCGGCTGCAGTGCAGCCCCAGCCGGCAGACTTTGTCCTTGCACCTTCAAAGGTGGTTGACCACTGAACAAATCCCGCTGGTTCCTTAGGAGCAGCGGGATTTTTGTCATTTATTTATTCTTCTGAGGGTTCTTCATCTGGGTCCGGCTCTTCCGGATCAGCATCTGAACCTTCATCATCATCAAAATTGTCTTCCTCTGCGCCAGGTTCATCCTGATCGGTACCATCATTGGAATCTATTTCTTCTTCGACTTCATCGACCTCCGGCGGCTGTTCTTCAATGTCCCTGCAGCCGGAAAGCAGGAAAGAGAAACAAAGCGGAAAGGCCAGGAGCAGCGCGCGAACCTTCTTCAAAGAATCACCACTTTCATAGAAATTAGTCTTTACGTGATTTTTACCCCTTAAAAATATGCTTAAACGAATGGGTACAGGTGAGTAAATTTACTATGATTAACAGCGATTTTACTTTAAAATGAACATAAGACTTTTTTCCTATTAAATCTGATTGGGGGTGAAGTGTTGTTAGCCAGTTATGGAGTGCTTATACACTTTTTTCTTTGGAGCGTATTTTTCTCGGTCATTAATGGTTACTTTATGATTCAGTCAGTCCAGAAGGGATCACTCTTCAACAGATTGGTCCGCTCGAACTTGCAAAAGGCCGTCCTTATCGGCTCGACTTTCTTTTTGACCAACATGTTCGTTGTGCTGGCACTTGACCTTCCTTATAATAAAACCCAATTTGCTGTTTATATCATTACTTTTTTACTGAGCTGTATAGCAGGTACATATTTTGCCATGGGACTGGCAGTGAAAAAGACTGCGGAAATGCGGTACTACCTTCTTGGAGGGCTCACGCTGACTCTGGTGATACTCATTTCTGATTATACTGCTGTCTTCATACTGTTCCATTCCATCATTGAAGTGAAACCGGTCATGGTCTTTATGACGTTTCTATTAACATTGGGCATTTCCTTTTATTCTCTTAGGTTCCTCCTTCAGATCAGCAGGGAAACCCAAAAGGGAGACACAAACCTTTGGGTCCTCGTTGGCTCCGTTGCAGCAGGGATTGCATTAGCCGGTTTACCGTACCTTACAGCCATGTCAATCCTGCGGGTGATCAATGAAGAGAATCCCGATCTCCATCTGTCCATGCTGCCATATGCAGTGGAAATCCTGATGGTATGGGTGCTTTCAGTCATCCCTGATATGTTTGGCGAACAGCGTAATCTCGAGAATCTATCAAAGGTAAAGGTGAGCGAACAGCATTTTCAATCCTTGTTCAATCATAATCCGGATGCCGTTATTTCATTCACATTGGATGGGCGCTTCTTGACGGCCAACCAAGCTGCAGAGGAAATCACAGGCTATACCCGAAATGAGCTTCTCGGCATGTCCATACAAGATCTCGTGGCCCCGGGCGAGCTGCCGCAGACCCTTAAGAAGTTCGAACAAGTGAAAAATGGAAAGTCACAGCAGGCGGAAATCAGCCTCATAAAAAAAAATCAGTCGGTTGGCATTGTGAGTGTCACAGGTGTCCCTATTGTGACGGATGACGGCATTGAAGGGGTCTATGCGATAACCAAGGATATTACGGAAAGCAAAAAACAGTCCAATACCATTGATTATCTCTTTCACTATGATGAGTTAACCGGGCTGCCCAACAGAAGAAAATTCATTTCCGAAGTGGAGGAAGCTGTCCGGGAGCAAAGGCCGTTTGCTTTATACAGCTTGGATTACGGAAGGTTAAGGACCATACGGGATGTATTCGGCTTTAAGGTCGGCGACCAGGTATTAAAGGAATTATCCCTACGATTATTATCCGTCCTGCCGAATGGAAGTGCTGTTTCAAGATTCGGAGGGGATGAAATCTACTGTCTGGTGCCGCAGGTGAATGCAGAACACGAACTTAAACCAGCGTTGGAGCGGCTGCACGGTATCCTGGGCACTTCCTTTTTTGTCGAAGGCCATGAGATCTTCATGGAAATGAAAGCGGGAATTGCGTTCTTCCCTGAAAACGGTCTGGAGCCTGAGTTATTAATCAAGTGCGCAGATACAGCAAGGGCCTCCATTCCGGAAAATTCCTTCTATAATTATGCTGTTTACCAGAATGAAATTGTCCAAAGCAACATTGAGAAAATTGTTATTGAGAATGATCTCAAAAGAGCCATTGAGCACGATGAATTGACACTCCATTATCAGCCGAAAATCAATTCCCTGCATAATGAGCTGGTGGGTTTCGAAGCTTTGGTAAGGTGGAAGCATCCGGTAAAAGGTTTGATTTCCCCGGGTGTCTTCATACCGGCAGCAGAGCAAACGAATCTTATCGTTGCTCTGGAAGACTGGGTACTGAAGAAAGCTTGCAGTCAGATTCGGGAATGGCAGGAAACGGATTTGAAAGGGCTGCCCGTATCGGTGAATATTTCGCAGCGGTCTTTTGCCAATCCAGCCTTTATAGATAATGTGGTAAGGGTTTTAAGATCTTACGATATCGCTGCTCCCCTCCTGGAAATCGAAATAACAGAGAGTATGACGATGTTCAATGAAAATGTCACGATTGAAAAATTAAACCGTATAAAAGAACTTGGCATCAGCATCAGCCTCGATGATTTTGGAACGGGCTACAGTTCTCTCAGCTATTTAGACAAGCTTCCAATTGATACTGTGAAAATTGATAAGTCATTCATCGATGATCTGAGAACCGATCAATCAGCAATGGTCTCCACCATCCTTGCTATTGCCCTGCATAATGGCCTGGGTGTGATTGCAGAGGGAGTGGAACATAAAGAGCAAGTCACTATGCTGCAAAGCCTGGGCTGTGATAATATCCAGGGCTATTTCTTCAGCCGTCCGCTTCCTCCGGAGGAAATCGGAGAGAAATATTTTGCGAAAGCCGGGTGAATTTTTATATACTCAGAAAAAAGGAGTGATTGTCATGGTGTATGCGATTATAACAGGAGCCTCCAGGGGACTTGGCGCTGCCGCCGCAAAACAGCTGCTTGCTGAAGCGAATGTGATTTCCGTTTCACGGGCGGAAAATGAAGACTTAAGGAATTTGGCGGAGAATAGCGATAGAGAATACATACATTATACTTGTGACCTTGCTGACAGCTCGGAAGTTCAGTCAGTGTTCAAAAAAATTGCGGACTCGGTCTTCAAACAGGAGCCGGATGCAATCTATCTAATCAATAATGCAGGAATGGTAGACCCTATTGAAACAGCAGGAAATCTGGATGAAGAGAAGACAGCGGCAAGCGTGAATGTAAATCTTCTCGCCCCGATGATCATCAGCAACATCTTCCTTGAGAAAGCTGAGGCATCGGATGCCAGATTGGTGATTGCCAATGTGTCCTCAGGGGCAGGGAGCAGGCCCATCCAGGGGTGGGGCGTCTACTGCAGCACCAAAGCGGGAATCAATATGTTCACCCAGACGGCGGCTTTAGAATTGGAGAACAGGAGCAGCCGGCATAAGATTTTCGCTTTCAGTCCGGGGGTGATGGACACCGACATGCAGTCGACAATCCGTTCCGCCTCCAAGTCAGCCTTCAACGACATCGAGACCTTCAAGAAGTATAAAGAAGAAGGCATGCTCCGTGATGCCGATACAGTTGCGGGAGCTTTGATAAAAGTTTTAAGGAGCGAAACCATCGAGAACGGAAAAATCTATCAAATCAATGCTCTCTTATAAGGAAAAGCCGGCTCTTTATGCCGGCTTTTTTTTAATGGGTAATACAGAATGCCTTACTGGACCAGTCAGATAGCCGCTTTTTGACCAAGAATGCTCATTTTGATGCAGCAGTCTGTTACTAACAGCTTTTGCAGAAGTGAAATAAAGGAATTATGATGTTTTAGGGCTAATAATATAGGTTATGAGTCTAAACGAAATTTGGGGGCGGATGGCGTGAAAGGGCAAACAGGACTCCTATTGGCGGTCTTTGTTCTTCTGCTATCGGGATGCGAAGCTGCAGGGGGCCGAAGCACTCTTACCATTGAACCTTATTCATTAAGCGAAAGTGAGCAGGAGCTCATCAGCAGGACCGGAGTGGATGGCATTCAATTTTTTAAGCTTGACGGAAAGCTGGCAGAGAAAGAAGATCTTCAGTTTTCCATGGAAATCTATAAGGATGGGAGATTAACAGATGATGTGGTGTATACAAGGGGACAAGTGGAAAAGGAATTCAATCAATCATTGGTTTCCTATGGGATAAACCAGGGAGATGAGCAAATTACCTTTTTAAATGGAATCAATGGAGGAATGATGGAACAGGTCGAAAGCATTGAGGGGGTCCGGGGGTCATCATTCACCTCGTTTATCGACGAAAAAACAGAACTGGTTAAAGACGAGGCGGTTTACCTGACAGCCTGGACCGGGACAAAAGGAAGTCTTCTCGAGGGGGTATCCCTTAATGATGAGGGAACGCTGGATGGCATGGAACACATAGATACCGGATATGTGTTTAAAATGACTTGGACCAATGGTATGGAAGAATGAAGGAGGGTGCATCATGAAACTGTTATTGCTTGGTGGAACATCTTTTTTAGGAAAGCATATTGCCGAGGCGGCACTTGCCAACGGGCATGAAGTGACTTTGTTCAATCGCGGCAAAACCAATCCCCATCTGTTTCCGGAAGCTGAGAAGTTAACAGGCGACCGTGAAAAAGGTGAACTGGACGCCTTAAAGAAAGGCCAATGGGATGCGGTCATTGACACATCCGGATATACTCCGGGTAAAGTAGAGCAGAGTGCCTCGTTGTTAAAGGGCAGGATAAACCGATACATATTCATCTCTTCCATATCGGTTTATAAGGATTTTTTGACTGGAGAGGCTCAGGAAGAGGATGAAACGGGCACTCTTGATGAACCGGAGACCGAAGAGGTGAATGGTGAGACATATGGTCCGCTGAAGGCTTTGTGTGAACAAAGACTGGAAGGGGTCCTCCCTGGTAAAACCCTGAACATCAGACCTGGATTGATTGTCGGTCCGGATGATACCACAGACAGGTTCACCTACTGGGTCCAGCGTTTCTCGGAAGGCGGGAAAGTGCTTGTTCCAGGAAGTAAGGAAAGGGTCATCCAATGGGTTGATGTACGTGACCTCGCCCAGTGGATCATCCTCATGGCAGAAGAACGGGAAGCGGGGACTTATAATGTGACTGGCCCCCGCCAAAGATACAGTATGAAAGAGTTTGTGGAAGATTTGCTTTATATAGCGCCTCAAGATACAGAAACGGCATGGGTGGAGGATGCCTTTTTGGTGGATCGCAAGGTTGGTCCATTTGTGCAGCTTCCCTTATGGATACCGGTAAATGAGCAGTACCCAGATGGCTTTATCTTAGCTGATTATTCCAAAGCTTTAAAGAAAGGGCTTGTTCTCCGTAATCCGAGGGAAACCATTAAGGATACACTGAGTTGGATAGGCGCAAGAGGCAAGGTGGATTTGAAGGCGGGATTGACCCGTGAGGAGGAGGCAGACCTTTTAAGCAGATGGTCTGTAGTTGAACAGTAGTATATAAGTAACAACTCCCGCAACCGGTTATAGTAAAGGTTGCGGTTTCTCTTTCTTGTTTTTTAGAGAAAGCATTTTATTACCTTCTTTTTACATTATAGAGATATAATAATAGGGAAGATTTACTTATTCCCAAATAGGGTAATAAAGAACTAAAGGCTGATTTTGAAAGGAGAATTTTTGATGGACTATAAAAATATCACTGTAGCTGGAAGCGGTGTTTTGGGAAGCCAGATCGCCTTCCAAACAGCATTCAAAGGTTTTAATGTTTCGGTCTATGATATCAGTGATGAAGCAGTAGAAAAGGCAAAAGACAGAGTTGAAGATCTTAAGCCGAGATATCAGGAAGACCTTGGTGCATCACAGGAGGAACTGGATGCGGCCGTTGAACGGATGTCCTTCTTTTCTGATTTAGGGAAAGCTGTGGAGGACGCAGACTTAGTGATTGAAGCGGTTCCTGAAGTAGTGAAGATCAAGACTGACTTCTATGAAAAATTGGGGCAAGCTGCACCGGAAAAAACAGTATTTGCGACAAATTCCTCTACATTACTGCCCAGCCAATTTGCTGAAGCAACTGGACGCCCGGAAAAGTTCCTGGCGCTGCACTTCGCGAATGAAATCTGGAAGAACAATACTGCTGAGGTCATGAAGCATCCAGGTACAGATAAGGATGTCTTCAATGATTTGCTGGAATTTGCCAAGGCAATCGGAATGGTCGCCCTGCCTTTACACAAAGAGCAGCCGGGATATATCTTGAATTCTCTATTGGTGCCTTTCCTGGAAGCGGGACAGATGCTGCTTGTTAAAGAGGTGGCAGATCCCCAAACCATTGATAAGACCTGGATGATAGCCACAGGATCCCCGAAAGGTCCATTTGCAATCCTGGACATTGTCGGCATTACCACGGCATATAACATTTCAAATGCCAAAGCAGAAGCAACGGGGTCTGAAGAATTCGCCAAGCTTGCTGCTGTCCTGAAAACAGAGTATATCGACAAAGGAAAACTCGGCAGGGAGACAGGGGAAGGGTTCTATACTTACCCAAATCCTGCCTATGAAGACCCTGATTTTCTGAAGGGGTAATAAATTGAAAGAGGCATGCCCTGGTGGCTGCCTCTTTTATGTTGGCATATTCGCTTTAGCGCTTTAAAGCAGGCGGGGACTGTCCCCGGCTGCTTTAAAGCGCTAAAGGCTGCCTTTTGATTTATAAGATTGGAGATAATAGCCTGGAAATCGATTCTTTGAAACGGATCCATAGCGGCCGTTTTAAGTATTCTTCCGTGCTGAGTTCCCTCGATAGATGAATATCTTTGAGGAAGATGGAACCCAGCTCCCTTGAAAGCTCGATATCGTAAATGAAGGCATTGACTTCAAAGTTCAGCCTGAAACTGCGGACGTCGATATTCGCGGTGCCCACAGAAGAAATCTTACTGTCGACGACAATCGTTTTAGCATGGATGAAGCCGTTCTCGTAGATATAAATCCTGGCACCTGCTTTCAGCATTTCTCCAATATATGAGAATGTTGCCCAGTAGACGAACATATGGTCAGGCTTATTGGGAATCATGATCCGGACATCGATTCCGGAAAGAGCTGCAATTCTCAGTGAGTCCAGAAGACTGGCATCTGGAATGAAGTAGGGTGTCTGGATGTAGATGGATTCCTTCGCAGAAGAAATCATTTTGATATAGCCATTCTTGATCTGCTCCCATTCTGAATCCGGTCCGCTGGTGACAATCTGCACCCCTGCGTTTCCAGTGAACTTGGCCGTCGGGAAGTACCTGTGCTCCAAGTGGATATCCCTTGAAGCTGAAGCCTGGTTCCAATCGAGGATGAACCTGGTCTGCATGGCGAGGACCGCGCTGCCTTCCAGTCTCAAATGAGTATCCCGCCAGTAACCGAATCTCGGGTTCAGTCCCAGATATTCGTCCCCGACATTAAATCCGCCGACATATCCAATGATTCCATCGATGATGACAAGTTTCCTGTGATTCCGGTAGTTCAAGCGCGGATTGATATATGGAATCCTTGATGGGAAAAAGACTTCCACTTCCCCGCCGGCTTGGATCAACTCACGAAAGAAACGCTTATTCAATGTCCGCGATCCCATTTCATCATACAAAACCCGGACCTTTACCCCCTGCCTTGCTTTTTCCGTCAGGGCAGTCAGGATTCTTTTGCCGAGCGCATCCCTGCGCAGTATATAATATTGAAAATGTATGTGGTTTTTAGCAGCTTTTATATCTTTTAACAGTGCATCGAATTTGTCTTCCCCATGCGTATAGACTGTAATGTCATTATCCTGGGTCAGGACTGCTTCGTTATTCATCAAGTGCATATAAATCATCTCTTTATTCGTGCCGATGGTGCTGTCCTTGAAGGAAAACGAATCGCCTTTGATTTCATTGACTTGTCTCGAAATCAGCTCTTCTATGCCGATTTTCTTCATTTCATCCCACTGAAACAAGCGTTTCCTCGTGAGATTCTGTCCAAACACCAAGTACATGATGAACCCCAGTACCGGTATAAACACCAAGACCATCAGCCAGGCCCAGGTAGCACCGGCATCCCGTCTTTCCAAAAAAACGACGACACAGGCGAAGGCAATATTCAGCACTAAAAAGATTCCAAGCAAAATAGACAGGATATCCATATAATTCCCCTCTGAACTTTGTAATAGGATGTTTTCGTATTAATTGCTGCTTTCGGAAAAATCGCTGGAGCCGTATTTTCCCCCTTCGATACTATAAGATTTATTTCTCATAGGGACTACAGCTCTTTTCTTTCTTTACAAGGCTCTTTTCGCAAATTGCTGCTGTCGGGGAAATCCCAGGTGCCGGACTTTCCCCTGCATTTCGAATTTCTTACTCGAAAAAGGGAAAGCAGCTCTTTTCTTTCAAACATACCAGGGTTTTCTTCGGTGAATTACCAGGAGATCTGTTCTGGATAGATATCAAATAGCAACAAAGTTTACGAAACAAAAAACTTTTGAAATTTATATTAACAGTAGCAGAGTTTATGATAAGAGCCCTGAATCATGGTGATTGCTTATACATAGTCATTCTATCATAACGGATGGTGTAATTCCGTTTCCTTCCATGTAAACTTTTCCTATAGTACTTATACGATTTAAGACCCTTAGTATATTCCCTTCCCATTGTCCTGATAACATACAATAATAATTTCCTACATATGATGTAACAGCAGCGGACATTCGCTGTTTTATTGAATACCACACTACCTGAGGGAGGGAAGGGAATGGACAGTTTAGCTTTGCTTGCCAATATTGCAGCTTTTCTCATCATTGCAGGCATCCTCTTTTATATGCAGAAAAAACACCTGTCTTTCTCCAAGAGAGTCTTTGCAGCCTTAGGCTTGGGGATTGTTTTCGGATTTGCCCTGCAGTGGCTGTACAGTCCCGGCGATGAAACCCTGGCACAGTCCATCGATTGGTATAACATTGTCGGCATCGGTTATATCAAGCTTTTGCAAATGGTTGTCATGCCTCTTGTCTTTGTATCGATTCTTTCTGCTTTTACCAAGCTTAAGCTCGGGAATAACCTGGGGAAAATTGCGGCTCTGATCATTGGGCTCCTGGTCGGGACAACGGCCATTGCAGCGGTCGTCGGTATTGCCGCTGCGCAGGGATTTGGACTTGAAGCCATTCAAATTGAGCAGGGAGATGCAGAGGCAGCCAGGGGACTCCAGCTGGAAGAGCGTTCAGCCGCGATGGAGGACCAAAGTTATCCGCAGCGGATCCTCGAGCTCCTGCCAGCCAATCCATTTCTTGACTTTACAGGGGAGCGCGCCACTTCCACAATTGCCGTAGTGATATTTGCTGCTTTCTTGGGTGTCGCCTATCTGGGGGTCTACCGTAAAGAACAGGAAACAGCGGAGTTCTTTAAGAAAATCATCGATGCTGTATATGCTGTTATCATGCGCGTGGTGAAATTGGTGCTCCGTCTTACGCCATATGGTGTCTTTGCCATTATGGCGAAAACGGTCGCGACAAGTGACTTTGACGCGATATTGAAGCTCGGGAAATTTGTGGCTGCATCATATGCCGCATTGATTGTTATGCTGGCCATTCACTTGATTCTGCTTACACGGGCCGGATTGAATCCGATCACTTATTTGAAAAAAGCATTCCCGGTCCTCACCTTTGCTTTTACTTCCCGTTCAAGTGCCGGTACCTTGCCTTTAACGATTAATGCTCAAACAAAACATATGGGAGTGTCCGAAGGGATTGCCAATTTCTCCGGTTCATTTGGATTATCCATCGGGCAAAATGGCTGTGCAGGTGTCTACCCGGCGATGCTGGCCGTCATGATTGCACCGACAGTGGGCATCAACCCGATGACGCCATCGTTTATTTTTACCCTCATCGTTATTGTCGCCATCAGTTCGTTTGGGGTTGCCGGTGTCGGTGGCGGGGCAACCTTTGCCGCAATCCTTGTGCTCTCAGCCATGGATTTGCCGATTGCGCTTGCGGGTCTGCTGATATCGATCGAGCCGCTGATCGACATGGGGCGGACAGCTGTCAATGTCAGCGGTGCCATGACCTCAGGGTTGATTACAAGTAAAGTGACCAAAGAGTTAGATACTGCTGTGTATGATGATCCGAATGCAGTAGAGGGATGAGGTATCAATGAAGACCTGCCCGGGGCTGCCGGGCGGGTCTTTGCTGCGTTTGAGGGCTTGGCTCCTGTTTATAAAGGCCGGGATGACCAATAGAGGTTCTTATAATACAAAAATCAGAGAGATGGCTCAGGTGTTCTCATGGCTGCTTCATAAGGCTGAAACCGGAGAGAACCTCAGTGCATGGTGCCTCGTAACACACCCATACAACTGACAATACAAATAAAATCACCCCAGCCCCACTCATAATATTGAGTAAGAAAAACCATCTTTCAAGAAGCCGGATTATTGGCATTCACCCCCCCAAAAAAATAAAAAAACGAAACCCCAAAAGGAGTTTCGTTCATGAAAAGCCAGCATTACTAAAAATAAAAACTGCTGACCCACTCAGCGAGCATGGCACAGGCGACGGCGGCATATGTTCCGACGACATTGCCCATGATACCCATCAGCAATCCTACAGGCGCAAGGGAAGGCTGGAATACAGAGGCGACGACCGGTGCTGAGCTTGTACCGCCGATATTTCCTTGAGAACCAACCGCCACAAAGAACAAAGGAGCGCGAAGCAACCTTGCAGCAAGGAAAATAATAAAGACGTGAATCGCAAGCCATACGATGCCCATCAATACATATTGAGGAGCTTCAACAACATAGGCAAGGTCTGCCTTTGCCCCGATGGTAGCCAGCAGGATATAAATCCCCGCGTAACCAACTTTGCTGGCTCCGTAGTTTTCCAATTTGCTTACTTTGGTGAAGGAAAGCAGGATTCCGACAGCCGAGATGATCATGATGGTCCAGGTGCCGGCAGAAAGGACTGAAGTTTCAGGCAGTGTTTCTGCGAAAATCCGGACTACGTATGCCACACCGAATCCAAGACCGAGAATGGCCGCCAGCTGCGGCACATCGATTGGACGGGAGTTTTTACGCTGCAGCTCGCCCATATCTTCGTTCACTTTTTGGATGATGGAATTGTCCGCTTTATTCCATTTGTTGAATTTATGCTGGAAGCTCGCAAGGAAAATCATGATACCCATCCAGCCGTAACCGACTACCGTGTCTACGACAATGATCGGAGACAGGACAAAATCCGGTGTGCCTGTCGCTTCTATAAGGGCCGCCATGTTGGCACTTCCGCCGATCCAGCTTCCGGCAAGTGCAGCGACTCCGGTCCATGCTTCCTCAGGAAGGAAGGGCTGGAAAATGGCCAGGGCAATAGGTCCGCCGATGATGACGCCGACTGTCCCGGCCAGGAACATCATAATTGCTTTGGGCCCCAGCTTGAGCGTTGCCGGCACATTTGCCGAAAGCAGCAGCAAAAGCAGTCCCACTGGCAATATGTAAGTGGACACAAAGCTGTATAAGTCAGAGCTGTCCGGAATAATGCCGACCGTAGTCGAAAGCATTGGGATGAAATACGTCCATATCAAAGGAGGAGCATAATGAAAAAACTTTTGCAGAAAAGGATTTTTCGATTCTCCTAAGACGAAAATCAGGCCGACCACGGCTGCCAGATATGCAAAGATGGCCATGGGGTCCTGAATCAATGGTGTAGAGAAAAATACCATTCTTGTTACCTCCTATTCTTTAAGTACGATGCCATCATAACATGGAAGCGCTTAAACCAATTGAATTTTAAAAAGGAGAAATAATCCGAAGATTGTTTTATTTGAAAAGCTTTAAAGCAGCCAAGTTCCGAATGACATAAAATTGACATGAAAAAAGAGCAGGATTCTTTTGGGTAATGCCGAATTCAGATTGGTAAAGGATAGGTGATTAGGAAATGACGGTAATATATATGGTCAGGCATGCACATTCCGTCTTTAACCTGGAAGAGGAAGAGACAAGAAGTTTATCGGTCCGGGGAATGGCTGATGCAGAACGGGTGAAGGAAGTCCTTATGAAAGAGAAAATCGATGCGATTTACTCCAGTTCATATACACGGGCCATCCAAACCGTTCAGCCCCTGGCAGATGGTCTCCGCCTGAATATCCAGGCAGATGAGCGTTTCCGGGAAAGGGACCTGGCAGCAAAGGATTTTGTTCTGGAAGATCCCGAGCACGCCATGCAGAGAGTGTTTGCCGAACCGGATCACACTTTTCCAGGCGGCGAAAGCAACAATGAGGTGAAGGCAAGAGGGACTGCTGCTTTGAAGGAGATACTGATGAAGCATAAGGGTAAGAATGTTGCTGTCGGTATCCATGGACACGCCATGACCATTATCATGGGTGCATTTGATCCTGCTTATGGTTCTCTTGAGTTTTGGCGGGGAACGACGAAACCGGACATATATAAGCTGAACTTTGAAGGGGAAAAGCTTGTGGATGTCAGCCGGTTGTGGGAAGCCTCCCTTTTGGAAGAAAGGGTATGAGCAGGACAGTGAAGGTACAGTGGGGAAGCGGCCGCGTGGAATTGACTTGGAGTGATGCCGCGCAACTCCCTCCGCTTGAAAAGATCACCAGTGTGCATGGCTGCTGTTTTCATCAGGGCAAAGTCCTGCTTGTGAATATTAAGGGCAGGGGATTTAACTTTCCAGGTGGTCATGTTGAAGGAGGGGAGACCCCGGAGCAAGCGTTTCACCGGGAAGTGCTTGAAGAAGGATGGGTTAAAGGGAGGGTCCGCCATGTTGGCATGATCAAGGTCAGCCACAGGAACAACCCTCAATTTGATCCCAAAGGAAAGTACCCATTGATTGGGTACCAGGTTTTTTACCGGATGGATATTGAAGAGATGCTGCCATTTCAAAGGAACAATGAGTCGTCATGCCGGATTTGGGCAGAACCTTCCGAGGTCCCGTATGTAATCAATGACCATGAATTAGCGTTGGAAGCGTTGAATGAAGCGGTAAAAGGTGGTTTAAATACCGTAATTTAATACAAGCAGCAAGACACAAGTGATCATTGTTATTCCAATCATCATGTATAGGAAATCGACCAAGTTATCAAGCATGGCTGTCTTTTGTTTCTCGCGCCGGTAGCCTTTTGGTGCGCGGCGGGAAGGTTTTGCAGAGCGCATTGGTATTCCCCCTTAATGTCTTCTTTTATTATTACACAAGGTTCGACAAAAAGGCGCAAAATCCTTCCTGATCATGAAAAAATAACCATAATTATAAAGAAAAACGCCCGTATAAACGGACGTTTCCCTGATTATTGAAGGTGATTTCGTTCGGAAATCTGGGTTAGTGCAGCCCCTGCCTTCTCATCAGACTGCTGCTGTACTGCCAAGTCACCAAGTGCAAGCATACCGACCAGGTTTCCATTTTCGACAACCGGAAGGCGGCGTACTTGGTGCTGGGACATTAAAGCTGCGGCTTCTTCGACCGAAGCTTCAGGAGAAACGGTGACGACACGGCCTGACATAACACTTTGAATTGTACCAGCTTGGTTGTTATGGGATAGCCCTCTGACAACAAGGTCACGGTCCGTTACCATGCCAACCACTTGTCCATTCTGCATGACCGGTAAAGCCCCTACACCTAAAGAACTCATTTTGCCTGCAGCAGATTGGTAAGTATCCTGTGCTGAACACGCCTCAACATCAGCTGTCATAACGTCACGTACTCTCATTCTGATTCCCCCTTGTAAGTAGTGGACAGTACATAGATAGTATGGGAAATCGATGCTGCTTTATTCTGCCTTTCGCCTTCTAATTCCATCCAGCAGTTATACTTGATAAGGATAGGATTCGTCAGAAGGAGCATTTTTTTGAAGGATGAGAACAACCAATGGAAATACCAGAATCGCGGAAAAGATGAAAGTAAGGATCAATGCTAAAGACAAGGGAGTGATTTGTTTCCGGTAATCATCCTGATGGTCATTGATGAACGCTTTGGATTGCTCATTCCCAATAACCATATCGTTTTCCAGCAGGGCATCCTGGTCAAGGCTGTAGTAGAAAATTTCCTGCTTATTGAAATGAAAAATGGTGTCGCGGTCGATTTGATACCTAACAAAGACCACTTTTACTTTCTGCTCTTCGATATCTTCTTCATTAATGGCAACATCCATTGTAAGGTCCGCAAAGTCTTTTACGTGGACAGATCCCTTCTGATAGTAGGGGTCGATTGCTTCAAGTTTTTCATTGATGCTGTCAATGATAGGATCTTTTGCAGAAGCCGGGGCAAAAGTAAAAGCCAGAGAAAATGCAAGTAAGGGTAGTGTAAAACACACAAAGACCAAAATTTTTTTCAAGAAACCGCCTCCCTAAGCGTTTGTACATGTATATGCCCGGGAGGAAAGAGTTAGGACAAAAACAGCAGAGCCGTCGTGATGACAGCTCTGCAGTGGAATCCATCTCCTTATTTTTGGATGAACATCTGTGTCCAGTAGGCCCCATAGGAGCCGCCTTTGACATATCCCACTCCGATATGGGTGTAATTCGGAGTCAGGATGTTCTTTCGGTGGCCAGGGCTGTCCATCCAGGCCTGAACGACAGCCTGTGCGCTTGGCTGTCCTGCTGCGATGTTTTCAGCAGCGGAACGGTAGTTGATGTTAAAGTTTTTCATATGGTAAAGGGAGATCCATACGTTGGGCTCGTATGTGAAAAGTATCCTTTATCTCTCATGTCTGCTGACTTGTATCGTGCTACTCTTGAAAGCTGCCAATCGGCACGAAGAGGAGACAGGCCTTTTTTGGCACGTTCCTGATTCGTCAGCCTGATGACTTCACCTTCGACCCCTTTTACAACGTCTTTATTAGGGATTGAGATTTTTTGCCCTGGATAAATCAGGTCTGGGTTCGGAATCTGTGTATTGGCATTGATGATTTCAGAAAGCCCGATTTGATACCTTTTGGAAATTTTCCAAAGCGTATCTCCTTTTTTGACATAGTACACATCAGCGGCGTGAGTAAGAGTCGGAAGAAATAACCCAAAAGCTAAGGACAACGTGACAACAATTGAAAGGATTTTTCATGGTACTTAGGATGTCTTATACATGATTTTTTATGTAAGTTTTTTTGTAAAAAAATGTTTCTGTTTGACAGAAAAATGATATGGATGAGTTAGCAGCGGATTAGGAAGTGCCAACGGGTATAAAGATGAGAGGACGGAAAAGCCGTTAAGTACATTAAGTAATGAAGACTGCTGGAACGCTGGAACGGAACTCCGGCCAGGCGGCTAACCGAGTGTCCCCCCGGCTCGGCCAGGGGAATATCTGGAGCGGAAAGCATCGGGCACTTGCGGAACATATCAAAAAGTTAAAAAATTTTCAAAATAAGGTTAAAAGGAAAATTAAGTGGTAATATAAAATGGACTTATGAAATTCGGAAAAAAGTGAAACCATATGTGGATTCATTCGTATTACGGGAAGAGACAATTTTATGAGAGGGTGTGCACAGTGACAAATGAGAATGAACGGTTGAAGAAAGTCGTTACCAAGCTCTCGAAAGTCGGCGTCAATATTACAAAGACCAAATCCAGGATGGAAGTTTTTCAAGCGCTGAAGACCCTGCAGCCTTTACCGAAAACATTGTCACATGATTCATAAAAATGAAATATGGGACAGACATAATCATTCCTTTCCTTCGATATAATTTAGTAGAAAGGGGAGGGGATAGTATGCCTGAATCCATGTTCGACGTAGAAACGCTTATAGCGATCAGACGCAGGGCCGATGAACTTTCCTATCAATGCATGAACAGGAAGCTGGCCAATGATCCGCAGGAGCTGAAGATGGCTTTGGATAACATATGCCGGGCACTTGGAACCTTTGCAGAAGTGGAAATCCACAGGATTAGAAATGAAAACATCGCTTATGACCCGCAGTCTTATATTAAAGGAAGGCTGGCTTTCGCTTACAAGGCGATGAAAACGGTTCCCCGAGATGACTCGCATACAGCCTGACCCGCATCTAACATCTTGTTAGGTGTTTTTTTTCGGCGTGGAAGTGGTATGAATAAGAGTAGCAGTAGTGAAAAGTTAGGGGTTGAAGGATGATGAACCGATATAGCAATGCTCTACTTATTTATAATGGAAAAGCAGGCCAGGAGGATATGGATTCCACACTGGGGGACTGCATAGGTGAACTGACATCATGCTGTGATGAATTGACATTGTACGGAACAAAAAGCAAGTCAGATGCAGAGCGGATATGCAGGGAAAAAGGCGGAAACTATGAGCTCGTCATCATCCTTGGCGGTGATGGGACCGTCCATGAATGTGTGAATGGTTTAGCCGGACTCCCGGTGAGGCCGAAGACGGCGATCCTGCCGGCTGGGACCTGTAATGACTTCAGCCGTTCCTTAATGATTCCGCAGAATATTAAACAGGCAGCAAGGCTGATTAAATATGGGAGGACCGAAGAAATCGATATCGTGAGGGAAAATGATCGTTATTTCTCAAATTTCTGGGGAATCGGGATCATTGCTGACGCATCCCAAAATGTCAATGAAGCGGTTAAAGGGGTATTCGGAAAGATAAGCTATTATCTCAGTGCATTCCAGACATTGCAGGAAGCTGAAACCTTTACCTTCAAAGCTGATATAGATGGCAAGTCGGTAGAGGAAAAAGCCGTCATGGTATTCGTAGCGAATGGCAGGTTCATCGGCACAAGCGAACTGCCACTCCCTCCGCAGAAATATAACGATGGTGTAGTGGATATCTTCATCATAAAAGAAGCTGGATTCAAGCTTTTAAAAGAAGTGCTTGCTGCCAAAGGGACGGGCAAGCTTAATGAAAAAAGCGGGGAAATCCTTCACTTTCAGGCTAAGAATGCTTCAATTGAGACAACTCCCGTCCAGAGCACCGACATGGATGGAGAAGTATATACAGATACCCCGGTACAAATGGATGTGCTTAACCGCCATATCCCGTTTATCGTCGGTGAGGAAGAAAGAAAAGAAGCAGCAGAGTAGCTTTGCCAATAGCAGTTCGATTCAGTGGCGGACAAACTGGTTTCAAGCCCTGGATCAAGCTGCTTTTTTTGTTTGGTACATTCTCTGGATAAAATTCTCATTGTGTAAACTATGCTGCTTTACTTATGATATCCGGGTGTTTTCTGTAATAACCCGGTTAATTACAGCAGAAAAGAGGTGCTCTTTCATTTCGGGATTATACTTTGGAATAGAGGAGGAAATCCGGCACTTAAGATTTTCCCGAGAGCAACAATTATTG
Organism: Bacillus salacetis; assembly: GCF_003581585.1. Classification (GTDB taxonomy): domain Bacteria; phylum Bacillota; class Bacilli; order Bacillales; family Bacillaceae_B; genus Rossellomorea; species Rossellomorea salacetis. The sequence continues at coordinate 65,698 of NZ_QXIR01000016.1, forward strand.
TGCAAGCACTTTGTTAAGTAAAATATGCTGCACTTTAATCAACTCAAATACTGATTCTGAAAATCTTAGAAACATTCAAAGAAGGGCTGATAGATTTCCTCGTCGAAGGAACAGGCTCCGTTATGCAGGGGTCTGATAGGTATGATAGCAGCAGTTTGAGCATGGCCGGCCATTATAAAGAAGCAGCAGGCAGATTGCCCTTTCAGGCATGATAATCTATAGCAAATATTGTCTGATGATGGTAAACTGATGTAGCGGTTAATTCGTAGTACATAGGAGAAGAAGAGATCGCAGAAATTATCCAATACACTAATGAAGAATGCTAGAATAAGTAAAAGGAGATCATCAAATGTGGGAATGGAAAAATATATATAGAGGTATGATTATGGGCGCAAGTGATGTGATTCCAGGAGTAAGCGGCGGAACGATCGCTGTCATGCTCGGAATTTACGATCGGTTGATTGCAGCCATCAATGGAATTTTCAGCAAAGAGTGGAAAAAGCACTTAAGGTTTCTAATCCCGCTTGGGATCGGAGTGGTCACATCCATCCTGATATTGGCCAGGCTGATTGAGTGGCTTTTTGAACACTATCCTGAGCCGACACAGTTTTTGTTCATGGGCTTGATCATCGGCATCATTCCGTACCTGGCCAAAAAATCAGAAATGAAGTCAACGTTCAAGGCTAATCATTATCTGTTGCTTCTGATAGGTGCTGTCATCGTTGCTTCCATGATCTTCTTCAAATCTGAAGAGTCGGCAGTGATAGAGAACATTACTGCAGGAACATATGTATTATTGTTTTTTTCTGGTTTCATCGCGAGTGCAGCCATGATTCTCCCTGGTATCAGCGGATCTTTCATCCTGCTGATCATCGGTATCTATTCAACTGTCATCAGCAGTATTTCCAACTTTCAGCTTGATGTCATTTTCGTTGTGGGAATCGGAATCATACTCGGTATTATCGTGATGAGTAAGCTGATTAAATTCTTTCTCGAGAACTATTCATCAGGAACATATGCCCTGATTATAGGACTTGTTATAGGTTCGATTGTGGTTATATATCCAGGAATACCGGAAAGCACGTCCCTTATTATTGCGAGTATCATTACATTCCTGGCCGGCCTCTTTTTTGCGAGAGTGCTGGGACGAATTGAATATTCTTAAAGAAGAAAAACAGTCCAGGATTTGGACTGTTTTTTATTGGATCCGAAATTGTACCAGGTGCCGAAATAAAATTTCTCGGGAAATATCGACACTCTACATTTGTTTCGGTGCCTGGATTCCGAGAAGCCCCAACCCGTCACTAAGAGTATTTGTGACGGTTTTTACTAATAACAGGCGTGATGGTAATTCTTCATTTTCCTCCAATATTCTTGTTTTTCCATAGTATTTATTAAACGCTTTGCTCACCGCAAGTAAATATTTCGCAATGATAGATGGAGAATAATTCAAATAAGCATCTTGAACCGCTTCAGGATATTTGTTCAAAATCTTAATCAATTCCCAGCTTTCGGGGTCCTTCAGGCCGGAAAACTCAGTCTGTTGCGATGATGCGGCTTTTCTCAGGATGGAATGGGCCCTTGCATGAGTATATTGGACATACGGACCGGTTTCACCTTCGAAAGTGAGCATGTCATGAAGGGAAAACTCAATGTCATTCATTCTGTCATTTTTTAAATCATGGAATATGACAGCTCCCGTTCCTACCCAGCGTGCGGTTTCTTCCGCATTTTCGAGGTTCGGATTTTTCTGTTTGATATTCGTATGCGCAATGGCGATTGCTTCCTTCAATACTTCCTCAAGCAGGACGACCCTGCCTTTCCGTGTCGACATTTTCTTGCCGTGCTGAAGGAAAAGCCCAAATGGGATATGGATCATTTGGCCAGCCCAGCTCATCCCCAGTTTTTCCAATACCCCGATGACCTGGCGGAAGTGAATGGTCTGCTCCTGGCCGACGACATAGAGGGCTTGCGAGAAATCGTACGTCTTTTTTCTGTAAAGGGCAGCAGCGATATCCCGGGTTGCATAAAGCGTTGCTCCATCCGATTTTTTGATGAGGGAAGGAGGAAGGCCTTTGTCATCGAGCCAGACCACCTCTGCTCCATCCGACGTTTCAAGAAGGCCTTTTTCTTTGATCAGCTCTACGGCAGCTTCCATTTTGTCGTTATAGAAAGATTCGCCATGGTAAGAGTCAAAAGAAACACCAAGCAGTTCATAAATCTCCTCGAAGGCTGAAAGGGATTCTTTCTTAAACCAGGTCCAGAGTTCAACCATTTCCGGATCACCGTCTTCCAGAAGCTTAAATGCTCTTCTGCCTTCATCATTCAGGGCTGGGCTTGACTCAGCTTCTTCATGGAATTTCTTATACAGGCTGAAGAGCTCAGGAATCGGATTGGCTTTCACCTTCTCTTCATCTCCCCACTTTTTGTAGGCAGTGATAAGTTTTCCAAACTGAGTTCCCCAGTCCCCGATATAATTGATTTTGACGGTTTCAAAACCGCACTTCTCTGCCAGGAGGGCGATGGAATTCCCGATCACAGTAGAGCGGAGATGTCCCATTGAAAAAGGTTTGGCGATATTAGGGGAAGACATGTCGATAGTGATGACTTTTCCGTCCCCGAAAGAGTGTGTTCCAAATTCATCTCCTTTTGACAAGATATCCGCCATGATTTCTTTTCCGGTTTCGTTTCCTTTAAAGAAGATATTAACATAGGGACCTGCGGCTTCTGCCTTCAGCAAGTAAGGGCTGTCAAGTGAGCCGGCTAATTCATTTGCAATGGCAGCAGGTGACTGTTTCTTCTTTTTCGCTAACTGAAAACAGGGAAAGGAAAGGTCCCCCTGGTGGGAAAACTTCGGTGTTTCAATGGTCCTCAATATTTCTTCTTTGCTCATAAGGATATTGAGCGGGCCATCAAGCAGATCTGCATAAAGTTCATGTAAATTCATGGTTCCACCTCCAAAATAATTTAGTGTTGAATGACAAAGAGCTGTTTTTTGGATACAAAAAAACCCGCCTCAAAATAGAGACGGGTTTCCCGCGGTACCACTCTTCTTCCCCAAACAGGGCAGCTCATCAGATAACGGGATGGACCCGGCATATCCTACTGCATGGTTTCGGATATGCTTCTCCAAAGTGCGGTTCATTTCAAGGGGAACACCGGGCTTCCACCATCCCCGGCTCTCTATTGTCCTGGCCTTGAAACTACTCTCTTTGTCATCGAACTTGATATTATTAGAAAGTATTATACACACATCCCATATAAATGGATACCTTTTTTGTGGAAAAATTTACGAATCGTCCGACGAAAACATGTAATTTTTATGGTAAAACCTCATGCTGAAGACCAATCCCAGTGCGAGCATATTCCCCATCAGTGCACTTCCCCCGTAGCTGATAAATGGAAGGGGGATGCCGGTGATCGGCAGAAGCTGGATTGTCATGCCGATATTCTGAAATACGTGGAAGGTGATCATACTGATGACCCCAGCACACACATAGGCACTGAAAGGCTCTTTAATATCAAGAGCGGTCTTGGTCAAATGATAGATAAGCAGGAAGAACAAACTGATCACAATACTGGCGCCGATGAATCCAAATTCTTCACCGATGACACTGAAGATGAAATCAGTATGGTTTTCCGGGATATAAACCTGTTTGTCTTGATAACCTTTCCCTATTACCTGTCCGGATCCGATGGCCTTCAGGGAGTTGACCAAGTGATAGCCTTCCTCTTTTTGATAGTTGTAAGGATCAAGCCATGAATAAATACGGCCGAACTGATACTGCTTGACACCCAAATATTTTTCCAAAAGCTGAGGAGCGTACACGACCAATGCAAGGATTGAAGTGCCGATGGCAGCCACCCCGGTAAAAATAGGGACGATCAATTTCCAGGTGATCCCTGAAACAAGGATCAACCCGGAGACGATTGCTATGATGACAAGTGATGTACCAAGGTCTGGCTGCAGCATGATCAATCCCAGAGGAATCATTGTGACGACACCGATCTTCACAAGCAGCATGAAATCGGTCTTAAGAGTCTTCTTTGGGTTGTTCTCATGGTGACTGCTGATGACCCTGGCGATGGCGAGGATCAAAAACGTCTTCATAAATTCTGATGGCTGTATCGACCCGATGCCGGGCAGTTCAAACCAGCTCTTCGCCCCATTCCGCTCTGGTGCAATGCTTGCAGGTGCAACAGCCAACACTCCGAGCAGAAATATCCCAAAGCCATATGCATACCAGGCAAGTCTTTTATATTGATCAGGATCGAACAAAAGAGCGAATCCGATCAGAATAAATCCCACAACATACCAGAAAGCCTGCCTCAATACGAAGTTATATCCGGCATATTGCCCTGTCTGCTGGGCGCTGCTGATGGCAATTGTGCTGACAATGAAGAAGAGGAACAGTAAAAATATTAATCCCCAATCGATTTTATCTGAAAAACGCTGGCGAGTTTCCATTTGCATTCACCTTAATTTCTAATTGAATTCTATAGTACAGTTTAATGGAAGTCCGTGAAATATGAAAATGTTTTTATTAGTAAATTTTTGGCTGAAGAGCGCAAGGGCTGTTCAGCGACGTACGGATGGGCGGGCTCTCGCACGAGACATAGAAAACATGGCAAGTGCAACAGCCGATCAAGTTCATAAAAATGAGATATGTATGTAATTGTGATTAAATTTCTGAGATCACATACAAAATAAACTGTGATTGGTATTTAACCAGATGAAAGCAACGAGATTCACATACGAAAATCGATTTAATTGGTGTGTAAATCAGGCTAATCACTGAGGTCGACTGCCAAAGTACGAAAGAATAGTACGTGACCAGGCTGAAATTCAAACTTCAGATACAAAAAGTGCTGTTCACCGATAAACCAACCAAACCAATGACCTGGGGTGCAACTAACGGATTATAGCGGCAGTATGGGGCCAAACCGAACAAACAAGTACACTCCAAATCCAGGACCAATCATCTTTAACTCTATCAAAGAAAGGATTCTTGGACAATCATTCTATTACCCCAAAAATGACAAATTAATGCTTCCAGGAAAACAAGAAGGACTGCCCGGTGCACCCAGGTCAGTCCTCATCCACTTTCTTTACTTCAATATAAAAGATATGATGTCCTTCCATTTCTTTTGCGGTGATTCGATATCCGCCTTCCATCAGGGAGTCCCCTTGTTTCAGGTCATATTTCTGAGTGAGCATCCAGCCCCCGATTGTATCGACCTCTTCATCCGAAAGGGTGGTGCCGAGCAGGTCGTTGAATTCATGAATCAAAAATTTTGCATCGAAGAGGTAGTGTGTGTCCCCCAGCTTTTGTACAAGCGGCCGTTCGTCGATATCGAACTCATCCTGTATTTCCCCGACGATTTCTTCTATAATATCTTCCGCTGTTACCAGTCCCGCCGTTCCTCCATATTCATCGATAAGGATGGCCATATGTGACCGCTCCTTTTGCATTTTCAACAAAAGATCATGGATCGGAATGGTTTCAATGACCCGTATGATTGGTTTAATGTAATTCGGGACCGGCTGATCCTTAGGACAGTCATTGGTCAGGCAGTCGGTAAGGATTTCTTTGATATTGATGAGGCCGAGAATGGAATCCTTATCTCCCTCGGTAACCGGATAACGGGTATAGCCTTCTTCCTTAACGATTCGGACGATTTCCTTTAGCGGGGTATCTTTTTCAAGGCTGACGATTTCCGTTCTGGGTACCATCACTTCTTTAGCTACACGGTTATCAAATTCGAAAATTTTATTTACATACTCCAGCTCGGACTTATTTATCTCGCCGCTTTCATAGCTTTCAGACAGAATGATCCGAAGTTCCTCTTCAGAGTGTGCCACTTCATGTTCTGAGGCTGCACCCAGGCCGAACAATCTGGTGATGAAGCGGGCAGATCCATTGAGAGTGAAGATGAACGGATACATGACCTTATAGAACAGGATTAACGGTTTTGCTGTCAGAAGGCTCAGTTGTTCGGCTTTTTGAATCGCCCATGTCTTTGGGGCCAGTTCCCCTATGACGACATGCAGGAACGTAATCACGCTGAAAGCTATAATGAAGGAAACGATATGAGCCGCAGATTCAGGAATGGCGAAGCTTTCAAATAAAGGATTCAGCAAGACGACAATTGTCGGTTCGCCGAGCCACCCAAGACCTAACGCTGTGATCGTAATACCGAGCTGGCAGGCTGACAGGTAACTGTCCAGATTGGAAATCACTTTCTTCGCGGCCTCAGCTTTTGTACTCCCTTCAGCCACAAGCTGGTCGATGCGGCTTGACCTCACCTTGACGATTGCGAATTCCGAAGCAACGAAAAATGCTGTCAACCCAATCAAGACAGCTACCAGAAACAGATTTAAAGCAATCATATTATAGGGCATCCCCTTTGTGTAAAGCTCTTTTCGTAAACTTTGTTGCTTTTCAATATGAAATTTAAATAATATCCAGGTAAATCGCCGTAAAAACCCTGGTGAGCAGGAAAGAAAAGGGCTGCTCGTTCTTTTTCGAGAGTAAAACCTTTGAATACAGGGGGAAAATCCGGCACCTGGGATTTTACCGAAAGCAACAATATATGCGAAAACAGCCTTGTGTTAAGAGGAATGGCCACTGCACCTCCCGAAAAAAAGACTATTACCATTACATTTCCCCATTCGGATGTAAATAGTCTTAATATATAGGGCTGTTTTGGAATCCATTGCTGGTTTCAGGATTCTGGCATTCAGCTTTTTTGTTTCTATTGGAAAAACCGGGAATCTTATCAATTGGGGACAGAGGTCCCACTTATATAATTGAATGAATGAAAAATGAAGCAATCCCGAAATAGATGAGCAGCGACAGGATGTCATTGATGGTTGTGATCAATGGGCCGGATGCTACAGCCGGATCGATGTTCAGCTTATACAGAATCAACGGAATCACAGTTCCGGCCATTGTGCCGATAATCAACGTAAGCAGCAGGGAAGCGCCAACGACAAACCCAAGTATTAAACTGCCCTGCCAGACATAGGCAATCATCGCAATCAGGATGGCGCATGTAATTCCGATGATTAATGCAACGCCGAATTCGCGCGCTATCAATCTCAGGACCGTTTTCATATCAATGTCACGGGAAGCCAGTCCGCGGACAACAACGGCTAGGGATTGTGTCCCTGTATTCCCGGTCATCCCCGCAATCATCGGCATGAAAAAGGCAAGTGCCACCGCTTGGGATAATGTTTCTTCAAAGGAAGCGATGATGCTCCCCGAAACAAGTCCAATGAAGAGAAGCAGAATCAGCCAAGGCAGCCTTCTGTAAGCAGCGACATGGGATTTCGTATCAAAATCGATCGCTTTACCGGAAGCGGATAACTTCTCAATATCTTCATTGGCTTCCTGGATGACAACGTCGATGATGTCATCGAATGTGATGATGCCTTTCAGAATACCTTCATCATCAACGACGGGGATGGCCAGGAAATCATATCGTTCAATCAGCCTTGCCGCTTCCTCCTGGTCTGTTTCCACTCCTATGGAGATGACGCGGGTATACATGATGTCCTTGATCATTTGATTCATATCGGCAAGAAGGAGGTCCCGATAAGAGACGACTCCAGCCACCTTGCGCTTATCATCCACTACATATAAGTAATTGATGGTTTCGGCAAATTCAGCAAATGTTTTCAGTTTGTCGACTGCTTCCCTGACAGAATAGGAATCCCTGATCCACACAAAGCGGTTGGTCATCAGCCGCCCTGCCGTTTCCGGAGGGTAATTCATCATGTCCTGGACAATGGAAGACTCTTCTTTTGTCATTCCGGACAGGAACTGTTGAATCCTTTCATGCGACATGTTTTCCAGCAGTGAAGCGATATCATCATTATCCATATCGTCCAGGACCTTGCCGGACCGCTCTTTCCCTATCTTTTGCAGGGTGGAAATTTGATCTTCCTGGTCAAGCTCCTGAATCATATCGGCCAGAACGGGTATAGTTAATTGAAGGAGAAATCGGGATTGGTGCTTCTCCGGCAAATCCTTATAAATCAACGCCATATCATATGGCTGCAATTCTTCCATGATCTGCTGCAGTTCTTTTTTCTTTCCTTCTTTTAGTGCTTTGATGGTAAGCAGTGTCAGTTGGTCTTGCGGCAATGTCTTGTACATGCTCCGACCTCCTTTGGTGGAGATTTCTTCTTTTATTATAAACACAATCGGAATTAAAAAAATGTAATCATAATAAAATATTATTTTCGTCAAAATTTGATAAAATTAACGTTATGAATTCGGATTCCAGAATAAGGGATGTGGTACAACTGAAACAGAACGGCAATTTCAAGGACGTCATCTATGTACATCAAAACGAGACACAGAAATACGTGATGTCTTACGGATTGGAGTTCCGTGATTTCTCACAAAACCTGCCGCAGCCTCTCAATCATCTGTTGATGATCAAGCATCAATTCGATCATGGCTCCTTCAATATGAACACCATGATGGAGTATACCAGCAAGAAAGAGGTCAGCAAATTAGCAGGGGATAATATACACAGTTATGGAGACTTCTGCTGGATTGATTTCGAAGAAGTGGACGGCCTCGACCAGCTGAGCGGACAGGAGCTGGCTGAAATCCTCTATCTTGGCCATACCAAGCAAAGCCTGAACTCTCCTTTTTATTCTAAATTGAACAACAGGTTCGTTTACCTTTCCCATGATGACGGTTGGTTCAACAAAACTTATTACCGCTATCAAGATGACTTCTACAGCATGCTGGGCAGTGCAATTTCTGCGAAGCTGCTGCAGCAAAAAGGGGACAAGCCCTTAAAGCGCCTCATTCCGGGCCAAAGAGTTTCCAGCCTTCCGCCGATTCCCAAAAATGTCATGTACTCTTTGAAGGAGAAGATCAAAGAAGGTGCAGCCATTTCAATCGAAAAGGCAGTGAGAGGCAGAGGGAATATCAAGATTCCGATCTGGGTCATGGGTGATTACATGCATATGGACACCATGTACGAAGACTACAGGCGCCGTTCCGCCAATCAGCCATACGCCCACCTCGTCTTCGACCGGAAGACAAGAGAATGGGGACTTTATATCAACTAAAAGAACCAGACCAAGCCCGGTGCTTAGTCTGGTTCTTTTTTGCTGTAACGCTTTAAAGCAACGGGGGACAGTCCCCGGCTGCTTTAAAGCGTTAAAGGATTCGGACGAAGAAAAACAGGATAAGCGGCGCTCATCCTGTCATAGTACAAATTCCGGTTTCTTCTCTTCCCATTCTTCACGCAGGATCCCCATCCGGATGGAATCATAATATTCGCCGTTATAATAACGGCACTTCCTCATCCGTCCTTCAAGGATCATTCCGATTTTCTCCGCGGCCTTCATCATGCGCTCATTCCCTGACCACGTGGTGATGCCGACACGCGGGATATCCAGTGTTCTAAACAAATGCTCAACCCACAAAGCCAAAGCCTCTGTCCCATAACCGCCATTCCAATACTCCGGGCGGTAGATTCCGATTCCCGCTTCCAGCCACTTGGTGTCCTGGTTTTCCCAGTAATAAGTAACAGTACCGATGAGGATGCCATCTGCTACAATCGCCAGCCTTTGATTGTCCCGGCCCTCTTTTATTTTTTTCTCGGTCCCTTTTATGTAGGCTTTATAGTTTGGTTTAGGGTGCGGAAAGTATGGGGCGTCCCAGTTCTTCCATTCCGGAAGAGTGTCGTCTTCTCCATAAATGAGATTGAATAGCTCCGGAACGTCTTTCGCTTCGACCGCCCTCAGCTGCACTTTCGGTCCTTTGATTGTCATGATATCTCTCCTATGTCTAATTCAGAAAATTACATCTTTATTTTATTTAAACATACTTCGCTGTTTCTCAAAAGGAAAATACTTACTGGTTCTTTCTTACTGCACCGCTTTAAAGCGGCGGGGGACAGTCCCCGGTTGCTTTAAAGCGTTAAAGGATCAATCCCTAAGAAAACCAGGATAAGCGGCGCTCATATGAAAATATATCAGATTCCTGTTTTTTGTCCATATTCACATTTTCACTCCCTGTATCGAATAGGAATGGTAGTAACAATTATCCAAGGGGATGGGAAATGAAATGATACAAATAGCCGGAAGACCTTATCAAAATCTGAATTCACTGAACCTGGACAATCTTGAGAACGGCATTGCAAACAAAATGGCTGATGCCAATACTGTCTATTCATATCCATCGCAAAAAGATTTTCTCTTTGAGTTGAGATACAGGAAACATATGATTGAAAGTTCAAAGCAAATGAGTGAAGGGAAAGCGGTGTTTACAACCTTTGCTTATGCTGCATGCAATCCTGCCTGCTGGAACTTGACAGGTGCGGGAGGATTCATGCTGAAAGACGGGGTAAACCCGTCAGATGCAATCACAGATATTTTCACCAATAGTCAGCAGTATGCCTTTGAATGTGCAACAGCCTGCGTCATCCTTTTTTATCATGCTGTCCTGAAGACCATTTCCCGGCCTGACTTCAACAGGCTCTTTCAAAATCTTTATTTATACAGCTGGCATACCGATCCGGATCTAGGGCTACACACTTTTTATGGAGATCATATCCTTCCTGGCGATGTTGTTTACTTTAGTAACCCTGACTACAGCCAGGAAAACCCTTGGTATAGGGGAGAGAACGCAGTCTTGATGGAAGACGGGCGGTATTTTGGACATGGGCTTGGCATCATGACGGGGGACGAGATCATTGATTTCCTTAATGAAATGAGGAGGGAAGGGAGCTCACAGCCTGCGTACCTGACCAACTTGATAACCAGGCTTTCATTTAACAGCACAGCAGGTTACGGTGTTTCACAATGGAGCAGGCAGAAGAAACACCATTGGGTTGCACACCATAATAAGGATTCGATCTCCCGCATGAGGTACCAGCGCTATCTGTACAAGGGCCATAGTTCCCAAAGGTAGACTTTTACCCAATTTCAGGGTTGACGGGCTCACATCACGCATATCCGGAGTACTATAGTTAGTGATAAATATGCCCTAAAAGGAAGTGACTAGAAATGTATGGAAATGTAAATGCAGCCCCTAATGTGAACATGGCACCAACTGCCGTGTCTCCTGCTTACACTGCGCCAGCTTATGGATATTGTGCTCCGATGGCTCCTGCCCGCGGTTACGGAGACTTTGTATTGATCGTCGTGTTGTTCATCTTGCTGATTATCGTCGGAGCTTCTTTCATCCCTAAGTGTTAATATACAATTCCGTAAAAAAATCCTGTGCAGCACAGCCTGCACAGGATTTTCTCTATTAGCGGGCCTCACATTGCATCATGGAGTGTCATGCAGTTCCTCTAGAAGGCTTTGTGGCCAGGAGTGAAGCCGCGATGCCCAAAGCAGGAAGGATCAAAGTCAGCAGCAGAATTTCTGTATAGCCATCGAAGGTATCGTAAGCAAAACCAAATGGCAGGGGCCCGAATGCAGAGCCCAAAACCATTACGGTAGTGGCGGTCCCTTTGATCCGTCCAAGGGATGCCCGCCCGAAATAACTTGGCCAGATATAGGTCAGGGCAATCCTTTCAAATCCTCCACTGATGCCCCAAAGGAGTCCGAATACGATTGCCAGCCACGGTGATTTGGTGACGAACAAAAATAAGAGAAAAATAATTTCGCCGAGAAAAATTCCGGCTAGTACATAGTTGACCTTCACCTTGTCCAGCACCCTTCCTGCAAGAAGGGTCACAGGAAACCCGACAAGCGCCATCAGACTCAATACCAGAGCGGCAGACCCCGCGGACAAGTCATTCCATTTAAAAATCGAGATGAGGTGGAATGTAATGCCTGTGTTGACCAATGCAGGAATGCTGACACAGAACAGGAGCAGCCAAAAGGCCTTGGTCCTCACGGCTTCCTTGAAAGTCCAGTTATCCTCGAATTCGATTTCCTCCTCTTCAGGGAGGTCAGGTCTTACCTGCCGGCCGTCGGGAAGCAGGCCGATGTCTTCAGGCTTGTTGCGGACAAATAAGAGAGCGAGTGGTGTGAAAATCACGAGAAGAAGCACAGCCCATACCTGCCATGTGAAACTCCACCCGTATTGAGCGACGAGCCATGCATTGACCGGCGGAAGTGCCGCAGAGCTGGCGAATCCTCCGATCGCCATAAAACTCAATGCTTTGCCCCGTTTCAAGATGAACCATTGAGGTACAAGCGTATTCGGGATAAGGGTAAGTGAACCTTGACCGAACAAACGGATAAGGAAAAAGCCGATAAAGAGCATGGCTATGTTTGCAACCATGCTGTTCAGAAAGCAGGCAAAAGCAAGGCCGATGGAAACAAAAACGAACATGCGCCTCTGTCCGAACCGGTCGATGAACCAGCCGACGAAGAACATACATAAACCGGAAAGAAGAGTTGCGGCAGAATAAATCGAAGAAACCTGAGAGCGGCTCCACCCGAACTCTTCGATGTATCTGTCGATGAATACCGAAACTGAATACGTTTGGCCGGGGCCTGAAAAAAACACAGCCAGTGCTGCAACAGCAACCACTACCCAGCCGTAATAAAATTTCGTATGTATAGGTGCATTTGAATGCATTGTCAAAACCTCCTTTTTCTAGGATAGCAAAAAGCCAGCCAGGAATTGTAAAGATATGACTTACAAAAAAGATTTTTTCAGAATAGTTAAACTTTAGAGGGGCGAAATTTTTATAACTGATGAAGGTAGGATTAGAAAGACAAAGTATTTAGGAGAAAACATAGGAAATCAGCGCTTACATACCCTCTTGTTAAGTTTATCTATAGAAGGTATGATTACTGATGTTTTAGTCGGAGTCTTTTCTATGGGAAAAGAAATACTATTTTACTAGAAAGAGGTGCACGTTTTTGTTCAAAAACTATAAAACTGAATGGTTTCACAATGTACGCGGGGATATCCTCTCAGGCATCGTGGTTGCCTTGGCTTTGATTCCAGAAGCGATTGCGTTTTCCATCATTGCGGGTGTCGACCCGATGGTTGGGTTATATGCTTCTTTTTGTATCGCGGTTGTGATTGCGTTTGTGGGTGGACGTCCTGCAATGATTTCTGCCGCTACAGGTGCAATGGCACTTGTCATGGTCACATTGGTGAAGGATCACGGACTTCAATATTTGTTTGCTGCCACGATTTTGACAGGTGTCCTGCAGATATTATTCGGAGTGTTCAAGTTGTCCAGGTTCATGAAATTCATTCCCCGCTCAGTTATGGTGGGATTCGTAAACGCTTTGGCCATCTTGATATTCATGGCACAGGTTCCTCATTTCCTTGGTGAAGGCATGATGGTTTATGCCTTGATTGCCGGTGCACTTGCTATCATTTATATTCTTCCAAGGTTTACGAAAGCTGTACCATCCCCATTGATTGCTATCATAGTCATTTCCATGATTGTTATTTTTGGCGGACTGGGTGTCAAAACGGTTGGAGACATGGGTGAACTGACACGATCACTTCCGATGTTCCTGGTGCCGGAAATCCCATTTAACATGGAAACCCTGGCTATCATCTTCCCTTATTCCATCGCCCTCGCTATGGTGGGGCTGCTGGAGTCTTTATTAACAGCATCCATAGTCGATGATATGACAGATACGGCAAGTGACAAGAACCAGGAAAGCAAAGGACAAGGGATTGCAAACATTGTTGCCGGGTTCTTCGGCGGAATGGCAGGCTGTGCGATGATCGGCCAATCGGTCATCAACGTCAAGTCTGGCGGGCGCGGACGCTTGTCTGCTTTCGTCGCTGGTGTATTCCTGATGTTCCTTATCCTTGTGCTTGGTGATCTGGTTGTCCAAATTCCGATGGCGGCGCTTGTGGGCGTCATGATAATGGTCTCTATTGGTACATTTGACTGGGGTTCTTTAAAATCGCTGAAAAAAGCGCCTATTACAGATTCACTGGTTATGGTAGTGACGGTGGCAGTGGTCGTCTATACCCATGATCTCTCAAAAGGAGTATTTGCGGGTATCATATTAAGTGCCCTTTTCTTTGCTGCAAAAATTTCTGAAGTGCATGTCCGCTCTTTCGTTGAGGAGCAGACAGGGAAACGGATTTATCAGGTTACAGGCCAGATCTTCTTCGCGTCTGTTACTGACTTCATTGCAGCGTTTGATTATAACGAAAATGCAGATAAAGTGGAGATTGATCTATCCAAAGCCCATATTTGGGATGACTCAGGTGTCAATGCCATCGACCGTATTGTCCTGAAGCTCAGGGAATCCGGTGCCTCGGTGACACTTATAGGCATGAATGACGCAAGCTCAAACTTAATAGATAAATTGGCCGTGCACGATAAAGAAGGCGCCAAGCTTTCAGGCCATTAAGATTAAGAGACTGTTCTTCTACGGAAGAGCAGTTTTTTTGTTTTGAAGGATCTTTTCGGAGTGAGAATTTCAAATAATATTGCTGGAATTGACTGGGGAATTCCCGTTAAGTTACTCTCCCTTTTCGAGAGAAAAGCGTTGAGATGAAGGAGGGAAACCAGCATTTGTGATTTTTCCAAAAGAAGTGGTTTTCGTGAGGTTGTAGGGTCCATTTCCATGGCAGAAGGGAGAGAAAAGGCTTCTAGAGAGGTTATAGAGTCCATTTCCGTGGCGGATGAGAGAAGAAAAGGTCCCAACAGAGTTCCTGGAGCCTTTTTGCAAAGCGGAAGAGAAGAAAAAAAGCCGCAAGATGTTTCACAATCCTCAACAAGGGAAATAGTAAATAAAAGACGTCGAGGCAGCTCCCGGGGATTACGTTGATTGATCCACCCTCCTCTTGGGACTCCTTCAGGACCAAAGTCATGCTCTTCAACAAATTCTCCGGCAATTAGACAAATGGTTCAAAAGAAGGCTTCAATACAAGGGGGCATTTGATAAAATAAAATCAAAAGAGGTGTAAATGATGAGATCAATACTATTGGCGTCTGATGGATCACCGCATTCAAGCAAAGCGGCTGAACATGTAGTGACCCTGCTGAAGGGTGATGAAGAATACAGATTGATGGTGGTGCATGTGATTGATCATGAAGCCTCCAAGCATGATGCCTGGCTTGGAATGAACCCCGGGGCAAGGCATAGGGAGCGGGAGGAAAAACTGAAGCCGATCTCAACCGTGCTTGAACAAGCGTGCCTCTCTTATTCAGTCAACTTGACAAAAGGAGATCCTGCAGAAGAAATCATTGAATGTGCACAAAAAGAAAATATGGATATGATCGTAATCGGAAGCAGAGGCTTAAACGCCATACAAGAGCTTATGCTCGGCAGTGTCAGCCATAAAGTCGTACAAAAATCGGACAGGCCGGTGCTGGTAGTGAAATGACCGGTGACAGGCACCACCCGGAATTTGTCTGGTTATGTCGAGTGAAAGATCAAAGCTTTAACGCATGAACGCACTGAGAGGGACAGTCCCTCTCGGTGCGTTCATTGCGTTCAAGGGAATAGCTTCAGCACCGTTCCTTCATAAATAAGCATGTTTGATAATGGCGTGGCTGAGGGTATATTTTACAGCGAAAGAAAAAGCGGAGGTACATAGACTTTTTTGTTGCTTTACATCAGTGTCTGCATAGGCTGATAACATAGGTTAAGGATACTCATATGTTTAGCCCGCTCAGCACAACTTATGATAGTAAGATATAATTTATTTTTCCTGCATAATCCTTCTTCCGCTTTTAGGCGAAAGTGATAAAATAGAAACATCTATTCACATTTTTGGAGGCTATATATTTATGAAAACGAAAATCTGTTTACTATACGGCGGCAAATCAGCGGAGCATCAGGTCTCTTTGCAGACGGCAAAAGCTGTTATCGGCGCACTTGATAATGATAAATATGATATACACCCGATTTACATCTCAGAAGAAGGGCAGTGGATCAAGGGGCCGCAGTTGGAAGGTCCTGTCGAAAATGCGAAGCAGCTGGCATACTCGGAAGGGGAAGCCATTGCGCCGAATGCATTGAGCACGACGTTGGATGCATCCGATTCAGAAGAAGGCACATTCGATGTGATTCTCCCGCTGCTTCATGGACCGAACGGTGAAGACGGAACGGTGCAGGGGATGCTGGAACTCCTGAATCTTCCTTATGTCGGTAACGGTGTCCTTGCCTCAGCGGCCGGAATGGATAAAGTCATCATGAAAAACCTATATGCGCAGGCGGGAATACCGCAGGTGGATTATGTATGGTTCCTGAAGAAAACATGGGAAAGCGACCATGAAGCGGCATATTTGAAAGTGGAAAAAGAATTGGGCTATCCATGTTTCGTCAAACCAGCCAACCTGGGATCCTCTGTAGGGATCAGCAAAGCGACTTCCCGTGAAGAGCTTGTCCTCGCGTTTAAGGAAGCATTTCAATTCGACCGCAAGATCATCATCGAGCAGGGTGTCAAGGCGCGTGAAATCGAGCTTGGTGTCCTTGGAAATGACGAACCGGAGTGCTCTGTAGCAGGAGAAATTTTACCGAAAAAAGATTTCTATGATTATAAAGCGAAATACGAAGATGGAGATACGGCCCTGATCATCCCGGCTGAAATTCCGGAAGACGTGTATGAAGAGATGAAACGTATCGCAGTCGATTCTTTCAAAGCTTTGGATTGTTCAGGGCTTGTGCGTGCCGATTTCTTTTTGACTGAGGACGGCAGCATCTATATGAATGAAGTGAATACGATGCCTGGATTCACTCCTTTCAGTATGTTCCCGCTCCTTTGGAAGCATACAGGGGTCGAGTATCCTGAATTGATCGAACGCCTTGTCCAATTGGCACAAGAACGCCATGCCGAAAAGCAGAATATCAAACATACTATGTAAGACTCTGAGGGGCTGACGGAAGAAACTGGTCAGCTCTCTTCTTTTATACATACTAGAGAGTAACAAAGTTAGAAAAAGAGCCTATAATAAAAGGAAATGGGCGAACTGAGAGGGAGCTGTCGGAATGATAAAGAAGACGTTAGGCGAAATAGCCAGGATGATACAGGTAGAAAATGATTTATCGGCATTTCAGGATGTCACCATCCAAGGAGTCTCCATTGATTCCAGAAAGATTGAGAAAGGCAATTTGTTCATTCCTTTCAAAGGGGAAAATGTCGACGGCCATAAGTATGTGGAAGGGGCAATCGAAAGCGGGGCGGCTGCGTCCCTGTGGGAAAAAGATGTTCCCAACCCTCCTGAAGGCCTGCCGATCATTATAGTGAAGGATAGTCTGAAGGCCTTGCAGAACCTGTCCACTGCCTACCGCCATGAACTCGGCATCAAAGTTGTCGGAATTACAGGGAGCAATGGGAAGACAACCACAAAGGATATGGCTGCAAACCTGTTGAGCCTGAAATATAAAGTTCAGAAGACGCAAGGAAACTATAACAGCCATATCGGACTGCCGCTGACCATCCTTGATTTAGAAAAAGATACAGAAGTCGCTGTGCTGGAAATGGGTATGAGCGGTTTCGGCGAAATTGAACAGTTATCAAATATTGCCCGTCCGGATGCAGCCATCATCACCAATATCGGGGAATCCCATCTTCAAGACCTGGGTTCACGAGAAGGCATCGCAAAAGCAAAGCTGGAGATCATCAGCGGGTTAAAGGAAGACGGCTTGTTTGTGTATTACGGAGATGAACCTTTGCTGCAAGAAAGAATCGGAAAAGAGTGGCCGTTCAAAGTGGAAACCTTCGGAAATGGCGAGGGCAGCACATTGTATCCGTTAGAGGTGAAAACCACGGAATCCGGGAGCTTGTTCAGGGTGAACGCAGCGGAGGATACAGAAATTGAACTGCCGGTCCTTGGCGGCCATAACGTCATGAACGCTCTCGCTTCCATGCTTATTGCCAAAGAAATGGGTATAGATTATAAAGAAATGCCGCAAGCGTTCCAACAGTTGAAGCTGACGCAGATGAGGATGGAGATGCTGGAAGGGAAGCGCGGAGAAAAACTCCTCAATGATGCCTATAATGCCAGTCCGACTTCCATGAGAGCAGCCATCAATCTGTTGTCAGAGCTTCGGGGCTACAGCAAAAAAATCCTTGTAGCGGGCGATATGCTCGAATTGGGGCCGAATGAAGAGGCTTACCATTATGAAGTCGGCCAGGAAGTGAAAAAAGGGAAGATAGATCTTGTCTTCACTTATGGAACTCTTGCCAAGCAGACAGCTAAAGGCGCTGCAGAAAATATCGGCGAAGAGAATGTCTTCAGCTTCGATGACAAACAGGTACTGGGCAAAAAGCTCGAAAGTATCCTTGAAGGTGATGAAATCCTTCTTTTCAAAGCTTCCCGGGGAATGAAGCTGGAAGAAGTCATCGAGCAGCTGAGATAACTGGTTAGGGATGGGCGCCTTCATGGCCGGTGCCGGCTCCAAATCCACTTGGACCCGGCACCAATCTAAGGGCCAACTCTGATCAGAGATGCTTCCGCAGTTCAGCCAAAGAGCCGACCTTTATATCTGCTTTGGTTTCAGGGGAATCTCCATCTGCCAGCCAGGCGGCTTTCATTCCGGCACTCATGGCCGCGGCAGCATCGTTCTCATAATGGTCGCCAACATAAAGACATTCCGAAGGCGAAACATTGAGCGCTTCCGCAGCCATTTCAAAGATTTTCACATCAGGCTTTTTCACCCCGGCTTCTTCGGAAATCAAGATCATATCAAAATAGTCACGAAGCCCGAGGGCGTCGATGGTTCCGTTTTGCACATCTGTCCTGCCATTTGTGATCATTCCCAATTTATATCCCTTTGCCTTGATTAAGTGCAGGGTCTCGGCAGCTCCGTCCATCTCCAGGCAGTGCGAGTGAAAATTGGTCCGGTAATCATGGAGCAGGTCTTCAGCGGACAGGGGAAGGCTGTACTCCTCTGCCAATGAGCTGTACACCTTATCCTTCCAAACATACCCCTTGCATTCGAGTTCGATGAACCGGTCGATATATGCCCGGGGAATGGATGTGTGATGAAGGGCGTTCAATTTCTGATGCTGCATCTCCAAAAATGCCAGAACCGAAGCATCCCTGTCATGCAGAGTCCTGTCCAAATCAAATAAAATGGCTTTCATGATAAGACCTCCTTAAGAAAAATTCAAGAATCATTAAAAAATAGGATCCACAGTAAATATAATACCTCGAAAACGGTGATAATGATGAATGGATGTTTGCTTATACATGGTTTTACAGGCGGCCCTTACGAAGTAGATCCTCTCGCCCGCTATCTCCGACAGCATACAGACTGGAAAATCGTTGTCCCCACCTTGCCGGGACATGGGGAAACCCTTGATTTGAAAGGGAAAAAGGCAGATGAATGGGTGAAACACGCAGAGGAAGAATTGAAGGCTTTGCTGGAAGAATGTGAAGAAGTATATGTTATAGGCTTTTCCATGGGGGGCTTGATAGCGAGTTATCTTTCTGTGGAATACCCAGTAGGAAAACTTGTGTTATTGAGTGCGGCAGCTTACTATGTCAATCCAAAGCAGCTCCTGGTCGACATCAGGGAAGTTTTCAGGGATGTGTTCAAAGGGGAACTCGCCAATAATGAACTGTATCTGAGGTACAAGAAAAAAATCAAGGATACGCCCATCTCGGCCACCTATCAGTTCAGGAAAGTGGTGATGATGGCCAAGCCCCTGCTGAAGGATATCAAGATCCCTGTGTTTATCGCTCAAGGGAAAAAGGATGGAATCGTTCCCCCGAAAAGCGCAGATTTCTTATATGAGGAAATTACGTATGAAGAAAAGGTAAGGCATTTTTCGGAAGAAGCAAAACATCTGATCTGCCACAGCGATGACAGTGAAGAGCTGTTCCAGAAGGTAAAAGATTTCCTTGTGAAAGAAAAGTGAATAGCAAGATATTTTTACTTTAATTGAAATCTTTTTCTATTAGTGGTAACATAGCCATAACATTGTTCACATTTTTTTGTGCAAACTCTTCTTTAAGAAGAGTAATTTTTTTTGTAGGGTAGAAATTGTCCCAAACACGTTGCCGATAAGGAAAACACGGCTTTCTTAATAAATATATTCTCGGTAAATTCCATCCCCCCTTACTTTGAGGGGTGCTTAGACTATGGCCGGGTTCTCTTTAGGAAAATGTAGACCATGTCAATAAAATAAAAGTATCACAAACAAAAAGGAGAATGAGAAATTGACGAATTTTTCAGATTTAAATTTAAGCTCTAGTACATTAAAAGCGGTCAATCGCATGGGCTTTGAAGAAGCTACACCGATCCAGGCAGGTGCGATTCCGCTTGCGCTTGAAGGCAAGGACGTTATCGGCCAGGCACAGACAGGTACTGGTAAAACTACTGCTTTCGGTATCCCGATGGTGGAAAAGATCGACGTGAAAAACCCGAACGTTCAAGGGCTTATCATTGCCCCGACACGTGAATTGGCCATCCAGGTCTCAGAAGAATTATACAAGATCGGCCAGGACAAAAGAGTCAACGTATTGGCTGTATACGGCGGGCAGGATATCCAGCGCCAGATCCGCGCGATGAAGAAGAACCCTCATATCATCGTCGGTACGCCTGGACGTATGCTTGACCATATCAACCGCAGAACGTTGAAGCTTGGCAACGTAAGCACGCTTGTATTGGATGAAGCGGATGAAATGCTGAACATGGGATTCATCGAAGATATCGAATCCATCTTGAAGAATGTACCGGATGAGCGCCAAACATTATTGTTCTCAGCAACAATGCCTGGACCGATCCGCAAGATTGCGAATAACTTCATGACGGACCCTGAAACAGTAAGTGTAAAATCAAAAGAAATGACGGTTCCCCACATTGAGCAGTATTTCGTAAAAGCTCATGAAAAAGAAAAATTCGATGTGCTTTCCCGTCTTCTTGATGTTCAATCACCTGAACTTGCCATCATCTTTGGACGCACAAAGCGCCGTGTAGATGAACTTGCCCGTGCATTGACACTTAGAGGCTACTCTGCAGAAGGAATCCATGGTGACCTGAGCCAGGCGAAACGTATGACCGTTCTCCGCCAGTTCAAGGAAGGCCGTATCGATGTCCTTGTTGCTACTGACGTAGCAGCTCGCGGACTGGATATCTCAGGCGTTACTCACGTATATAACTTCGATATCCCTCAGGATCCTGAAAGCTACGTCCACCGTATCGGACGTACAGGACGTGCAGGTAAAGAAGGTATGGCGATGACGTTTGTCACACCAAGAGAAATGGGTTACCTCCGCATCGTTGAGAAAACAACGAAGAAGAGCATGACTCAAATGAAGCCGCCAAGTTCTGTCGAGGCGCTTGAAGGACAGCAGCGCCTGGCAATGGAGAAGCTTGTTGAAACTGTGAAGTCCAACGAACTTCAAAATTACCGCGGAATGGCTAAAGAGCTTCTTGATGAAAATGACAGTGTTGATATCGTAGCCGCAGCTATCCGTCTCATGACAAAAGAGCCGGATGATACTCCAGTTCAAATCTCGGAAGAAAGGCCTCTTCCAAACAAAGGCAACGGAGGACGCGGTGGCGGAAAGCGCGACTTCAAAAAAGGATCTAACCGCGGAGGCAAAGGCGGAGGAAGACAAGGTTACTCTTCTTCACGAGGCCGTTCTTCTTCAAGGAACCCTCGCCGCAAACAGCAGCGCGAATCTTAATAAATGACTCAAAGCCATTCCCTCAGCCGGGAATGGCTTTTTTTACAGGGAAACCACCCGCGAGAGTGGATCAGTTTGCGAGTGGAACCGCACAATGGAAAATTATTAGAAAAGGCAAGGCTGAAATTCGACACGCAGCGATCGTTATTAGACACGGATTGGCTGATATTCGACATGCAACCATTGATATCGAACACAAATTGACTGATATCCGGCACGCAGTTCTCGTCATTCGCCTCAGCAGCAGGCAGCAATAACCAATCCAAGAAGCTTTCCTGATAGAACCCTCTCCAATCGCAGATACTACTACAAAAAAGGCGGGAAAGATATGACGATAGTTCGATTGGGATATGTGGCGATGAGTGTACATTTAGAGAATGCCTCGCCGTCCCAGACAATGACGTATAAGCAGTTTTTTCAGCTGAAAGACAGGGAGGCGGGACTGCGCAAACTGGAACGGATTGCGGTGTCGAACCTGCAAAACTGCCTCAGGCTCCTCAAACATAATCTGGCAAATGATATCCGTTTCTTCCGCTTCAGCTCAAAGCTGGTTCCCCTTGCCAACCATCCCGAGTTGAAGGATTGGAAATTCATGAGGGCACTCAAAGAACCTTTACGTGAGATAGGGGATTTCATCGAAAGCCATCCCCAGAGGATCGGTTTTCATCCGGATCACTTTGTTCTTCTCAATACAACTAATAAAGATACTTTAAAGAACACTTTGCAAACATTGAAGATTCACGAGGCTATGCTGAAAGGAATGGCAGTGGATCCGAAACACCGCTGTGTCCTTCATGTCGGGGGAGCTTATGAGGATAAAGAAAAGGCCCTGGAACAGTTTATCCATAACTGGGGCCTGACCCCTGTCTCATTGCAGGATCTGATCATCCTTGAGAATGATGATACGGTTTTCACCATGCATGATACGCTGTATCTGTGTGAAAAACTTGGAGTCCCGATGGTATTCGACTACCATCATCACCTTGCAAATCATGAAAAAGATTGGGAAGAGGATTGGGGGAGGGTGGCTGGAACATGGACGAATTCACCACTTCCTGTGAAAATGCATATCTCCAGTCCACGTTCTGATAAAGAATATAAAGCTCACGCTGAATACATTGATCCAAATATGTTCATGGACTTCCTAAATGAAATAAAAGGATCGGTAAAGCAGATCGACTGCATGATTGAAGCGAAGAAAAAGGACGACGCCTTGTTCCGGTTAGTGGAGGAGCTTGGAGAAAATAAACAGCTTCGCTGGGTGGACAAGGCATCTTTTGAAATATTATAGGGAAATGAAACTAAAAAGTGCCTGCAATCGTATACAATGGAAAGGGAAGGATTGGAGGCAGAATAATGGTGAACGAACCCAACACGAGAATATCGGAGAAAGCGCTCCCGGTTTGGAGATGGACAGGGCTGATTCATTCAGCCGGCGTAATCATCCTCGCTGCCGCTGCGCTGGTTTTGGCAATTATTTTTGAATGGCCGTTGTGGATACCAGTGGCGGCGGTTGCCCTGGCGGCTATCTATACATACTTTTTTGCAGTGCTGTTTCCGGTTATACGATGGAAGAGATGGCGGTATGAAGTGAGGGAACAGGAAATCGAGCTTCAACGCGGCGTGTTTTTTGTGAAAAGGACTCTTGTGCCCATGGTCAGGGTGCAGCACGTTGATACCGTGCAAGGGCCGCTGCTCCGAAAATATGATTTAGCCACAATAACGATATCGACGGCAGCGACGACTCACGATATCCCTGCACTTGATATGCACGAAGCCGATGAGCTGCGCAATTCAATTTCTGCTCTGGCAAGGGTGGCTGAAGATGATGTCTGAGAAAAAGAAGCTTCACCCCATCTCGGCAGTTGCCAATTTTTTAAAGCAATTAAAGGAACTTATTATCCCATTTGTCTTTTTAGTTTTCTTGAACAGAGGAGAGAAAGTCGAGGGATTCCTGGAATGGCTTCCGTTTATTATCGGTGGTGCCATCATGATCTTTCTCCTTGCTTCGGGGATCATCAAGTGGCTGCGATTCTCATATTGGCTCGAAGATGGCGAACTCAGAATTGAATACGGCCTTTTCGTTAAGAAGAAAAGATATATCCCTTTCGACCGAATTCAAAGCCTGAATCTCACGGAAGGCATCCTGCAGCGTCCATTCGGCCTTGTCAGGGTGAAAGTGGAAACAGCGGGCTCTTCTGATTCCAAGCAGGCGGAGGCGGAACTGACTGCCATCAGCAAAGAGGAAGCCCGTGAACTTCAGAGGATCATCAATGAAGCGAAAACGGCAAAGCGAAATAAGGTTGCAGAAGAGGAGCAGGCTGTCTCCGGGGAAAATGGGGACGTCGTGTTCAAAATGAACTTTAAAGACTTGCTGCTGATGGCTACAACTTCCGGAGGCGCCGGCGTCGTCATCTCAGGAGTGTTGTTCTTTCTATCTCAGTTTGATGAACTCATACCGTATGAAGCTGTCTTCAATGAATTGGAGCAAATTGTGCGGAGCGGCGTTGTTTTTGTGACAGTGGTAGTCATACTGGGCCTCCTGGCAGCATGGATATTAGCGATCATCGGAACATTGCTGGTTTACGCAGATTTCACTGTCAGAAAACAGGGAGATGATTTGGTCATCACCCGGGGGCTTCTGGAAAAGAAGCAAATGACCGTGCCGTTGAATCGAATCCAGGGAGTCAGGATCTCAGAAAACATCCTTCGGCAGCCTTTGGGTTTTGCTGCAGTCCAGATTGAAAGTGCGGGAGGTTCTGTGCTGGAGAAGGAAAGCAGCACGATTAAAATCCTTCCGATGATCAAAAAACAAAAAATTGCTGCAATCATCAAGGATATCCTGCCTGAATACAAGGTTTCCGTCGACTTCAAACCTGTTCCCAAAAGGTCACTGAGGCGTTATTTATTCAGGGAAAGCCTGCTTGTCACAGCAATTGCTGCCGGCTTGTCCATTACCTTTTGGCCGTTGGGATTGTGGTCGCTGCTTCTCTATATCCCCTTTTGGCTTTTGGGCTATTCAAAGTTCCGGAGTGCAGGATGGAGTATCGAAGGCAGCCAGCTGGGACTGAAATACCGAATGCTGCAGAAACATACATTATTGATGAAAAAACACAGGATTCAATCACTTGAGACAGAGCAGAACTTCTTTCAGCTTAAAAGAGAACTGGCTAACCTGAGGGCGACGGTTAAATCAGGGGAAACCGGGGCAGCTGGCAGGATCATCGACCTCGATGATCAAAGTGTAAAAAGCATATATGAATGGTATTATCCTGAGAAACAGGGTGTCTAAGCGTATAAGCATGGATTGTGTAAGCAGCGGTTGGAGCGGTAACAATAAGAAGGAAGATTACTGGAAGTAATGCAGGCTTTCTGAGGAGTAAGAAACATCAATTATGAGAAGTTAACCTGATGTCCCTGTATAACAGGAAAGTTGTGAAAAAATGTAAAAACGAAACGGCGTGCAATGGGGTGTGAAGCCCCCTTGCATGCCGTTGTTTGTTTAATAACGCGTTTTTTTAACCATAATGGGAAGCAGCAGCCACGAAATGACGATGCCGGACAGCAGCCCGAAAAGGTGGGCGGTGATATTGATATTGGATTGAAAGAATGTCATGACCAAACCTATCACCACTATAGGGATGATCACTTGCTTATTTTGAGTGGAAATCAGATGTTTATGAAACAGGGCCATGCCGACATAAATTCCAAACAGACCGAAAATGGCACCCGACGCACCTACATGATTGTAGGTGAGCGGCTTCAAAAAGTATGTTGCGATATTGGCAATGATGCCGCAGCTGAGATAAACAGCTGTAAATGTAAACTTGCCCAGCATCCTTTCGAGCGGCGGTGCAAAAAGAATGAGAGAAAACGAATTGAACAGAAGGTGGGAAAATCCCAAATGAACAAAAATAGGAGTGACAAGCCTCCACCACTCACCGTTGAATATATATAGGTTGATTCCGGCAAAATGTTCATAGACCCAGATTTCGGGAAGGAACGGAATCCACGTGACGCTGAATAACAGCAGATGAATGAATACGATAATTGATACTACTGGATAGAGTCGCAGAAATTGAGAAAAACTTTCAGTTCGGACGAACATTATTTGCATAACCTCCTATAATAGCGGTATGTCCGGATAAGCGGCGATCCATACTTCTAATATTCTACCTGTATACACGCCAAGTGGACAGCGGGAAGTATGGTAATATCAGATTGGGATATCTTGTACTAATACTATGTAAACATAGATAGAAATAGAATGAGGAGGATTTAAATGATCAGAGGAATCGGCCTGGACATTGTAGAGATCGAAAGAATAGACAAGCTTGCGGAAAGGCAGCCAAAATTCATCAAGAGAGTACTGACTGCAGCGGAAGCAGATCATTACTTATCTTTAAGCGGCACCCGCCGTAGCGAATTCCTTGCAGGCAGGTTTGCTGCGAAGGAGGCATTTGCCAAAGCCTGCGGAACGGGAATCGGGGCTGAGCTCTCTTTTAATGATATTGAAATCAGAAAAGATCCATCCGGAAAGCCTTATGTTGCTGCTCCGGTTGAAAAAGGTGTTCACCTTTCCATCACGCACAGCCGGGATTTTGCTGCTGCACAGGTGATTATAGAAGAGCTGGATTAGTTTGAGGGTTGGGGGCTATGGGTGGGGACCTTTCAAGGACAAGAAACAAAAGAAATAGGTCGGGAACTGTCTTGAAGAAGAGTTTCAAATACACCAAGCCGGTAAAAGGCCCTCAAAACGGCCTGGAAGTGGCGTAGTGATCCGTCTTGAATAGAGAGGCTAGTACACCGAATATCACCTTAAAGAAACCTCAAGAACATTCACAAAAAAACTATGGGTCCCGTCCCTTTTAACCAGCCATATCATCAATTAATTTTTTCCGGCTTGTCATCTTTCCTAGCATAAACCTTGAGGTTGTCTCATATATTCGTAGTGCAATAGGAGAGACAAGACCAGCCGGCAGCAGGATTGCTGTTTTTCCATAGGATTGCGGACGGCAGATGTTGAGCGGGCTTGATTGGATGACAGTTCATTCGTGCTGGCTGGTTTTCCCCTCTCTCTAATACGTTAACTGAGATAAAAGGGGTTGAAAGGATGAAGAAGAAGTTAGTGGTGTTGGCTGCGGCAATGTTGGCGATAGTAATGCTTGCTGCCTGCGGAGCGAAATCCCAAGAGGATGTTCTGAAGGATTTGAGTGCAAAAGCGGAAGATATGAAGGGATATAAAGCGAAAGCAAAGATGACTCTTCAGGTGGGTGATGAACCGCAGACGTATGATGTGGATATTTGGCATAATGACCCCAATTACTACCGGGTGAACTTATCAAATCCTGCAAAAGAGCAAAGCCAGATGATTTTGCGGAATGACGAGGGAGTTTTTGTTTTGACACCTGCGTTGAACAAGAGCTTCAAGTTTGAAAGTGACTGGCCGAACAACAGCAGCCAGGCGTATCTTTTTGAGTCGCTCGTAGAAGATATTAAAGCCGACAAGGATGCCAAATTCACGGCGACGGATAAGCACTATGTCTTTGAAACAGCAACCAGATACCAAAACAGCCAAATGCTCCCTTCCCAGGAAATCAGTTTCAACAAGAAGGATTTGACACCGGCCTCTGTCAAAGTGATGGATGCTGACCGGAACGCGCTTGTGACCGTTGAGTTTTCCAAGATGGATACAAAAGCGGCATTCGATAAGAACGATTTTGATATGAAGAAGAACATGACTGGTGCCCAGCTTGAAATGCCTGTGACCGCAGCTGTTGATGATGGAGAGTTCACTGTGAATTATCCTTTGGCGGCAGCTGAAAACGGAGCTGAACTGGTAGAGGAAAAAGAAGTGAAGACAGATGATGGAAAACGTGTTGTCCTTACTTACGATGGAGAGAAGTCGTTCACGCTAGTTCAGGAAAAATCAACTGACGTACCTGCCGTAACGGTATCCACATCCGTAAACGGTGAGATTCAGGACCTTGGCTTTACGATTGCGGCAATGACCGACCGTACGATTGCATGGACGTATGATGGGGTCGATTATATGCTTGCCTCCAATGACCTGACTCCTGATGAAATGACAGAAATCGCCCGGTCAGTCCAGGGATCGATGGTGAAATAAAGACTTTACCGACGGAGCTGCTCTATATAGGGCAGCTCCTATTTTAGCTTCTGTTAGATAAACAAGGAGAAGATTTGGTATAATTCTTAAACAGGCATCATACACTCCGGAAAGTGCCAGCTTTTTGAAAAGGTTTGAAGATCTGGCGGTTTTCGGAGTAAATAGGAAATATAGGGTTTGACAGCGGGAGGCCCTAAGAGAATAATCGATTTTATCAAGTTTTCATCGGTTCATAATGCTCTATTTAGGAGAGTATTGAATAACCGGAAAGAAAAGAGCGGCTCTGGAGAGAAAAACCTGGATCATGGGAGGAACCGGCTTTTGGAATTATTACGAAAGCGGTGATTTATTTGAAAAGGCTGTTTTCGCATATATGGGTGCTTTCGGAAAAATCCCAGATGCCGGATTTTTCCCCTGTATTCAGAGGTTCTTCTCTCGAAAAAGAACGAGCAGCTCTTTTCTTTCCTGCTCACAGGGGTTTTTCCGGTGATTTACCAGGATATTGTTTGAAATTTATATTGAATAGCAACAAAGTTTACGAAAAGAGCCTTTGGAAAACTCTAATGCGGCGGGGTTTGCCGCCTATATATCAGCTGCTCAGAAAGAGGAAGTGAATTCATTTTGATTACTCAAACCCGATTTTTCAGGGATACCTGGGTGGAAATCAATCTTGATCATCTATACAAAAATGTTCAAAATATTAAACAGCATTTGCCGAAGGACGTTACCATGTTTGCGGTAGTGAAGGCAAATGCATATGGCCATGGCGATGTCCAGACTGCCCGCACGGCGCTCGAAGCCGGAGCCGGCGGACTGGCTGTTGCATTCCTGGATGAAGCCATTTCGCTCAGGGAAAATGGGATCGATGCGCCGATTCTGGTGCTGGGAGCTACGAGGGCAGAAGATGCTTTTCTTGCTATGGACCATGATATCTCGCTTACTGTATTCGATTATGGTTGGCTTGAAAGCGCAAAGGGATTCCTTCAGCAGAAAAGTGGAAAGTTGAACCTCCATATTAAATGTGACACAGGGATGGGGCGTATCGGAATCAGGAACTCAGCCGATCTGCAAAAGGTGGAGGCGTTCATTAGAAATGAAGATAAGTTCCTCCTGGAAGGGATCTTTACTCACTTTGCCACGGCAGATGAACTGGATACGGAGTATTTTGATAAGCAATTATCGGCATTTGAAGAAATGTTATCTGCATTATCCGAACGTCCGAGATATATTCACAGCTCCAATAGTGCAGCGACACTCTCACATCCTGAGTCCCATTTCAATGCGGTAAGGGCAGGAATTGCGATGTACGGGCTTTCGCCTTCGCTGGAAATGAAGAGTGTTCTTCCGTTCCAGCTGGAACAGGCCTTCTCCCTTCACTCCAGGCTGGTCCAGGTGAAGGAGCTAGAGGCAGGGGAAAAGGTAAGTTATGGGGCGACTTACGAAACGAAAAAGGATGAATGGATTGGCACATTGCCGATTGGCTATGCCGACGGCTGGCTAAGGAGGCTGCAGGGCCAGGAAGTCCTGGTGGAAGGAAAACGGGCCCCGATTGTCGGCAGGATCTGCATGGATCAATGCATGATCAGCCTTCCGGGTGAAATTGCACCGGGCGCGAAGGTAACATTGATCGGAAGCCAGGGGGATGATTTCATTTCAATGGATGAAATTGCCGGGAAGCTGGATACCATCAACTATGAGATCCCGTGCATCATCTCCAACAGGGTGCCGCGGATTTATATAAAGGCCGGGGAACCGGTTGAAGTATCCAATCAGCTGCTTGCTACAAGTGGATTTTATAAAAAATGAATCGCGGCTGCCGCACATCGGGCTGGGAGATATTAAGGCTTCTTCAATAATGGGAAATTTACATGCCTTAGGTAAAAGATGCATAATTCTCCAGTGGATAGGCCGATAATAGAGAATGATTTCATTTTAGCCTTTTATCTTGCGGCAATTGATGGTATGATAGGTATGGTAGTAAACGAAACGGTATATAGTGATTGGTGGAGGTGTGGTTTGTGTCTGAATCCAGCACAACAACAGAAATCTTAATTCGCTTACCGCAACAGCTCGTTACAGAACTTGACGGCTTTGCAGAACAAGAAAACGTAAATCGCAATGAGTATATCTATCGTGCGACTAAGATGTATCTTCGGGAACGTAAGAAGCGCCAAATCCGTGAAACAATGAGACGTGGATATATGGAAATGGCAAAGATCAATCTTGCTATCGCTTCTGAAGCCATTCAGGCGGAATATGAGGCAGAGCATACAGTCGAACGTTTAGTGAGTGGAGGCTAATCCTTTGATTGTCAAGCGTGGTGACGTCTATTTTGCGGACCTTTCCCCGGTAGTCGGATCCGAGCAGGGAGGCGTAAGGCCTGTTCTTGTTATTCAGAACGATATCGGCAATCGGTTCAGTCCCACAGTGATCGTGGCTGCCATCACAGCCCAGATTCAAAAAGCAAAACTGCCTACTCATGTTGAGATTGATGCAAAGCGTTATGGCTTTGAAAGAGATTCCGTTATCTTGCTCGAACAGATTCGAACCATCGATAAACAGCGTTTAACGGATAAGATTACGCATTTAGATGATGAAATGATGGAAAAAGTGGATGATGCCCTGCAGATCAGCGTAGGACTCATACAATTTTGACAAAAGAACGCTCTCTGGTTTGGAGTGTTCTTTTTTTATATGTACAAAGGATAGACTGAAAAGTTCAGCGGTGTTTAAATGCTTGCTGGGCTTTTTTGTTTATAATTTTATCTTTTCGGCCTTTGCAAGCGGTTGGATAAAGCAGCCTTTCAGGTGTATAGTGGAGAATATATGACAAATAATCAAATAATACTTATAATATAAAGGAGATTAGGGGAAATCCAATCATTCAATTGAAAAATTCTGTTTTTTCCTGGTGTGTTTGTCAGGGGTGGTATGTTACCATTTCCGGAGTGCTATCATATATTTTTTACTTATTTTAAATCGAAGTTACAACTGGCACCTCTAAGAGGGAACAGAAAATCTTTATGATAATATGGGGAGGACTAGATGTTTAACGACCTTATAGGAACAATCAAGGAAAATAAAACAGAGTTTGTCTCAAGATGGATGGAAATAATGAAGGATGAGTCAGATGATATTGTCACTGAAGTCGTATCCGATCAAATATTTACGAAAACCAGCCATGAGTTCGTTGATCTGCTTGTCTCGAATCTGGAAGACTCCAAGGAGTATTCCGCGAGACTTGATGATTTTGCCGAGAGGGTGGTCCGGCTCGGCTGGCCGCTGACATTTGTTACATCTGGGCTCCGTATGTTTGGCCGGATTGTTTATGACAATCTGACTGAAGCAGGCAAGATCAATGATGAAAATCATAAGCAGGCAGTGGAGGACTTTGATAAGTGGCTTTCACCTATGTACAACGAAATTGTACAGGCTTATGCGAAAACCTGGGAAAAAACAGTTTCCCTGCAAAAGATTGCCCTTCAGGAACTATCTGCTCCATTGATTCCGGTGTTTGAGAAAATTTCTGTCATGCCGCTTGTCGGCACGATCGATACCGAACGTGCAAGGCTGATTATGGAGAATCTGCTGACAGGGGTTGTGAAGCACCGTGCCGAAGTCGTGCTGATTGATATTACCGGGGTACCGGTGGTGGATACAATGGTGGCCCACCATATCATACAGGCATCAGAGGCTGTCCGGCTCGTCGGTGCCCAATGCATGCTTGTGGGGATCCGGCCGGAAATTGCGCAGACGATCGTCAATCTCGGAATCGACCTGAACCAATTCAGCACAAACAGTACTTTAAGAAAAGGTATTGAAAAAGCCTTGGAAATGACTAATAGAAAAATTGTTTCAACGGAGGGAACAGTGTGAGAATACCAATATTAAAGCTGCATGACTGTCTGTTAATATCCATTCAATGGGAATTGGATGACCAAACCGCACTTCAATTCCAGGAAGACCTGCTTCATAAGATTCATGAGACGAGCGCCAAGGGCGTGGTGATCGATATTACTTCCATCGACTTCATTGACTCTTTCATTGCAAAGGTGCTTGGCGACGTAATCAATATGTCCAGGCTGATGGGGGCGAAAGTCGTCATTACAGGGATACAGCCGGCTGTTGCCATTACACTTATCGAGCTTGGCATTCATCTGGATGATGTATTGACAGCCTTGGATCTAGAAAAAGGTTTGGAGAAATTACAACAGGAATTGGGGGACTAGTGAATGGAAATCCAATCCTGCGTTAAGATTACTAATGAGTGGGATATCGTTGCAGCCCGACAGCTGGGTCGTAATGTAGCGAAGGATTTGGGATTTGGCACAGTCGACCAAGCCCGGATAACCACTGCAATCTCTGAACTGGCAAGAAATATATACCTATATGCCGGACAGGGCCAGATATGTATTGAGAAATTAAGCGAGAACGGAAAGAACGGTGTCCGTATCATCGCTTTGGATGAAGGGCCTGGAATTAAGGACATCCGAAAAGTGATGGAAGACGGATTTTCAACTTCAGGAGGACTGGGTGCCGGACTGCCGGGTGTAAAGCGGTTGATGGATGAATTCAATGTGGAATCTACCCCGGGAGAAGGTACTGATATAAGAGCTACAAAGTGGCTCCGCTAGGGGGAGTGACATGGACTTTAGAGAATTGATGGATGTCAAATATAAAGAAATCATCGAGAACTATCTGAAGGAGCAGGATGAACAGGCGCTGTATCTGGGCCAGAAGTTCAGCCGCAAATCGATAGAACATAATATATCCCCGGAAGAAATCATCAGTCTCCATAAGAGCATCATGCTTGAAATGGAGCCGGGATTATCTGAGAGAGTGCTTGATTCTTTTGATATTTTACTAGAAGTCATGATAGGGTATGGATTTGCTTATCGTGAACACCAAAGCCTGCGTTCGAAACAGCAGGAACTGAATAATGAAATCGAAATCGCTTCGAATATGCAGCAGACCCTGCTCGGTACAACGATACCTGAGATCGATGCGCTGGATATCGGGGCGATCAGCGTACCTGCCAAAAGGATGAATGGCGATTACCATCACTTTGTCCAGGATGACAATGATTATATAAGTGTGGCCATTGCCGATGTAATCGGTAAAGGGATACCTGCGGCACTTTGCATGTCCATGATTAAATATGCGATGGACAGCCTTCCTGAGCACCGCCATTATCCAAGTGCCGTTTTGGAAAGCCTCAATAGAGTAGTAGAAATGAACGTTGATCCAAGCATGTTCATAACCATGTTTTATGGTATGTATGATCCATATAAACATAACTTCTATTATTCTTCAGCCGGGCATGAACCTGGCTTTTTTTATAACTACAAAAGCGGCGAGTTTGAAGACCTTGATGCGAAGGGTCTCCTGCTGGGAGTAGATAAAAGGGCGAAGTACAGACAGTATGAACGTCAAGTCAACGTTGGCGATTTGATCATCCTTCTTTCTGACGGCGTCACAGAGTGCAGGACAGAAGAAGGGTTCATCGAAAGGGAGGACCTGATTGGATTCATAGAAAAGTATATCCATCTTCCAGCCCCGGAGATTGTGACCAATGTATATAAAGAGCTGGAAAGGCTCCAGCATTTTCAGCTCAGGGATGACTTCACCCTCATCATATTGAAAAGAATTTGTTGATCATGTTTATTATCCGGAAGTTAGGGTAAACAAATATAGCGATGGATTTATAGAAGAGGTGAAAATTGATGAATTTGACGATAGATTTGAACGAAAATGATAAAGTGATCGATGTAAAAGTGAACGGAGAAATAGATGCCTATACGGCTCCTAAATTGAAAGATGCCCTTTCTTCTTCAGCTGAAGAAGAAAATGTGGTAATGAATGTTGATTTATCCGAGGTTTCCTATATGGACAGTACAGGCTTAGGGGTTTTTGTTGGCTTATTCAAGACCATTAATGCAAATGGCGGCCAGCTTTATTTAAATGGTTTGTCAGAACGCTTAAAACGCCTGTTTGAGATTACAGGACTTGGGGATATTATGAATATTAATTCCGAGGTAAAAGGTGGCGTAGAATAATGCAAGATTTTGACTACATCGAGATGAAAATCCCTGCTAAGCCAGAATTCGTGGGGGTAATCCGGCTGACTCTTTCCGGCATCGCCAGCAGAATGGGTTTTACCTATGATGCTATCGAAGATTTGAAGATAGCAGCAAGTGAAGCCATCACCAATGCGGTACAGCATGCTTATAAGGATGATACCGGAGAGATTACAGTCGGATTCGCTTTATATGAAGAACGGTTGGAAGTAATGGTAGCGGATAATGGTGAGAGCTTTGATTTCAAGAAGACACGTGAAGAAGTTGGTCCATACGATGCTGAAAACTCTGTGGAATTCCTCAGGGAAGGCGGCCTTGGGCTGTACCTTATTGAAAGCTTGATGGATGAAGTGAAGGTCCATCACCAAGAAGGTGTAACAGTCTTCATGACTAAGTTCCTAGAAGGAGAGCAGGTGGAGAAGGATGCCGAGACTATCTCAACCTAACCAGACAAAAGAAAAAGTAAAAGAATGGATAAAAGCATATCAAGAAGAAAATGACGAGGAAGCGCAGAGTAATCTGGTCCTCCATTATGAAAATCTTGTAATATCCATAGCACGCAAATATTCAAAGGGGAAATCCTTTCATGAGGATATTGTGCAGGTCGGTATGATTGGTTTGTTAGGTGCCATCCGCCGCTACGATGATTCTTTTGGAAAGACTTTTGAAGCTTTTGCGATCCCAACAATCGTGGGTGAGATCAAGCGATTCCTCCGTGATAAGACCTGGAGTGTACACGTGCCACGAAGAATCAAAGAGTTAGGGCCCAAAATCAAATCGACGGTTGAAGAGCTGACCAATACATTGGAACGTTCACCAAAAGTTGAAGAGATTGCGGATTATCTTGAAGTGACTGAAGAAGAAGTCCTGGAAGCAATGGAGATGGGAAAAAGTTATCAGGCTTTGTCTGTGGACCATTCCATCGAAGCTGATTCCGAGGGCAGCACAGTTACGCTTCTAGATATCGTCGGAAGTGTCGACGAAGGATACGAGAGGATTAATCAGAAACTCGTCCTTGAGAAAGTGCTCCATGTTTTATCAGAGAGAGAAAGGCTTATTATTCAATATACATATTTGGATAATCTCAGCCAAAAGGACGCCGGAGAAAAGTTGGGGATTTCACAGATGCATGTTTCCAGACTTCAAAGGCGGGCGATCAAAAAGCTGAAGGAAGCTATAGAGGCAGAAATGAGAAATTCGGAGAGTTATCCTGAATGACTCATTTAGTCCAAGATCAGATTGAGGTTTATGCTAAGCAAGTTGCAAAAGGGAAGAACCCGTATTGTGGAGACAGTTTCTTTTTTACATCCACTGATGATTACTTTATCTGTATACTGGCGGACGGCTTGGGCAGCGGAGAGTTTGCATACGAATCCTCCAATGCTGTAGTTGAGCTGGTAGAAAAGCATCACCATGAGGATGTTTCAACCCTGATAGATTACTGTAATCAGGAATTGATGCATAAAAGAGGCGCAGCTGTTGCTATCATGAAGGCTTATTATGGCAGCAATGAATTCGAATACAGTTGTGTTGGCAATATTCGGTTCTATCTTTATTCCTCCGGAGGGAAAATGACGTACCCCCTCCCGGTAACTGGTTACCTTTCAGGCAGGCCCCAAAAATACAGGACACAAAGATTTACGTACGAACCTCAATCTAAATTCTTACTGCACTCTGATGGATTGAATATCACCAATATTAAGTCCTTGCTCCAAAATAGTAATTCCTTAAGGAAAATCAATGATGAAATCAGCTTGCGTCTGGCAGATCCAACAGACGATACGACGTTTATAGTAGGAAGCTTACTCTGAATATGAGTAGGCTTTTTCTTTTTTAGCTGCTTAATGTATTTGTATCAGGAGTCTCCAAGCTAAGATGACTAAGCAGCGGCCGTCAAGCAGGAATGAAAGAAGCGCAAACAGTATATATAACAGAGGCTATGGTAAACTTGGTATGTAAAGTAATGAATTGGAGGGATATTGCAGTGGCGTTGGTATTGGAAAAGCCTAATCTCATAGAAAAGATTTCTAAAGATCTTTCAATCAATAGTAAACAGATAAAAAGCGTAATCTCCCTGCTGGAAGAAGGAAATACGGTTCCGTTTATTGCCCGGTACCGCAAAGAACAGACCGGCGCATTGGATGAGGTGCAGATCAGGGCAGTGATGGATGCATGGAACTATGTTCAAAACCTGCATAATCGCAAGGAAGAGGTTCTTCGCCTGATTGAGGAGCAAGGGAAGCTGACTGAAGAATTAAAGAAGGAAATTGAAAAAGCGGATAAACTCCAAACAGTGGAAGACCTTTATCGTCCATATAAGCAAAAACGGAGAACCAAAGCAACAGTCGCTAAAGAAAAGGGGCTTGAACCTTTGGCGGAATGGATGTTGTCGTTTCCGACCACCGGGAGCCTGGAAGCAGAAGCGGGAAAGTACATTTCAGACGAGAATGAAGTGGATTCTGCAGAAGCAGCAATTGACGGGGCAAAGGATATTATCGCAGAAATGGTCTCTGATGATGCGAAATTCAGGGAGTGGATCAGAAATGATACTTTTAAAACGGGCACACTGATCACTTCTGTAAAAAAAGATGCAGATGATGAAAAAAATGTTTTCGAAATGTACTACGAGTATAGCGAGCCGGTAAACAAAATTGTTCCGCACCGCGTGCTGGCTGTAAACAGGGGAGAGAAGGAAGGAGTTCTGAAAGCAGCTATCGAGCCTAATGCGGATAGAATACATAACTTCCTTGTGAAGAATGTCATCAAGAAGGAATCTGTTGCATCACAAGCCATCGAACAAGCGATAGAGGACAGTTACAAAAGGTTGATTCAGCCATCCATTGAGAGGGAGATACGAAACGCTCTGACCGAAACGGCAGAGGATCGCGCCATACATATTTTCACGGAGAACTTGCGCAAGCTTCTCCTTCAGCCCCCGTTAAAAGGGAAGATGGTGCTGGGGGTGGATCCGGCCTATCGAACAGGATGTAAATTGGCGGTTGTGGATCAGACAGGGAAGGTGCTGGATATCAATGTAATCTATCCTCATCCTCCGAAAGCTAAAAGAGAAGCCGCTGCTGATCTATTTAAGAAGATGCTCCAAAAATATGATATTGAAATTGTAGCTATCGGAAATGGGACAGCCTCCAGGGAGACCGAGCAGTTTACAGTGGACAATCTTAAGGAATTGGGCAGCGACATCTCGTATATTATCGTCAATGAAGCAGGAGCCAGTGTCTATTCTGCTTCCGACATTGCAAGGGAAGAGTTTCCGGAGTTGCAGGTGGAGGAACGGAGCGCTGTCTCCATAGCACGCAGGCTTCAGGACCCGCTAGCAGAGCTTGTGAAAATAGATCCGAAATCAGTCGGGGTTGGTCAATATCAGCATGACGTATCACAGAAAAAACTGAACGATTCCCTAACCTTTGTAGTGGAAACCGTTGTGAACCAGGTAGGTGTGAACGTCAATACAGCCTCTGCATCGTTGCTGCAATATGTAGCAGGGCTATCAAAAACGGTAGCCAATAATATTGTAAAGAAAAGAGAAGAAGAGGGCAGGATCAATTCGAGAAAACAATTAAAGAAGATCCCTCGTCTCGGAGCTAAGACATATGAACAGTGCATCGGCTTCCTGAGGATCATCGATGGTGAAGAAGTGCTGGACAGAACGCCTATCCATCCTGAAAATTACGAAGAGGTCAGAAAGCTTCTTAAAAAGCTGGACTTGGACGAACGTTCTCTTGGAACGGAAGAACTGAAGAAAAGAGTGGAGAGCATCAATCTTGAAGAACTGTCAGAAGAGCTGGGCATCGGTAAACTGACGCTGAAAGATATTCTGGATGCCCTAGTGCGTCCAGGCCGCGACCCTAGGGATGAATTGTCGGCTCCGCTGCTAAAGAAGGATGTACTCAAGCTGGAAGACTTGAAGCCGGGCATGGAACTGCAGGGAACTGTCAGGAACGTAGTGGATTTTGGTGCGTTCGTGGATATAGGAGTGAAACAGGACGGCCTTGTCCATATCTCCAAACTCCGCAAAGGGTTTGTGAAACACCCTCTGGATGTAGTCTCGGTTGGAGATGTAGTGACAGTATGGGTGGAGAGCGCAGATGTGAAAAAAGGAAGAGTCGCCTTATCGATGGTGAAGGAATAGACAAAGAAGGAACACTGCTTATTATGAGCAGTGTTTTTTTCTATAGAAGTACCAGCATTGATTGAGAAGTTTGATCTGGTACCGGTCCTTTTCAAAATAAGCTTTCCGCATTTGGCTGACAAGCCAGTTAGGCATAACCAAACCTCCTTCTAATTAGATCATTAAATTAGTGAAACCGGAATAGTTCAGACATTATGAAATGGTAGCTGGGCGGATAAGCTCCAGGAGCCCTCCAGCTTTACTAAAGGCTGTTTACGCATATATTGTTTTCAGAAAAACCCCAGGTGCCGGATTTTCCCCCTGTATACCAAGGTTTTACTCTCTAAAAAGAACGAGCAGCTCTTTTCATTCCTGCTCACCGGGATATATTCGATGAATTACCAGTTTATAATTTGAAATTTATATTGAATAGCAGCAGAGTTTGCGAGAAGAGCCTTACTAAATGAGCAAAATCCAGTGTGAACTGTTATGAATAAGGATATATAGGCAGTAGAAAATCTTACTTATTTATATGCTATAATAGTTTGTCAGGTTCACCGAAAAGGAGTTGAATCCAAATGGAAAATGGAGAGCTGCAGAAGCTGGTTGAAGAAATTTCGGCAGTGAGCTTCGGCAAACAGTTCAGGCATAAAGCTTTTTTCAATAAAAGGCTCCGCACGACTGGCGGGCGGTACATGCTGCGGTCCCATAATATTGAAATCAATAGAAAATATTTAGAAGAGCATGGAGTGCAGGAGCTTATCGGCATCATAAAACATGAACTTTGCCATTACCACTTACATATAGAAGGAAAAGGATACAAGCACAGAGATAAAGATTTCCGGGATCTAATGAAAAAAGTGGATGCACCAAGACATTGCAGCCCGCTTCAATCCCAGCCAAGGAAACATCAAAGATCACTTTTGTATATATGTACAGGCTGCAGCCTTGCTTACAAAAGAAGGCGCAGAATCAATACAGAACGGTATGTCTGCGGGAAGTGCAAAGGCAGACTTACATTAGAAAAAGTAAGTTCTGAATAAGTTTGAAATATCCGTTGACAACTATTATTCAGGTGGTTATAATAATAAAAGTCGGACAACGACATTAAATATTTTTTGTTCCGCAGTAGCTCAGTGGTAGAGCTATCGGCTGTTAACCGATCGGTCGCAGGTTCGAGTCCTGCCTGCGGAGCCATTTTTTTGAGGTTGTGGAGAAGTACTCAAGTGGCTGAAGAGGCGCCCCTGCTAAGGGTGTAGGTCGTGTAAGCGGCGCGAGGGTTCAAATCCCTCCTTCTCCGCCATTGCAGAATGGCCCGTTGGTCAAGCGGTTAAGACACCGCCCTTTCACGGCGGTAACACGGGTTCGAATCCCGTACGGGTCACCATCTAAATATCTTATTTCTTACAGTAAGAAAAGATATTTTGGAACTTGTATCTGCTCCTTGCGTTAAGGAGAGATATTTTGATAAGTGATATCCAGCCCTTACATAAAGGAAGGATAGTTTGCTTGTCAGCAAAAATCCCTGGTCCGGTAGTTCAGTTGGTTAGAATGCCTGCCTGTCACGCAGGAGGTCGCGGGTTCGAGTCCCGTCCGGACCGCCATTAAATGTTTCTGAAAAAAGTGCTTGACACTAATTAATGAAACATGGTATATTATAAACCTCGCGTTTGTGAGATTTAAACGAATGATGGGCTATAGCCAAGCGGTAAGGCATCGCACTTTGACTGCGACATGCGTTGGTTCGAATCCAGCTAGCCCAGCCATCGAGAGCCATTAGCTCAGTTGGTAGAGCATCTGACTTTTAATCAGAGGGTCGAAGGTTCGAATCCTTCATGGCTCACCATTTTTTGTGGGAATAATTTAAACTATGCGGGTGTGGCGGAATTGGCAGACGCACCAGACTTAGGATCTGGCGCCGCAAGGCGTGGGGGTTCGACTCCCTTCACCCGCACTTTTATTCTTTAAAAATAATGATTGACATTTAACGCTAGAAATTATATAATAGACTTTGTCGCTTTTAACGCGGTCGTGGCGGAATGGCAGACGCGCTAGGTTGAGGGCCTAGTGGGGGCAACCCCGTGGAGGTTCGACTCCTCTCGGCCGCACCAACCAAAATTTTTGCGCCCGTAGCTCAATTGGATAGAGCGTTTGACTACGGATCAAAAGGTTAGGGGTTCGACTCCTCTCGGGCGCGCCATTTATGACTCAATCCTGTTTTGGGATGAGAGACAAAAACGGGGAGTAGCTCAGCTTGGTAG
The DNA here is from genome assembly GCF_003581585.1 of Bacillus salacetis. Classification (GTDB taxonomy): domain Bacteria; phylum Bacillota; class Bacilli; order Bacillales; family Bacillaceae_B; genus Rossellomorea; species Rossellomorea salacetis. The sequence continues at coordinate 105,859 of NZ_QXIR01000016.1, forward strand.
AGCACTTGGTTTGGGACCAAGGGGTCGCAGGTTCAAATCCTGTCTTCCCGACCAGTGAGCATTTGAATATGCGGGTGTAGTTTAGTGGTAAAACCTCAGCCTTCCAAGCTGATGATGAGGGTTCGATTCCCTTCACCCGCTCCATTATATA